>CAZRAD010000088.1:0-11815 GCA_964597945.1 uncultured bacterium
CTTGCGCAGTCGAGCGACTGGGCCTTCATTATGAAGACGGGAACGATGACCGAGTACGCGCACAAGCGGACGCGCGATCACATCTCACGGTTCACGCGTCTGTACGAGGACATCAAGAACAACGCGATCGACGAGAAGTGGCTTTCGGAGATCGAGTGGCGCGACAAGATCTTCCCGGAGGTCGACTATCGGGTCTACGCCGAGGACTGTCCTCTGTGAGCAAGCCCCGCCTCCCCGTCGCCATTCTCTGGCACCAGCACCAGCCGATGTACCGCGCGCGTCAGCACGGCGACCCGCGAGGGTCGTACATGCTGCCGTGGGTGCGGCTCCACGCCGTCCGCGACTACTACGCGATGGCGGCGATGGTGCGGGATTACCCGAACGTCCACGTGACGATCAACCTCGTCCCGTCGCTCATCGTTCAGCTCGAGGATTACACCGACCGCGGCGCGACCGACGCGTGGCAGGAGCTCGCGCTCAAGCCGACATCCAAGCTCACGAACGCGGAGCGTGATTTCATCATCGCGCGGTTCTTCGATGCGAGCTGGGAGAACGAGATCACCATCCACCCGGCGTACTCGCGGCTGCTCAACATCCGGCGCGCGCGCGGCACGTTCACCGACGAGGACATCACCGACCTCAAGGTCTGGTTCAATCTCGCGTGGTTCCCGTCGGATGCGCACCATCACCCGCTCGAGCTTGTCACCGGCGAGACGGTCGATGTGAGCCGCTTGGTCAAGAAGGCGGTTCGCTTCTCGCAGGACGATGTGAAGTACGTGCTCGACGAGCAGTACAAGCTCATGCGGGCGGTCCTGCCGCTCCATCGTCAGATGATGGAGGCGGGGCAGCTTGAGATCTCCGTGACGCCGTTCTACCACCCGATCCTTCCGCTCGTCGCCGATACCGACTTCGCGACGATCGATGCGCCGGGCTGCTCGCTTCCCGAGCGGTTCAGCCATCCCGAGGACGCCGCGGCGCAGATCCAGAAGGCCGTCGCGTTCTACGAGGAGAAGTTCGGGCGCCCACCGCGCGGCATGTGGCCTTCCGAGGGGTCGGTCGGGCAGCACGTTGCGGGGCTCTTCGCCGACGCGGGGCTATCGTGGATCGCCACCGACCAGGGCGTGCTGGCGCGGTCCGGGAAGTGGGGGTATCAGGTCGAGGACCCCGAGGTGCTCGCCCGGCCGTACCGCATCGGCGAGGACGGGCGCGAGGTGGCGGCGTTCTTCCGACAGACCAAGCTCTCCGACGACATCGGGTTCACCATGCAGGGCTACGCGGACTACGATCGCGCCGCCGACGATTTTCTGATGTGGGTCCGGCACGGTTTCGCCGACGCGGTCGAGGACCGCAGTGAACGTGTGCTCTCCATCATCCTCGATGGTGAGAACGCGTGGGGGTCGTACCGCAACCGCGGGACGGCGTTCCTCCGCGGCATCTACGCCCGGCTCAACGACGATCCGGATCTCGTGGCGGTCACGTTCTCCGAGTATCTCGACGGGAACAAGGGCCGCGGGGTCAAACCGCATCCGACAGCCGGTCTCGACGCCGTGCGCCCACTCTTCTGCGCGAGCTGGATCGACGAGATGGGCTCGGCCGACGGCAACGACCTCAATATCTGGGTCGGTTCCCCGCAGGAGAATCGGGCGTGGGAGCTTCTGGGGCGCGTCCGCGCGCACCTCGATGCATCGGGTGCAACACCCGTCACACATCCTGAGGCGTTCGAGGCCATCTACCGTGCCGAGGGCAGCGACTGGTTCTGGTGGTTCGGTGATGACTTCGTCCAGCCGACCGGTGGCGAGCTGATGTTCGATCACATCTTCCGCGCGCATCTCAAGGACGTCTACCGCGGTCTCGGGGAGGAGCCGCCCGCGGAGCTCGACGAACCGATCGCCGACGATATCGTCATCTGGAGCACCGAGGATCCCGCGGCATCCGTGCGGCCTGGGCAGATCCTCCGCATCATGGCCGGCGAGGCCGGCACCGTCGAATGGACGACCGACGACTGGATGCACTCGAAGAAGACATCACTTGTTCCCGCGGGCGATGTGATGTCCAACCAGATCGGCTACGCCGCCGGGCTCACGCCCATTCCGGCCGATGCCTCCACGGTACGCTTCCGCGTCCATCTGGAGTCGGGTGATCCCGACGAGCAGGCTGTCTCCGTCGCGTCCTGACGCCGCCCCTTCCTTGTGATAGACTCAATGCACCGGTTGTTTTCGCCCGTCCGAGGGAGCTACGGTGGCCCCCGGACTTGAGCCGGCGTCTTGTGTTCGTCGGTAGACGGAACGATCTCTGCCATGGAGTGTGGATGCGGACCGGTCCCAGGATCCTGCTCATCGTCGTCATCGCCATCGTCGTCTCCGCGGCGCTCGTTGTCGCGACGCCGATAGGCTGGCGCGTCGGCATGCCCCTGGCGCGGCGGGTCGTAAGACAGCGGTCTGGACTCGAACTCCGCGTCGGCTCCGTGGGCGGCTCACCCCTTTCGCGACTTGTGCTCTCCGATGTTTCGCTGACTGACCCCGAGGGGACCGGTCCGGATGCGCGCCCTCTCTTCTCCGCCGCCTCACTCGCCGTTCACTACGACCTCCTGTCTCTGAGGCGCGGCGCCCCCGTCATCCATGAGCTGGCGATCGATGGCGCGATCGTCACGCTGGATGTCGGCGACGATGGTGCGCTCGCGGGATGGGGGCGGTTCGCGTCGGGGGACACGACGACGATCGCCGATGACGGCCAGTCGCTGGAGTGGACGCTCGACGAAGCGCATCTGAACGACGTCACCGTCCGCTACGCGGACGATGCTGCGGGCACGCGCGCCGACGTGCTCTTCTCCGAGGTTGAGGCATCCGGAAACCAGGACAGACTCGATGTCCGACTGGCCGCCGCCGGACCGGTGTTCCATCCAACGTTGACCGATACCGTCTACGCGCGACTGAACGCGACGGGGCGTCTGGTTGCCGACGTCGTCGACCTGGAGAGCCTGACGCTCGCGGCGGGACCGGCGACGACTCACAGCAAGGCGGCGGACGATGCGAGGGAGACGACGGCTGCTGGCGCCGGCGAGTCTCTCGAGCTCTATGCCAGCGGGTCGCTGGCTATCTCACCCGAAGCTGAACTCCAGCTCATTCTCGATGGGCGTGTCGATGCGGGGGAGGCACTCCCGCTGGTCACCGCCGCCGCCGCTGCTCCGGCCGCAACAGGTCTCCTCGATGTATCGGGCTCGCTCGAGGGCAGCTGGACGGACCTCGAGTGGACGACCGTCATCACATCAGCGTCCGTCACGGTCGCGGATATAGCCGCGCAGACGCTGGCGCTCCACGCTGCCGGGACCGCGGACACCATCACAGTCGATCATCTGGCGTTCGACGCGCTCGGCGGGAGTGCCGAGGCTCGGGCTTCGCTCGTGCTGGTCGATGCGGCTCCGCTGCTTGAGGGCAGCGGGAATGCCAGTGGGATCGACATCGGCGCGCTTCCGGGCTCTACGATGCTCGGGAGCGCCGACCTCGCGTTCCAGGCGAGCATGACCGCGGGGGATCTCGCGTCGCTCGTCGCCACCATCGACGCCGAGGGGCGCGAGCTCATCGTGCGGCCCGACACCGGTGGCGAGATCGTTGTTGGCGACGCGCACATCCGTGCGGATGCCGGTGATGGGGCGTTCTCGGGTTCGCTCGTCGGGCGCGGCGCCACTATCGACTTCAGCGGAGCGCTCACGGCATCGACCATGGGGTCGGTGTCCGCGAACGCGGTGGTCGACGACCTTGCGGCCACCCTCGCGGGCGTTGTCACGGCCGACATCGCAGGCAGCCTCCGCGCCATCGTCGAGTCGGACGCCCCCATGGACGGGTTCACCTTCACGGCTCGCGCCGAGGCGGAGAGCCTGGCGTTCGGTCCCGTTTCGATCGGGACGGCCTCGCTGACGGCAGAGGGCGAACCGTCGGACATGGCAGGGCGCTTTTCGATGTTCGATGGTGATGCCTCGGGCACGTGGATGCTCGCGGGCGGAGGCTTCGAGGTCGACGCGATGCTCGATTCACTCGCGGTCGCGGGGGATTTCGCAGTCTCCCCGACACGCTCCATGGAGCTTGACGGACGCACGACCGGGAGAGTCGCGTTCGCGACGATGCCCGAGGGCGGGTTCGACCTGACCGCGGAACTGGCGGCGCTCGCGCTCGAGTCAGCCGACCAGAGCGTTCGACTGACGGCGCCCGCGGTCGTCGAGGCCTCCAGTGACTCGGTCAGGGTGCGCGGGCTCTCACTCACGGGCACGCCCGGATCGATGACCCTCGATGGCGTCATCGCACGCTCGGGACGGACACATGTCAGCGCTCTCCTTGAGAGCCTGAGGCTCGAATCCGTGCTGTCGATCGCGAACGCCGGGGAGCCGGGACCCGATATCAGAGGGACCGTCGACGGCGAGGGCACTCTCACGATGCGTGATGGTGCGCTTTCATTCGACGCTTCGATGACTGCCGACGGTCTCGTCGCCAACGGCATCCGAATCGGCGACATCGCCATCGATGCCGTGAGCGACGAGGCGGATCTCATCTTCGAGCTGGCCAGCGTCAGCGACGTGGGCGGGCGCATCACGGCCCTCGGGAGCCTGCCGTACGAGAGCGATTCGACCGGCGCTTTCACGCTGGATACCGGCCGCGAGTTCGCTGCCACGGTGCTCTGCTCGAGCTATGTCTTCGAGGGCGGGCCCAGCTTCCTGCCGGGCATCCGCGGGCGCAAGCAGTTCACGCTCGACGGCTCGGCGCTGATCGCGGGCCGGGCGGATTCGCTCGGGTCGATCAACGGGGCCGGCAGGTTCGAGCGGGCCGGCGCGGCGTGGGGTTTCGTCTCGTTCGCGCTCGCCGACACGTTCGGCTTCTTCGTCACCGACGGCACACTGGAGCTGGACGGGCTCAGCATGGAGGTGATGCGTCAGCGCGCGCTGGGAACCGAACTGGGGGGCAGGGTCGACGTCTCGGGTCGGGTCAGTCACGACGGCCGGCTCGATCTCACCGCGAGCACAAGGGATCTCGATGTGGCTCACATCTCGCGCGCGATGGCTCCGGGTGCGAATCCGCCGGTGACCGGAACGCTGACGGCGGATGCCGTAGTCGGGGGGACGCTCCGTGCGCCTGAACTCACATTCACCTGGAACCTCGATGAGCCGCAGCTTGGCGGTGTGGGGTTCGACGCGTTCCAGGGATCGGGAAAGGCGGACCAATACGTTCTCGAACTGACGTCGGCCGAGCTGCAGCTGGGGAAGCACGTGATGACGGCGAGCGGTGTCGTACCGCTCGCGCGGGCGGAAGGGCCCGCGCTCTATCCGGGGACGTACGCGGGAATCAGCGAGATGGATGTCACCGTGCGTGCGGACGGCTTCCGACTGAGTCGCGCGCGAGGCCTCCCGAAGGGCATGAAGCACCTCGCAGGCATCATCGATGCGGACGTCCACCTGCGCGGGGCGCCCGAGGCCCCCGACATCGAGGGCGCCGTCACGGTCAGCGAGGGCCGGATCGAGTTCGAGAAGCTCGAACAGCCGATACGCGATATCAAGATCCGGATCGTCGGCGCCGACGGGACGGCGACCATCGAGGAGGCATCCGCTCGGGTCGGGTCGGGCACCGTCTCGGCGACGGGCTCGATGCAAACGAGCGTGTCTGAGGCGAGCGGATTCTCAGTCGTCGCGGAGTTCGCGGATGTCGAGTTGACCGCGAAGGAGATGGCTGAGGCGAAGGCGAGTGGCCGGCTCAGGTGGAACGGTACCGCTGCGGCGTCGCTTCTCAAGGGACGAGTCACGGTGGACGAGGCGGAGGTCACCTACGAGGCCGGTCTCGCCGACCTGTTGACGAGGCGGCCCCGCGCCGTCGTCGTGCAGCAGGCCCCGGGAGCTAGCTCACACGTCAAGCTCGACGTGGCCGCCGACATCGTCCAACCGGTGCGGGTGCGGAGCAACCTCGCCGAGATGGATCTCACCGGCGGTGTCCGCGTTGGTGGGACGCTGGCGGAACCCTCGCTGTCCGGAGGTGTCACCGCCGACGGCGGCAGTCTGTGGTATCTCGGTCAGGAGTTCGAGCTCGACAGCTTCTCGGTGCGCTACACCGACCCGCGGAAACGCGTGCCGTTCGTGGATGTGACCGGAAGGGCCGACGTAGAGAGCTCATCGGGTGATGAGTATGCGGTGACGATCCGCTACAGCGGGTTCGCCGGAGAGGTCGTTCCCGAGTTGACGAGTGTGCCCCCGCTCTCGGAGCCGGACATCGCCGCGCTGCTGACGTTCGGGGAGACGATGGGGGCGCTCACGTCCGGCAGCGGAACAGGTTCTTCGGGCGAGAGCTTCGGATCCCTGGCCCGATCGGCGTTCGTCGGTGGGCTTTTCGGTGTTGCCGAGACGACGGCGCGCCGGTGGCTCAACCTCGACACGCTGGAAGTCAGCGGTGAGTCGCTCGATGATCAGGCTCTTGCCGACACACAGGTCACGCTCGGGAAGAGGTTCGGGCGGAACTTGAGTGTCGACTACACGACCGACCTCGGCGGGTTCAGCGGCCAGACGATCGGGCTCTCGTGGCGGCTCACCGACGAGATCTCTGTCGAAACGAAAGCGAATCAGGAAGGCAATCATGGCATCGGCGTCAAGTTCAGGATCAGACTTGAGTAGCGTGGGCCGAGGCGCACGCCGCGCACGGAGGTGCTTGCGCCACAGCATAACGCCCTTGCTCTTGCTTCCGCTCGTCGTCGCGCTTCTGCTCGTCGTCGTGCTGGTCCCGCAGGCGTCTTCGCACTATGACGCCTCCGACATGATGGCGATGAGGCGAATGCTCGCCGAGCGCGACGGACCGAGACTCCGCGCTATCACGTTCTCCGGGAATGAGACGTTCGACGCCGGCCAGCTGAAGCCCTACATGACGTCGACCGAGAGCTCCGTGTTTCGGATATCACGATTCGACCCGGACGTCTTCGAACGCGATCTCTCCGTCCTTGAGCTCTTCTACACGACCCAGGGATTCCTCGAGGCGGATCTTGCCGTTGAGGACGTGGCGTTTCTCGCGGACTCGACCTCCGTCGAGATCCTCGTCTCGGTCTATGAGGGTGAGCGCTGGCGCGTCACCGACCTGACCATCTCGGGGAACGACGACTTCTCAACAGAGGAGCTGCGCGCGCTCCTCGCCGTCGAGGATGGGGACCCGTTCCGCAGCACAAGGCTGGCCGACGACCGGTCTGCTCTCCTGGGGCACTACGCGAGAAACTCATATCTCGACGCGCGCGTCGAGCAGACCGTCGAACGGGACGACATCGCGAGAACGGTGAGCGTGCGATACGATATCGTCGAGCGGGAGCCGGCGCGCATATCGGAGATCCGGATCACGGGTGATGAGAAGACACGCGAGTTCGTCATCGCGCGCGAGCTGGAGTTCGAAGTCGGAGAGCCGTTCGATGTGGACCTGGTGGGGGAGAGCCAGGCGAATCTCTACAGCACTGGGCTTTTCAACGCCGTCTGGATCGAGCCGGCGCGCGAGGACACCGGGAAGACCGAGCGGAGGATGAACGTCCGAGTCACCGAGCGGAGGAGCGTGGAGCTCTCAGCGAGCGTCGGATACGAGGTCATCGACGGACCGGGCGCGAGCGCCGAGTTCTCGAACCGCAATGTTCAGGGCAACGCTACGTGGATGTCCCTGGGCGGCGGCGTCAGCTATCGCAAGCGCGACGCCGGGTTCACCATCGGCGACAACTGGCTCATCGGGCTCCCGGTTACGGGTGAGATGACGATCGAGTACGACTACAGGGACGAGGATGCCTTCACTGCCGAGAGCGAGCGTGGGACCGCCTTCCTCAAGAAGGACCTGACACGGTTCCTGTCGGTCGAGGGCGGATATGGGTTTGAGAGGAACGTCATCCTCGATGTGAGTGAGGATGCTGAGGAACTCGGAACGAACTACACCACGGACGTGATGGTTGCCGCCACACATGATACTCGCGACGATGTTCTCGACGCATTCCGAGGGATGCTGACGCGGGCGGAGTTCCGGGTGGCCAGCTCGTTCCTCGGCGGTACGAACGACTTCACACGCACGGAGCTCATGTGGCGCGGGTTCAAGGAGGTCCGTGAGGGACGTGTCCTCGCGCTCTCCGTACGGGCGGGGTGGATCCGTCCGCAGAATGACGGGTCCAGTGTTCCGGTCAACGAGCGGTTCTTCGCAGGGGGCGCAGGCTCGGTTCGCGGATTCGACTGGAACTCGCTTGGCCCGGTCGGGGAGGACGGCGGCGCGAAAGGTGGACGAGGACTCGTTGAGCTTCGAACGGAGCTCCGTGTCCCGGCGCCGGGTCCCTTCCGCGCAGTCGCCATCGTCGACGCCGGCCAGGTGTTTGACGACTACTCCGCCATCCGCCTCGGAAACCTCTCCGTCGGCGCAGGCCTCGGCGTCCGCTATCACCTCGGGATATGGGTCTTCCGCCTCGACGCCGTCGCCCCGGTCACGGAGACAGGTCGCACGCACCTCTATTTCGGCATAGGGCAGGCGTTCTAGCTCGGCCGGGATGCCTTCCAGTGGTCTTCCGGAAGGCTCTCATGCCCGTTCGGACCCTCGTGATTGCTAACATAACGCGTCCTGATTGATGTTGCCTGAGTCAGGGCGACGGACTATCATATAGGTTCGTAATCAGTATGTGTGACACGCGAAAGTACCCACGGAGTGGGCATTTCGTCATGAAAGGAGAATCGGCATGGCCAAGGATCTGCTGTACGGTGAGGACGCCCGACACGCCATTCTGAAGGGCGTGGAGCAGCTCAGCCGAGCTGTCAAGGTCACCCTCGGCCCGAAGGGCCGCAACGTTGTCCTCGATCGTAAGTGGGGCGTGCCCCGCATTACGAAGGACGGCGTCACGGTCGCGAAGGAAGTCGAGCTCGACAACCGCTTCGAGAACATGGGCGCCCAGATGGTTCGTGAGGTCGCGTCGAAGACGAGCGACATCGCGGGCGACGGCACGACCACGGCGACCGTGCTCGCCGAGGCCATCTACCGCGAGGGTCTCAAGAGCGTGACCGCCGGCGCGAACCCGATGTACGTCAAGCGCGGCATCGAGAAGGCCACGGCCGTCGTCGTGGAGGAACTCGACAAGCTCGCGCGCAAGGTCCGCGACCGCAAGGAGATCATGAACGTTGCCAGGATCTCTGCGAACAACGACAGCACGATCGGCGACATGATCGCCGATGCGATGGACAAGGTAGGTCGCGACGGCACCATCACGATCGAAGAGGCCAAGAGCATCGAGACCACGCTCGAGGTCGTCGAGGGCATGCAGTTCGACCGCGGCTATATCTCGCCGTACTTCGTCACGGACGCGACGACGATGGAGACCGTCTTCGAGAACGCGTACATTCTGATATTCGAGGACAAGCTCTCGAACATGAAGGACCTCGTCCCGTTGCTCGAGAAGGTCGCGCAGTCGGGCCGGCCGCTCGTCGTCCTCTGCGAGAACGTCGAGGGCGAGGCGCTTGCCACGCTTGTGGTCAACAAGCTTCGGGGCGTGCTCCAGGCCGTGGCCGTCAAGGCCCCGGGCTACGGCGACCGTCGAAAGGCTATCATGGGCGATATCGCCGTTCTGACCGCCGGTACGTTCGTCGCGAAGGACCTCGGACTCAAGCTCGAGAATCTGCAGCTGACCGATCTCGGTACGGCGAAGCGCATCATCATCACGAAGGACGACACGACCATCGTCGAGGGCGCCGGCAAGAAGGCCGACATCCAGTCGCGGATCGCGCAGATCAAGCGTGAGATCGAGGAGTCGTCGTCCGACTACGATCGTGAGAAGCTCGAGGAGCGTCTGGCGAAGCTCGCCGGCGGCGTCGCCGTTCTGCAGATCGGCGCATCGACGGAGCTCGAGATGAAGGAGAAGAAGGCCCGTGTCGACGACGCGCTGCATGCGACGCGCGCGGCGGCCGAGGAGGGTATCGTTGCGGGCGGTGGTGTCGCTCTGATCCGAGCGCTCCCCGCGCTCGACAAGCTCAAGGCCGACGGTCCGGACGAGCAGATGGGTATCGACATCATCAAGCGCGCCATCGAAGCTCCGCTTCGCCAGATCGCGGAGAACGCCGGGTTCGAGGGATCGCTCATCGTTCAGCGCGTCAAGGATGCGAAGAAGAACGAGGGCTTCAACGCGGACAGCGGCGAGTATGTTGACATGGTCAAGGCCGGTGTCGTCGACCCGAAGAAGGTCGTCCGCGCCGCGCTGCAGAACGCCTCGAGCATCTCGGCGCTTCTGCTCACGACCGAGTCGCTCGTCAGCGAGGTTCCCGAGGAGGAGCCCCCGATGCCTCCGGGCGCCGGCATGGGTGGCATGGGCGGAATGGGTGGAATGGGTGGTATGGGCGGCATGATGTAGGGCCGATGGGCGAGGCCCATCGGCTTGGCAGAAGTCGCTGGCGCGCCTTCTGCATGCTGGGTGACACAGCCGAATGGGGCGTTGCCCCGCTTCGGCGAAGCTGATACGGCGATAGCCGGGTCAGCCAAAGGCTGCGAAGGAGAGGAGTAGGTCGAGCGCGCTCACGAGAGAGGGGCTCCGAGGCTGGGAGAGTCCCGTGTCGCGTCGGCCGAAGGTCGCTCCGGAGCCGCCGGGTTGAACGACTCGACGCATGTATGAGCGTGGCGTCGGTCGCCGTCGGAACCTGGAACGCCGGGGCCCGACACGCGGCGAAACTCAGTAGACCCGGACGGGCGGGCCCGTCATAGCCCCAACCGAGCGCCGGCTCGCGCGCGGACAGCGGATGTATCACCGATTCCCGATTCGCTGCGCGACGCCGGAAGCAGGATGGTACCGCGGGAGGACTTCCAGACCCTCTCGTTCCTGTGTGGGAACGAGAGGGTCTTTGTATGCCGGGGCGGAACGCTCCGAAGCGAACTCGACCTGCGTGGAGATGTGATCCCATGCGGGTGAGCGTCACACACGCCGAACGCGCGCACGAAAGGAAACCCGATGGACAAGCCCGAGCGCAAACTTCCGAAGCGTTACAAGCCACGCGAGGCCGAGCCGAAGTGGCAGCAGTACTGGGAGGAGAAGGGCGTCTTCAAGTTCGACCGCCTCTCCGACCGTCCCATCTACAGCATCGACACCCCGCCACCGACGGTCTCGGGCCGCATCCACATCGGGCACGTGTTCAGCTACGTCCAGACCGAGGTCGTTGCGCGGTTTTGGCGGATGATGGGATACAACGTCTACTACCCGTTCGGATACGACGACAACGGGCTCCCGAGCGAGCGGCTCGTCGAGAAGGAGCGCGGCGTCAAGGCGACCGATGTCGGACGCGAAAGGTTCGTCGAGATGTGTCTCGAGCTCACGAAGGAGTACGAGAAGGAGTTCAGCACGTTCTGGCGCACCGTCGGCCTCTCTGTCGACTGGGGCCAGGACTACTCGACGATCGATCCCCGATCGCAGCGGATCTCGCAGCGTTCGTTCATCGACCTGTACAAGAAGGGCCGCATCTATCGTAAGGAGGCGCCGACGCTCTGGTGCCCCGAGTGTCACACGGCGATCGCGCAGGCCGAGGTCGAGGACGCCGAGCACCCGTCGGTGTTCTACGACGTGGCGTTCAAGCACGGCGACCGCGAGATCATCATCGCGACGACCCGGCCGGAGCTCCTGCCGGCGTGCGTGGCGATGTTCGCGCACCCGGAGGACGAGCGGTACAAGGAGCTCATCGGCGAGACGGCGACCGTCCCGCTCTTCGGGCACGAGGTGCCCATCCTCGCCGATGACAAGGCGGACCCCGAGAAGGGGACCGGCCTGGTGATGTGCTGCACGTTCGGCGACACGACCGACATCGCGTGGTGGCAGG
>CAZRAD010000089.1:0-11730 GCA_964597945.1 uncultured bacterium
AAAGCAGCGGACCTCGCATCACGGGTCTCGGAATGGCGGCCGTTCGCGATGTGGTGTCGTTCTTCCGGTACGAATCTGGTGATACAGATGGAGTTCCGAACCCTCTCGCCGGTTCCATTGAGCACGCCTACGCGTGGGGACACTCGCAGTCGGCGCGCCTGCTCAATCACTTCGTCTACCAGGACTTCAATGGAGATGAGGACGGCAGGATCGTCTTCGACGGTATTCAGGCAAGCTGCGCCGGTGCGGGGAAGGGGCAGTTCAACTCGCGGTTCGCGCAGACCACGCGTCACGGCAGTCATCACGAAGACAACCTCTATCCGATCGACTTCTTCCCGTTCGCCAGCGTGAAGCAGACCGACCCGATCACCCGGGAGCGGGGCGACAACCTCGCGCTTGCGCGGCGGTCGGGCTTCCTGCCCCGGATGTTCTACATCAACTCCTCGACAGACTACTGGACACGCGCGGCATCACTGCTCCACACCGATGTTGCCGGAGAGAGCGATATCGAGATCGATCCTAGCGTGCGGGTCTACGCGGTTGCGGGGCGGGCGCACGTCGATGATCGCATGGGGTTCATCGGGAGGGCTCTGCTGACGGCGCTGGATGCGTGGGTGAGCGACGGAGTCGAACCGCCGGTGTCAGAAGTGCCGCGGGTCGACGACGGTTCACTCGTCGGTCTGGCCGCCTTCCGTGAGGCGTTCCCGGCCGTTCCCGGTGCGCGACTGATGGACTCTCTGTACCATCCGTACCGGCTCGCGCCCGGTGCGCGCTGGGAGACGGACGGCCTGGCGGATCACGTTCCGCCGTTGCTCGGATCTCGATACGTCTGCCTCGTTCCGCAGGTCGACGCCGACGGCAATGAGCTTGCCGGGATCAGACTGCCGGAGGTCGCCGTGCCGCTCGCATCGTTCTGTGGATGGAGCATGCGGTCCGCGAGCTACTCCAGCACGCTCAAGCGCAACGCCGGTGAGGTGTGGCCGTTCGCTCCGACTGCGGCGGAACGCGAATCGAGCGGTGACCCCCGGCTGTCGGTCGCCGAGCGGTACCCCGACGCGGATGTCTACGTGGCCCGTGTGGCGGAGTCGCTCGAGGAGCTCCGCGGCAAGCGACTGCTGCTCGATGGGGATGTCGAGCGGTTGATGGAACAGGCGCGTCTTGTCTCGGGGTACATCGGGAAGCCATGTCCGGTCGCGGACATCATCGAGACCGACGGCATCGGCGCGGCGGCCGAGTACTGCACGCGACTCGGCGAGGCGGATCTCTTCGCGTGGTGCGGCGGCGGTCCCGGTGACATCGCCGGTCGTGTCAACACGCGGGGATACGAACTCATGGCAGCGGGGGACCCCACGGCGGCGAGGGCGCTCTTCGAGTTCAACACGCTGCTGTTCCCCGAGAGCGCCAATGCGTGGGACAGCCTCGGCGAGTGCTGTTTCGATCTGAAACAGTACGCCGAGGCCGGTCAGTTCTACGAGAAGTCGCTCGAGCTCGATCCAGGCAACAGCCACGCGGCGGATATGCTGGCGGAGATCAGTCAGAAGCAGCCGTGAACGACTGTCTTCCCGGCGCCCGCTCTACAGTACCTTCGTCGGGCCGGTCGGTCGCGGCACCTTGATCACGAGGAATCTGAGGACAGCATCGCTCTCATTGTACCAGCAGTGCGGGATCTTCGCGGGGCTGTCGATGAGCGTGTCCGCGGTGACCTCGAGCTTCTCATCGCCGACCTCGACGACACCCGTTCCCTCGACGACGTAGAACACGACGTCGACCGGCGTGATGTGGCGCTTGAGCGCCTCGCCCGGCTGGAGCGTGATGTGTGAGACGAGCGCGTGCTCGCTGTCGTGGAGTGCTCTCGCATCGACACCGTGCGGGTTCTTGCGCGGTTCGGCGTCGTTGAGCTTGATGGTTCTCATGGCATGTCCTTTCGGCGTCCACCGCGTGCGACCTCTCCTGCGGCGAGTGTCATCCTGCCGCACACACTAGCATCAATCTATCAGGAAAGCACCCCCGTCAGGTCGAGCGCCGTGTAGACGAGCGCGAGTGAGAGTACGACGCCGAGCGCTCGGGCGCGCGCCGGCGTGCTGATCCATCGTCGGATGAGCTGTCCACCGAGCGTCCAGGTCGAGACCGACGAGAACGAGACTCCGGCAAGGAGGACGGGCATCCAGGCGAGCACGAACCGCTGTCCGAGGATCGGCGCGAGAAACGTCGTGTACATGGTCAGACCGTAGAAGATGCACTTCGGATTGACGAATTGGAGCACGTACCCGTTCAAGAAGCGAAGCGGCGTCTCTTCTCATGAGTCTCTTCCCCTCGGGCGATTGAGACTATATCATAGTCGGTGACATCTCCGCGCGCCCTGCCGGCGCGCTCTCCGCATATCACATCACTCGAACGGAGACCACTATGAGACGCCCCACACGTGCCCTCGTACTCGTTGCCCTGCTGGCGGTCCTGAGCGTCGCGGTGCCCGCATTCGCAGACACGATGCCGACCGCACCGCCGGAGCAGGGCTCGCTCCTGGCGAACGTCTATACCATGACTGCCGCCGAGTACCGCGCGTGCTGCCGCACTATCTACGCGGCGGCCGGCTACCGGCTCGAGGAGCTGATGGAGGACGCCGACCCAAGCCCGATTCGTCCGGCTGTCGTGATGGATCTCGACGAGACGGTCCTCGACATCACGAGCTTCCAGACGTTCGTTTACGAGAACGAGCTCAGCTACACGCCGGCGCGCTGGTCGGTCTACGAGCAGGTCGGTGTGGAGGAGGTCCTGCTCGTTCCCGGGGCGGGTGAGTTCATCGCGAAGGCGGAGGCGCTCGGCGTGAGTGTTGTCTATCTCTCGAACCGGAACGAGGCGAACCAGGAGTTCACGATCGCCGCCCTCGAGCACGTCGGCCTGAACATCGAAGGCATCGAGGAGCGCATCTACCTCAAGCCAGCGGGTGCGTCGTCGGACAAGTCACCCCGTCGTGACGCGATCTCGGCGCGGTACAACGTACTGATGATCTTCGGTGACAATCTTCGCGACTTCTCGGAGGTCTTCAAGCCGGAGCAGCTCGATGATGGCGCGGCAATCGAAGACTACCGTGCGGCCATCCATGCGCGGGGCGATGCTGTCGACGACGCCGTCTGTCACTGGGGTGTCGACTGGTTCATGCTCCCCAATTGCATGTACGGAGAGTGGGAGAAGCTCGTGCCGCCAAACCCCGTGGATATCATGCGGCCGACCGGGATGACGGTCGAGGATGCCGAGAGGTAGATCGAGCACACGGAGAATCAGATCGAGCGAGTAGAGCACTCGATCGAGTAGGTGGAGAAGCAGGTCGCCCGGCCCGAGGGCGACAGGACGGTGGGACGCTCCCACGGAGGGGGCCGCCCCGCCACAGAGGGTGGAAGGAGGTGCCGCATGGCGCCGGAAAAGGACTCGTGCGTTCAGGCTGCCGGGGGGCCAGTGAGCCCGGAGCCGACCAGTGAAGCGAACGGAGCGAGACCACAGGAGGTCCGAACGATGGTGACCGCCCGCGTTGGGAAGGAGGCGCCCGACTTCGAGGCGTCCGCGTATATCCAGGGGCAGGGATTCAAGAACGTCAAGCTCTCGGACTACAGAGGCAAGTGGGTGCTGCTCTGTTTCTACCCCGGTGACTTCACCTTCGTCTGACCGACGGAGCTGTCGGCAGTTGCCGACTCCTATCAGACACTCAAGGGTCTCGACGCAGAGGTGCTCTCGATGAGCACCGACAGCAGATTCACGCACAAGATCTGGAACGAGGTAGAGCTCTCGAAGATGGTCGAGGGCGGGATCCCGTTCCCGATGCTCTCGGATTCGGGAGGTCGGGTCGGCACCGTCTATGGTGTCTACGAGGAAGCCGCCGGTGTCAACATCCGAGGCCGTTTCATCATAGATCCGGACGGAATCATCCAGGCGATGGAGGTTCTCACGCCCGCGGTGGGCCGGAACATCGGTGAGACCGAGCGCCAGCTCAAGGCGTTCCAGCACGTCCGCGCCACCGGCGAGGCCACGCCGTCCGGCTGGGAGCCTGGCAAGAAGACGCTGAAGCCGGGGCCCGATCTCGTCGGCCGTGTGTGGGAGGTCTGGAAGCCGGGCGACGAGTAGGCTCGGCCGGCGGACGCGCAGTCCGGAATCGCCACAGCTCAGGCGGCCCCTGGCTCGCACGGAAGTGTGAGGGCCTGCGCGAGCAGATGCGCGTCACCGAGTAGTACGGTGAGTTCCTCAATGCCGACGTCGTGAATTGACACGTTGCAGTGGGCGACCGCTGAAGTGAGACAGCCATGTCATCCCGTGAGATGAAGACTCTGGATGTGCGGACGCGCGCGAAGTGGCGCGCGTGGCTGGCGAAGCACCACGACTCCAAGAGTGAGGTTTGGTTCGTGTTCCACAAGAAGCACACGGGCGTCTCGTGCGTGTCCTACGACGAAGCTGTCGAGGAGGCGATCTGCTTCGGCTGGATCGACAGTCTGGTCAGGCGGCTCGACGATGATCGGTACGTGCAGAAGTTCACCCCGCGCAAGATCAACAGCAATTGGTCGACCGCGAATCGAAAGCGATACAGCGACCTCAAGAAGCGCGGGTTGCTGACTCAGGCCGGTCTGAACCGGGCGCCGCCCGGACGAAGCGGCGACGCACCGCGCCCCTCGGCGACCAGGCTCCCGAAGTATCTGGAACGAGCACTGAAGGCCGACGAGAGAGCCTGGAGCTTCTTCGAGCAGCTGGCGCCGTCGTACCGTCGGGCGTACACCGGATGGATCGACTCAGCCAAGCGTGAGGAGACGCGCGCACGACGCATCGATGAGGCGCTCCGACTGCTGGCCGCCGGCAAGAAGCTCGGAATGAAGTAGGAGGGGTGAGGCGGTGACACTTGCTGGGGACGGTCATGCTGTTCATCGTCTCCGAGGTCGAGATGTGGTTCTTTGCGATGAGACCGGTCACTGAGGGAAGGGGGCGCGTGTGGATGCATACGGAGCTGAGTTCTGGATAGGGGCCGCCGTTGCATCGGTCTGCGGCGCTCTGGTCGGGGTTGAGCGCCAGCTGCGGGGCAAGCCGGCAGGGATAAGGACGAGCATCCTGATCTGTCTGGGGACCATGACCTTCGTGCGTCTTGGCGCGAATGTTGCCGGCCCGTCCGGTGACGCGACACGCGTGCTGGCGCAGGTCGTCACCGGTGTCGGTTTCATCGGCGCAGGTGTGATGCTCGCGCGCGAGGGCCTGGTGAGGGGCGTCACATCTGCGGCCGTGATATGGATGCTTGCCGCGATCGGTTCGCTCGTGGGCATCGGCATGTACCCGACAGCACTGGCGCTCACCGTTCTCGTGCTTGTCGTTCTTACGGGAGTGCAGCTTCTTGAGCGCGGCGTGCACCGTCTGCGGAGCGGGGACTACGCGGGTGATGCTGAGGACACGGGGCCGGATTCGGGATAGCTTCGCGGATCGCGGCGCTTCGACAGCAGAATCTCGTCGTTGCCGCTTCACTGGCCGCTACCGCATTCACCGTGTTCACGGTTCCGAGCAGTGTGACAGCGTCGGCACGCAACGTCATCGGTGGTCACGTCATTGGTCTGGTGTTCGGATCGGTCTTCGCTCTGATGCCGCAGGCGACCCCTCTGGCACAGGACGCGATGTTCGCACTGGCCGTGGGTGGGGCGATGCTCGCGATGACCGCCACGAACACGGAACACCCGCCGGCGGCCGGGACGGCGCTCGGTGTTGTGATCGCGGGCTTCAGCTGGCGGGTCGTTCTTGGTACTGTGGTCGGGGCGGTGGTGCTCGCGCTGATTCACAAGCTGATACGGCCGTATCTTCGGGATCTGGTCGCCGCGCCGGAGCTGACAGTCACGCCATGAGCGTCCCTGCATCCAGGATCAGGTGATGCAGGATCACACACGGAGGATGACGGCATGATGGAGCAGAACAAGGCGATGGAGTACATGGCGAGCGGCTACGTCTGAGCGGAGGCCGTGCTCCTGGCCGTGTGCCAGGAATTCGACATCGAGACGGACAACGACGTCATCCCGCGGATCGCCTTCGGATTCGCAGGCGGAATCGGGAACACGGGAGCTGTCTGCGGGGCCGTCGCGGGCGCAGTGATGGCCATCTCTCTGAAGCAGGGCAGGGCCGAGTCGATGGAAGATGCGTTGGCGAAGCTGGATGTGCCGCAGGAGTTCCGCCGCCGCTTCGAGGCGGAGATGGGCAAACTCACCTGCCGCGAACTGACCGGCGCAGACCTGAGCACGGCGGAGAGTCGCATGAAGTACATGGACTCGGACATCCCTCAGACGGTCTGCTTCCCTGCTGTCGGCGCAGCGTACCGCATCGTCGTGGAGATGCTGAACGAAACATAGTCGGCCGCCAGACGGTTCGCGCCGGATGCCGGGCAGTCCACGCGACATGTCCGGTCGGTGCGTTCCGCTGAAGACAGCGGAGGGAAGATGTCCGGGAAGACGAAGATCGGTATCATCATCTGCAATCGGTATCGTCGCTGCGCCGGGGGCAAGTGCCTCCGAGCGCTCAATGAGCGCGAAGGCGCCTTCAGCATCTACGGTGATGACGACGTCGAGCTGGTCGGCTACACGAGCTGCGACGGATGTCCCGGCGGCAACGTCGAGTACGCGGGCGACGAGATGGTCGCCAACGGTGCGGAGGTCATCCACCTTGCGACCGGCATGCTCGTCGGCTACCCGCCGTGTCCCAATATCGACACGTTCAGGAGACTCCTCGAGGCGCGGCTCGCTGTGAAGGTCGTGATCGGAACGCATCCGGTCCCCGAGAAGTACCTCAAGCTGCACACGACACTCGGGACATGGAAGGCCGAGCGGTGGAAGCCGCTTCTGGCCCCGACCATGGTTGGTGAGCAGCTCCGCAAGGACTACGACTAGTCGCACCCTGGTGGTCACCCGAGTGACGGGAGGAGCTGCAATGCTGGGCACCATCCTCCTGGCCATCGTCATCATGTTCCCGGTCTCCGAGATCGCGTTGACCGTGTTCAAGCGCGCCAGTGCGCGCGTCGCATCCAGACAAGATAGCGGGTCGAAGGGTTTCCTCTGGGTCGTGATCGTGGCGAGCTTCTGCCTGGCCGCTGCGTTCCAGTGGGTGTCCGTCGCGGTCATTCACGCGTCCGCACCCGTCCTTGAGTTGACGGCTCTCGGGATCATGGTCATCGGAATGACGGTTCGGTGGACGGCCATCCTCACACTGGGCCCTCTCTTCACTGTTGAAGTCGCCGTCCAGACGGATCACCGCCTCGTCGACAGCGGGATCTACCGGCACATCCGTCACCCGTCGTACGCCGGTCTGCTCCTGATGTTCCTCGGTCTGGGTGTTCTCTCCGCCAACTGGCTGAGCCTCGTGGCGCTGACAGTTCCGACGACGGCGGCCATCATCACCCGCATCGGGATCGAGGAACGCGTGCTGCTGGAGGCACTCGGCGCGTCCTATGAAACGTACTGCGCGCGCACCAGGCGACTCGTGCCGGGCGTGTACTAACCCATTGGAGGATCCATGGCACTCCGGCTTCTCGAGATCGCCGTGACAGCTGAGTACGAGAGTCGCGTTGCGGAACTCCTGGAGGCTCACGGTTCCGTGAGCACGTGGCAGCTCGAGGCATCGGACTCGGGCGCCGTCTTCCACGTGGTCGTACCGGCAGAGGAGACCGAGCCGCTGATGGACAGCATCGAGACCGACTGCGCGGGGTCGCCGAAGCTCCACATGGTGCTTGTCCCGGTCGAGGCCTCGGTACCGCACGTCGAGCCCCCTGTCGATCCGGCGCCTTCAAAGAGGGTGTCGGTCGGATTCGGAACGAGATGGCGAGTGAGCAGGGAGGAACTGTACGAGGACGCCGCCGACGGGACGGCCATGGCTCCGACGTTCTTCATTCTCATCGCACTCTCCGCCGTGGTTGCGTCGGTCGGTCTCCTCAAGGACAGCGTCGCCGTCATCATCGGTGCGATGGTCATCGCTCCGCTCTACGGACCGAACGCCGCGCTCTCGGTCGGGACGAGCCTCGGCGACACACAGCTCATCGGCAAGTCGCTTCGCGCACTCGGCGTGGGAGTAGGACTCGCGCTCGTCTTCTCCGTCATTGCGGGAGCGATCCTGTCGGTCGATCCGACCGTTCCCGCTATCGCGGAGCGGACGGTTGTGAGTCATGCGGACGTTGTTCTCGCGCTCTGCGCCGGGGCTGCAGGGGCGCTCGCGTTCACGTCCGGACGCCCCCGGGCGCTGACAGGAGTCATGGTGGCCGTCGCGCTTCTGCCGCCGGTCGTGACCTGCGGTCTGCTGCTCGGCGGTGGCGATGGAGCGCTGGCATCGCGGGCCCTCCTCCTGGTGGCCGTCAATGTCATCTGCATCAATCTGGCCGGCGTCGCGACGTTCGTCGCGCAGGGAGTTCGGCCGCGCTCGTGGTGGGAGGCGAAGAAGGCGAAACGCGCGACGGTCCGTGCAGCTGCGATCTGGCTCGCACTCCTGGCCGCGCTCGTGATCATCCTGGCGTATCAGTAGGAGAGGACACCGTGGCTGACGACAGAATCCGCATCGAGGAGTTCGAGGTCACCGGCGAGAAGGTCGTGGAGACCGTGAAGCAGCTTGTTCGCGAGGGCAACATCCGACGGATCACGATCAGGAACTCGGAGGGCGTTTCCCTGATCGAGATCCCGCTGACCGCCGGTGTCGTGGGGGCTATGATCCTGCCGGTGTGGGCCGCGGTCGGCGCACTCGCCGCGCTTGTCACCAGGTGCACGATCGTCGTCGAGAGGCTCGGTGACTAGGCGGCGTGCCGCGCCGATATCCTGCCTGAACGACCTAAATCTGTGGTATAATAGAGGTTAGCGGGTCAGTGAGCCCGCCTGGAAGACCTCGACGTGCGCGAAGCACTCGCGCACGGGGCCCGACGGGCATCCGTGCGTCCGAGCACCACAGTGAAAGGGGCAGAACATGAGGGCAAGCATCACTCCGGCAGCAGGAGCCGCGGCACGGATCTCGCTCGCCGCGCTCGTGGCGGTCGCTGTTCTGGTGGCCGGGTACGCGCCCGCACAAGCACAGACGGCCGTCATCATTTCCGAGATGTGCGATCCCCATCAGAACTACCTTACCGACCGCTTCATCGAGATCTACAACGCGGGGCCGAACAGCGTCGATCTGACCGGATGGTCGCTCGTCGCCGTCGGCAACTCGGGCGACATCTTCACGTGGCCACTCTCGGGGAGCATTGCATCCGGCGAGGCGCTTGTCTGCGGTGATGCGACGACCGTCATCGCATTCCCCGTCGACTTCCCCGCGGAGGCGTGGTCGAGCAACAGCAGTCTGTGGAACGGGAAGGTGGGGGACGGGGCGAAGCTCCTCAACGCCGGCTCGGTCATCGTTGACTACGCCGTCGTGACGGGGACGCACTTCGAGAATGAGGACTATGTTCGCAATGAGGATGTCGTGGTTCCGAACACATCCTACGATGTGTCCGAGTGGACGGCGACACCTGTTACGTACCCGACCGACGGCTCGCCGGGAACACACGAGACGACGATGCAAGCCCCGGGTCCGACGATCGACAACATCGTCATCGATCCCGCGGCGCCGCTGCCCGGAGAGACGGTCGATGTCGCGGCCGATGTCTCCGACACGACGGCCATCACATCGGTTTCGCTGTTCTGGGGTACGCATCCGCTGACACTCACTAATGAGGTCGCGATGTCGCTCGCCACGGGCGACACCTACGAGAGCGACACGTCGATCCCATCGCAGTCAGCGGGTACGTCCGTCTACTACAAGATCGAAGCGACCAACGACCTGCCGGGTACGAGCATCTCCGATGTGGAGAGCTACGCGCTCCCATACACGCTCACCATCGCGGAGATCCAGGGTGTGAGCTCCGTGTCACCCTATAACGGCTACGCCGCCATCACCTCCGGTGTGGTGACAGGGCGGTACGCCTCGTACTTCACGATCCAGGACGGGACCGGGAGTCGGAGCGGGATGTGGGCGCGGGGTCTTTCAGCACCGTCCGTCGGTGACACGGTGACCATCCGCGGGACCGTCACCGAGAGCGACGGAGCCAATGCGGGGAACACGTTCCTCGTCGGCGCTGACGTCATCAGCAGCTGGACCGCGGCGGCGCCGCCGGCAGCCACGCTCGTCACGACGGCAGCGCTCTCCTCGGAGGACTACGAGGGTGTGCTCGTCATGGTCGAAGACGCCGAGTGCACGAACACCTCCCTCGGCGACGGGGAGTGGGAGGTCAACGACGGGAGCGGCGCGGGGCTGATCGACGACTTCGGGTATGCGTCGTCACCGACGCTCGGTTCCGTCTACGAGATCACCTGCCCGTTGATGTATCGAGACGGCGCGTTCAAGCTCGAACCGCGTGATGCGTCCGACATCGTCTGGACGGGCGATGCCGTCGCTCCCGAACTCAGCCAGGTGTTCGCGAGCGATGAGACGACGGTCCTTGTGACCTTCAGCGAGAACGTCGACGAAGCGACGGCGGAGACCGCTGGCAACTACACGATCGCGGGACTGACTGTCAGTGCTGCCGAGCGTCTGGCGACGCACCACGACCAGGTCGAACTCACCGTGTCGACGATGTCACCGACCGACTACACTCTCGTCGTTGACGGTGTCGAGGACCTCTACGGGAACGCGATGGTCAACGTCAGCTATGGGTTCGACTACGTCGACATCACCATCCCGGCCGGGTACTACGACAGCGCGATGGGTCTCGTCGGTCAGCCGCTCCGTGCCGCGCTGCATCTCATCATCGACAACCATACGGCCATCGGCTATACGAACACGTGGACCGCCTTCTACAGCACCGACGACAAGCCGAACGGGAAGGTCTGGGACATGTACTCGGACATCCCGGGCGGCACTCCGCCGTACGAGTACACGTTCGGGATCGACCAGGGCGGTGTTGGAGGTGTCGAGGGAACCGGGTACAACCGGGAGCACTCGTGGCCGAGCAGCTGGTACGGGGGCGAGATCTCACCGATGTACTCCGACCTGTTCATGGTCTACCCGACGGACAACTGGGTGAACAACCAGCGCGGTTCCTATCCATACGGCGAGGTGGACTCGCCGAGCTGGACATCGCTCAACGGGAGCAAGCGCGGGAACTGCACGTACCCCGGGTACGGTGGCATCGTGTTCGAGCCGATCGACGCATACAAGGGCGATTTCGCGCGGAGCTACTTCTACGTGACCGCTCGCTACTACGGCGAGGACGGCTCGTGGCCGGGCAGCGATATGACCGATGGTGCCGACCTGCTCCCGTGGGCAACCAACATGCTGATCGAGTGGCACCTCGATGACCCGGTGAGTCGCAAGGAGCTCGAGCGCAACGGAACCATCTACACGATCCAGGGGAACCGCAATCCGTTCATCGACCGGCCCGAGTTCGTTGAGGCGATGTACGCGACAACGGGTGTCGAGGAGCCGGACGAGTTCGCGGGGCGTCCATTCGTCCTCGAGCAGAATGCGCCGAATCCGTTCAACCCGTCGACCACGGTCGGATTCTCACTCGCTGCCGCAGCGAACGTCGAGCTATCCGTCTACGACATCACCGGCCGGCTGGTCGCGACGCTGGCTTCCGGTGAGTTCCCTGCGGGCAGCCACGCCGCGGTCTGGGATGGCCGGGACATCGCGGGTCGCGAGACCGCATCCGGCATCTACTTCTACCGTCTGACCGCGGGCGAGACGCAGGAGCGCCGCAAGATGGTGCTTCTGAAG
>CAZRAD010000090.1:0-11525 GCA_964597945.1 uncultured bacterium
GAGTACGAGCGGAGCCGCTTCTTCGCTCACACCGGCGAGTACTTCCGGCGATTCGTGAGAATGGAGGCGCTCAGCGCGCTCGCGGGTCCGCTCACCGAGTTCATGGGCGTCATCGGTGTCGTCGTCCTGCTCTGGTACGGTGGACGGCAGGTACTTCTCGCGGATGCTATCTCGCCGGACTGGTTCCTCATCTTCCTCGGCGCAGCGCTATCGACGATGGACCCGTTGAAGAAGCTCTCGAAGGCGAACAACCAGCTCCAGATGGGACTTGCGGCGGCGGATCGGGTCTTTCAGGTGCTCGATACCGAGCCTGACGTGAAGACCGTGCCGGATGCACATGTGCTGGATGGGTTCACGGACGCCATCCGATACGAGGACGTGACGTTCCGGTACTCCACTGGCGAGGATGTGCTCGAGTCCGTCACGCTTGCCGTCGGCAAGGGTGAGATCGTTGCCGTCGTCGGACCCAGCGGGGCCGGCAAGTCCACGTTGCTCGATCTGGTCCCGCGGTTCTACGATCCGACGTGCGGACGCGTCACGCTGGACGAACATGACCTTCGTGACGTCGACCTCGCGTCGCTCCGCTGCCTCATGGGTATCGTGACTCAGGAGACGATCCTGTTCAACGACACCGTCCTCGCGAACATCGCATACGGACTCGAAGGATCCTCCAGAGACGATGTCGAGGCGGCGGCTCGCGCGGCGAACGCCCATGAGTTCATCTGCGCGATGCCTGATGGCTACGACACGGTCGTCGGAGAGCGCGGGACCAGGCTCTCGGGCGGCGAGCGCCAGCGTCTGGCCATTGCCCGCGCGATCCTCAAGAACCCACCGATCCTCATCTTCGATGAGGCGACGTCGTCACTCGATACGGAGTCCGAGCGTCTCGTCCAGGAGGCGATCGAGCATCTCTTCGAGGGAAGAACCGTGCTGATCATCGCGCACCGCCTGTCGACGGTCCGGAACGCCCACAGGATAGTCGCGATGGAGGACGGGCGAATCGTCGAGGAGGGAACGCACGACCAACTTATCGTGCGCAACGGGCTGTATCGTCGACTGCACGATCTTCAGTTCAGCAGCCCCGGCCCGAACGGTGGTGCGCCGGGGCGTTCGGACGGCGGTGGGGTCGACGGAGCGGATGAACGGTAGGGAGTGATGAGCGTGCTCACTGCGATCGGCGATGACGGAGACTCGGGGACGCGTCACGGCGAACCCCCGGCGCATGCGGAGGGCGTGAGCACAGGCAGCGCACACGCCGGTAGCGCGGTCCCTCTGCCGCAGAGCGGGATCGCCGTTGTCCGGTTGAGTTCGATCGGCGATATCGTGCTGACCGAGCCGGTCATCGCTGCTCTGAGGCGCGCCTACCCGGACGCTGAGATAGCGTTCGTGGTGAAGAGACGCTACCGTGAGCTTGTCGACGCTCACCCGGACATCACGCGAGTGCACGAGCTTCGCGGCTCCTCGATCACCGGCCTCGGACGACTCTGTTCGGAGCTCAGATCCCACCGGTACTCCACCGTGGTCGATCTTCATCACAATCAGCGTAGCATGATCCTCGGCGCGTGTGCGCGTGCGTCGATCGTGACGGCCTACCGAAAGCGTGAGCCCGGGGACGCCGTGCGCGTGCGATACCGACGGCAGGCGTTCCGCGCGAGCAAGCGGCTGGTCACGCGATACCTCGACAGTCTCAGGCCGCTCGGCGTCGGCGGCGGACGTGACCGTCCGAGGTTGTTCGTGTCCGAAGCGTCCGCTGCCGGTGCTCGCGACCGGTTGTCCGAGTGGGGACTTGGCGATCAGACGTTCGCCGCGGTTGCGCCGGCCGCGCTCTGGAGCACCAAACGCTGGCCGGTGGAACGCTTCGCCGGCGTCGCATCCGGCCTTGCCCGGACACAGGGGCTCGATATTCTGCTCGTCGGGTCGAACGCAGATCGCGAGCTGTGCGAGGATCTGCTTCGCGGCACCGATGTCGGATCGCAACGTGTCGTCAACGCCGCGGGGCGCACAGGACTCGGTGAGTTTGCGGCGATCCTCGGAGCCGCCCGGCTGTTCGTGGGGAACGACAGCGGGCCGATGCACATGGCGATGGCGCGAGGGACGCCGACAGTGGCGATCTTCGGTCCGACCGATCCGGGTCAGTTCGACTTCTCGAATGATGCGGTGATCTATGCCGACCTCGAGTGCAGTGCATGCTCGTTCTACGGGACGAAGACATGTCGCCTCGGTCACTGGGACTGCATGCGCACGATCAGCGCGGAATCAGTCCTTGCGGCGGCCGTCGAACTGCTCGAGCGGCGGCCGCCGCGCGGCGAAGGGATGGAATGAACGTACTCGTCATCCAGACGGCCTTCCTCGGCGACATGATCCTCACGCTGCCGCTGTTGAACCTCCTGCGTTCGAGCGGTGCGGTGGATCGACTCGCGGTGCTGGCGGCCCCGGCGGGAGCGAGGTTCCTTGAGACGCAGGGTGTGAGTGACGCGATCATCGAGTTCGACAAGCGTGAAGCCGATCGCGGGCCGGCGGGGACGTTGCGAGTGGCTCGTGCGGCGCGCGAGTTCGGTGCCGACGCTGTTCTGGTGCCACACAGGTCATTCAGAAGCGCCGCGATCGCGGCGATGACGGGCGTGCCCCGACGCATCGGGTTCGACGAGAGCGGGGGCCGTGCGCTCCTGACGGAGACCGTGGCATACCGGGCTCGCGCGCACGAGATAGAGAGGGTTGCATCGCTCGCGACACCTCTCGAGGTCTCGCTTCCCCGTCGTCGAGTTCCGTTCCGCATCACCGTTCCTGAGGAGGCGTCTCGTCGACTCCGGCGGCGTTTCGGAAGGGAGCTCGGTCTGGGATCCGGCGAGAGGCCCGGATTTGAAGGGAAGTCGAGGCGCGTCGCCGTGTTGGCTCCTGGGAGTCGCTGGACGACCAAGCGCTGGCCGGCGGACCGATACGCGTCGCTCGCGGACCGGCTCGTCTCGGACGGCTTCATCGTGGCACTCGCGGGTGCGGACGACGACCGCGAGGCCGCCGCAAGGGTGGTGTCGTGCGCTCAGGTCGGCCTGCTCGATCTGACCGGACGACTCGATCTGGGTGAGTGGCTCGCGCTCGTGGACGGAGGGTCCGTTGTCGTTTCGAACGACTCGGCCGCCGCCCATGTGGCGGCGGGCATCGGTGTTCCCGTCGTCGCGATATTCGGACCGACGGTTCCCAAGCAGGGCTTCGCGCCCTACACGGAGCGCGCCCACATCGTCTCCTCCGAACTGGAATGCAGACCCTGTGGTCGACACGGCGCGGACACCTGTGCGCGAGGAACGCTTCAGTGCATGACCGACATCGACGTGGAAGAGGTCCGCCGTGCGGCTCTCGGGCTGCTCGCTGATGATTCCCGCTGAGTGGAGGCGCTGCGACCGGGGAGGTAGATTGCGCAGTCTTATCGTCACCGACTCCATGATCTGGAACGCAGAGACCGAGTACGCGCTCGCGGTGGCGAGTGCGGAGGCGGCGATGGGGCTCGACGTGACGCTCGCAGCTCCGGATGGAAGCGCCGCGTTGGCGAAGGCACCGACGTGCGTCACCCTGGACGTGCTTCCCGGCGCGTCGCTCGCCCGCTCACCGGCCGACCTTCTCGCGGCGTGCCGCTGGGTGTCGGCTTACACCCTGGATGCGCCGGACACGATTGTGCACAGTTCAAGATCCTCCGCGCATCTGGCCGTTGCGCTTGCGCGAGCCGGATCGGCGAAACTCGTCCATCTTCGCGGAGGAGCGGCGAAGCCGTCAGCCGGTGCGCTCAATCGATATCTGTATCGGCGGCGTACCGATGCCGTCATCGCGTCGTCGCGGCGGGTCGAGTCGTGGGTACGCGAACGGCTCGGCGTTCCCGCTGGACGGATCTTCCGGATGTACCTCCCGATCGATCTGGACCGCTTCACTTTCGGTGTTGAGGCTACCGGAGCAGACGCCCAGAGAGTCAGGCACGAGTTCGGGATCGCGTCCGATGCTCCGCTGGTCGTCAACGTCGCGCGTCTCGCACCGATCAAGGGACACGAGGTGCTGCTCGATGCCTGGAGCCACATTGCGTATCGGCACCCCTCCGCGCTCCTGTTGCTGGTGGGGGAGCCGTGGTCGGGACAGCCGGACGGACTCAGGGCCCGGGCATCGGATCTCGGTGTCTCGGCGAGCGTACGGTTCACGGGCAGGCGGGAAGATGTGCCGACCCTCCTTGCGGCCGCCGACGTCTGCGTTTGCTCGTCCGTCGGGAGCGAGGAGAACTCGAGGGCCGTCAGTGAGTACATGGCGGCCGGTCGAGCGGTCGTGGCAACGCGCGTGGGTGTCATCCCGGAGCTCGTCGTGGAAGGCGAGACCGGCCTGCTCGTCGCGCCGTCGGACGCACGGGCGCTTGCGGATTCGCTGGCGGGGCTTCTGGATGATCCGGCACGGGCCACAGCCATGGGTGCATCCGGCGTCGAGCGGGCGCGCGAGTTGCTGTCGCGCGAGTCCTTCGCAGCCGGGCTCGCCGGCGTACTGTCCGCGGTGCGTGCGGTGAACGAGGGAGCGCCGTCGTGAGGATCTGCTTCGTCAACTCACTCAGAACGCTCGGGGGCGGCGAGCGTTGGTTGCTGGAGGTCGCCGAGGGGCTTGTGTCACGGGGGCACTCGATCACCGTGGCGGCTCGTACTGAGAGTGCTCTGGCGTCGCGAGCGCGTCACGGAGGATACGAGACGCTCGAGCTGCCGATGCGAGGGGACGGTGATCCTGCATCGATCTTCCCTCTGGCACACTGGTTCCGGTCGACTCGAGCGGATGTCGCAAGTGTCAACGTCCAGCGCGCCGTGCGCGTTGGGGCGGTCGCGGCCCGCATCGCCGGTGTGCCCGCTGTTGTCGAGCGTCGGGGACTGCTCTTCCCGGTCAAGCCGTCCGCGCTGAACCGTTTCACGTACCGGAGGCTCGTCACCCGGGTTATCGCGAATTGCGAGGCGATCGCAGGCGACCTTGCGGCCGGTGGCGTGATTCCTGCGGAGCGCATCGTGGTCATTCCGAACGGGATAGAGCCGGAGCGGGTATCGGCCGGAGCAGGTGAGGAGCTGCGGGCGGAGCTCTGTCTCGACGCGGATACCCCGACCGTCGTCGTGATCGGGCGACTCGTGCCGGACAAAGGGCATGAGGTGGCGCTCGAGGCGTTCGCGAGGATCGTGGCGCGCGAGCCGCGCGCGCAGCTGCTTGTTGTGGGCGCCGGGAAGCTCAGGTCCCGGCTTCGTGAGATGGCGTCGAGGATGCTCCCCGAGGGCAGCTGGCGGTTCCTCGGGCACAGAAGCGACATCGACGCCGTGCTCGCGGCGGGGACGGTCGTTCTTGTCTCCAGTTTCCGCGAGGGCATGCCCCATGTGGTGCTCGAAGCTATGGCCGCGGGGACGCCGATCGTTGCAACGGGTGTCGCCGGCATCCCCGAGATGATCGAGGACGGACGGGACGGACTTCTCGTGGCGCCGGGAGACCCGGACGCGACCGCGGCGGCCGTCCTCGATCTGCTGGGCGATCGCGAGAGGGCGAGCGCCATGGCGGGATCGGCGAGGCGCCGCGTGCTCGGAGAGTTCTCGCTCGAGACCATGATCGATCGCGTCGAGGCGTGCTTCGCAGACGCGGCTGACGGCGCGAGCGGGAGGACGCGATGAGGACGAGAACGTTTCATCCCGAGAGCGTCAGGTCGATCCTCGTGATGCGGCTCTACTTCCTGGGGGACGTCGTTCTCGCGACGCCGGTGCTGGAGGCGCTCAAGCGCCGATTCCCGAACGCCCGGCTGACCGTCCTCATCAAGAAACGCGCGGCCGACGTACTCGTCGCCAACCCGAACGTTGACGAGGTCGTCCTCTACGACGACGTGCCCGATTACCACATGCCTCGGTGCCAGTGGAGGCTGGCCCGCCGTCTCAGGCTGGAACGCTTCGATCTCGCCGTCGACCTCTCCGGCAACCTGTTGAGTTCGTGGCTTCTCTGGGCCGCCGATCCCGGGTACCGCGTCGGTTTCAATCACGCCGGGTTCCCGCGAGTACTGGACTACCGGATTCCCTACATCTCTGAGGGCAGTGTCGTTGAGCACCTGCTGTCCGCGATCGCGCCGCTGGGGGCGACCGCAGAGCCGACCCCACGGATCTATCTGACCGACGAAGAGAGAGAGGATGTCGGGCGACTGCTCGAACGGGAGGGAATCGGTCGCGACGAACCGTTCGCCGTGCTGGCGCCCGGCGCGAACTGGGAGTACAGGCGATGGCCGGCGGAGCGTCACGCGGCGCTCGCGCGTCTGCTCAAGAGCAAGGACGGGATGCGGAGCATCCTGACCGGTGGTGACGAGGACGAGGACCTCTGTGCGGAGATCGCCACCGCTTCCGGCGGGAGCGGGTTGAGTCTGGCCGGACGACTCGACGTGCGGGGACTCGCAGCGACCGTCGAACGAGCCGTTCTCTTCGTCGGAAGCGACAGCGGGCCGATGCATATCGCCGCGGCCGTGGGCACTCCTGTCGTGGGGCTCTTCGGGCCGAACACGCCTGACAGGTTCGCGCCGCGCGGCTCGACCTCGCGCGTGATCAGACACGAGTATCCGTGTTCGCCGTGCGATCAGAAGATCTGCGTGCGACCTGACGACAGCTGTATGGCCGCCATCACCGTGGACGAGGTCCTCGAGGCCGCGCGCGAACTGCTCCGGGCGGCGAAGCCGGGCGCCGCGGGAGGTGGACGCGATGCGTGATTCACCTGTGAGAGCGGGCACGCACACCGCGCCGCCGATCCGCCATGACATCATCTGCATGTCGACCAACCACTGGACCGGTCTGCCGACGAGCAAGCAGAGCCTCATGCTCGAGATGGCGCGGTCGGTCCGTGTGCTGTATGTGGAGCCGCCGCTTGACGTCTTCTCGGTGCTCGGACGCCGCAGGCGATGGTCCAAACTCCGGGGACTGCGGCAGGTGCGTCCGAATCTGTGGGTCCTCTCGCCCGTGGCGCTCTCCGTCTCATCGAATCCCGCGAGACGTACGAGAGACGTGGAGCGATTGATCCCGCGGGTCACCGCGGCGGTCGACAGGCTGGGTCTGCAGGAACGGATACTCTGGTGTTTCGCGCCCGAACACGCAGCGCTTGCAGGCCGGCTCGAGGAACGAGCCGTGGTCTACAGCGCCGCCGACGAACCCGCCGCGTTCAGCTCGGCGCCGGAGACGACGCGTGAGATGGAGCGGCGCATGCTCGATGTGGCCGACCTGGTCTTCGTCGTCTCGGAAGCGCTCCTCGATGCGCGGTCGGCGCACGCGAACGTGCACCGTCTGCCGAACGCGGCCGATGTGCCGCACTTCATGCGCGTGCTCGCCGGCGACCCCGCGGTCGGCATCGCTGAGTTCACCGAGGCGCTTGGTGATGCGTCCGCTCCGGATGACTTCGAGCAGCTGCCGCGACCAGTTCTCATGTACGGAGGGGCGGCGTACGAGTGGTTCGATTTCGACCTCATACGCGACGTGGCGGACATGAGGCCCGGGTGGACGATCGCGCTCGTCGGACCGGGAGGGGCGGGAGAGCGGCTTCCGACGAATGTCGTGCGGTTGGGGCGACGGCCGTACGATGAGTTCCCGCGGTACGTCGCGTCCTGCGATGTCGCCATCATCCCCTGGCGCGATGGGCTGTTCTCGCGCCACGCGGACCCGATCGTTCTCTATCAGTATCTGCTGTGCGGCAAGCCGGTCGTCGCGACCCCGTTTCCGGCGGCGGTCGAACGAGGCGGGTTGCTCGAGACCGCACAGGGTGCAGATGCATTTGTGGACGCGGTCGAGCGAGCGCTCGCAACGGGTACCGACCCCGACCTTTGCGCTGAACGGACCGCCTTCGGACTCGCCAACACGTGGCAGGACCGCGCCGCGGAGGCGGCCCGCCTCGTGGAGGCCGCCGTCGCTACGCGAGATGTGGAGCCGGACCCCGGAGGGGACGCATGACGATCCGCGAGAGGACCGCAGACGGGTTCGAGACACTCCAGTCCTTCGGGCTGGTGCTTCTGCTCGTCGCGCTCCCGTACTCCGAGGGGCTGAAGACGACCGGGCTGGCGCTGGCGTTCGTTGGGTTCGTCGGGAAGTCGGCCGCCGGCAGGATGCCCCGGTTTCGCGACCGAGCGCTAGCATGGTCACTTCTCGCATACATCGCGTCATGCTTCCTCTCGTTCTCGCTGGCGAGGCCGGAGCTTCAGCGTCCGCCCGAGCTGCTGACGGTGTTAATGACGACGGCTCCGTTCTTCCTTGCGGCCGATGCCTGTGCCCGGCGCCCTTCGAGGGCTCTTCTCTTCACCTGGGCGATTCTCATCGGAGCGCTTCTTGCCGGGCTCGCCGCGTACGGCTCGTTCCTCACGGGGTACGAGGAGCGTCTGTCCCTCGCTTCCATCGAGAACCCCGTTCCCGCCGCGGAGTATCTGGCGATAGCGCTGGGAGTGTGTCTTGCGCTGTTGATTGCCGAGTACCGCGCCGGGGTCGCCGGACCGCTTCTCGTTCTCGTGGCCGGTTTCACCGCGGTGCCGCTGGCGATGACGCGTTCACGAGGCGGGCTCCTGGGAGCCGCATTCGGCTGTGCAACCATCGTCGCAGCCGCGCTCCAACGGCGGCGCTACGCGGTCGTGGCGCTGCTTGTCGTCGCGGGCCTGGTCGCGACATTCGCCGTGATGCATCCGAACTCGCGTCTGTTCGTGGGGAGGAACATCACGGCGAGATTCGCCACATGGCAGCGAAGCGTCGAACTCATCGCCGAGCGGCCGCTGACCGGTCACGGACCGGGCATCTACTGGGCGCTCGGGGTGACGTACAACGATGACGACGGCAAGGAGCACCAGCTCAACGCCCACAACACGATCTTCCACGCGGCCGCGGAGAACGGGCTCGTGGGGGCTGGCGCACTCGCCGCCTTTCTGGTATTAGCATTGCGAGGAGCCGTGCGTTCCGCGCGGGCCGCCAGGCACGCCATCGAGCGGGCCATGGCGGTCGGAGCGATGGCCGGGATCGTCGCGTCGATCGTCGCCGGTCTGACGGCTGTGTCGACCGACGCCGAGCCGGGGATGCTCTTCTACGCGCTCGCGGCGATCGGAGCCGGGCGCAATGCGATGTCGGTCCCCGAGGATGAGACAGACCTGCGTGACGGAGGTGACCAATGACGGGACGACCGGCGCTCTTTCTCGACCGGGACGGAGTTCTGACCGTCGAGAACAGCTACATCACGTGTCCCGAGGGTCTCGAACTCGAGGTCGGAGCGGCCGAAGCCGTCCACGCACTGAATGCGGCCGGTGTGCTCGCCGTCGTAGTGAGCAACCAGTCCGGGGTTGCGCGCGGAATGATGACCGAGCAGGACATGGCAGACGTTCACGCGCGTCTTGAGCAGCTCCTCGGCGCCGCCGGAGCGAAACTGGACGCAGCGTACTACTGCCCGAACCACCTCGAGGGCAGCGTCGAGCGCTTCAGTCGCGACGCGTCGTGTCGGAAACCCCAGACGGGGATGATCGACGCGGCGGTGCGAGATCTGGGTGTTGATCTCTCCATGAGTGCGATGGTGGGCGATCAGTTTACGGACGTCGAGCTTGCGGAGAGAGCCGGGATCCCGTGCGTACTCGTCGAGACGGGCAAGGGCGTACCGTCCTTTGAGAAGGCGCGAGACGCCGGCCTGCCGGTCGCCGGGCTCGTGCCGGGCGTGCTGGACGCGGCACGGTGGATGGTAGCGAGACTCGAGCAGAGGGGACCATGAAGCGATTCCTGACATCGATGCTCATCCTGCTGATGACCGCCGGTCTCGTCGGTTGGACGACGGGGACGGGTGGTGACGCGATAGCGAGTGCGGCGCGCACCCCGGCGCTCTCGCACGACGGGACCGTGGCTGTTCCCCCGTTCGGGGTGGGAGAGCAGCTGACTTTCGAGATCGGCTATGGATTCGTTGATGCCGGTACAGCGGTGCTGGGCATCCCGGAACTCGTGGATCACCACGGGCGGAGCTGCTACCGGATCCTCTCCGTCGCCGAATCGAACTCCTTCATCTCGTCGTTCTTCCACGTCCGGGACGTGGCGGAGTCGTACCTCGACGCACGCGATCTTGTCTCGCGTCGCTTCGAGAAGAGTCTTCGTGAGGGGAACTACCGTGCGCATGATCTCGTCGAGTTCGACCACGATCGGCAGGTTGCCATCTACTCCGAGCGAAGCGAGATCATACCGCTCGCGGCGGATGCCCAGGACATCCTCTCGTCGCTCTACACCGTGCGGATGATGGACCTAGAGGTTGGTCGTTCCGTATTCATCGAGAACCACGCGGACAGGAAGAACTACCCGCTTGAGATCCTCGTTGTGAAGAAGGAACGTGTGAGCGTCCCTGCCGGGCGATTCGATTGTATCGTTGTCGAGCCGCGGATGCGCGGCGCGGGTCTGTTCAGCCATAAGGGGAGGCTCTGGGTGTGGCTGACCGACGATGAACTTCACCTGCCGGTACAGATGAGGAGCAAGGTCGTCATAGGATCCATCTCGGCCGAACTGGCGTCCTACACGCTGGCGGACGGTTCGCACCCGGATGGTCCGCAGTCGGATTGAATGCAGTATCGTTCCCGACAATGTCGGAGGAGGACAGATGCCGTCTCGATATCCACAACTCGATCCGACGAAGCTCGCGCGGACGTCGATCGCGGAGCGCGGCGGTCTCGTGCGCGTTGAGAGCTTCGTGCATCCCGAGCCGCCGGACGAAGGGTTCGACCGGCTCGCGGCGATGATACCCGACCTTTTCGGTGGCAGCGATTTCCACAGGGCGTGGCGGGCGGTAGTGGCGGCGAAGTCGGGCGGGCGCGGCGTGCTCGTGATGTTCGGTGCGCACTTCATCAAGTGTGGGCTGAGCAGACTGCTCATCGACCTGATGGAGCGGGGAGTGGTGACGGCCGTGGCGATGAACGGCGCCGGGGCTATCCACGACTATGAGATCGCGAAATTCGGTCTGACGTCGGAGGACGTTGCCGCGAGACTCCCGGACGGATCGTTCGGAATGTGCGCGGAGACGGCCGATGGACTCAATGGGGCGGTGAGCGCCGGGCACGCCGAGGGACTCGGCTTCGGTGAGTGCGTGGGTCGGGCGCTCGTCGGGTCCCCGCACGCGGACGCGTCGGTGCTGGCATCGGCCTACCGCCTCGGTGTTCCGGCGACGGTGCACGTCGGGATCGGAACGGATATCGTCCACCAGCACGCGAGCGCCGATGGCGCCGCGATCGGCGCCACGAGTCTGAGGGACATGCGGATCATGTCCCGCGCCCTCGCTGATGTGGATGACGGGGTCGTGGTGAACATCGGGTCAGCAGTCATTCTGCCCGAGGTTTTCCTCAAGGCGCTCTCGATGGCGCGTAATCTGGGGAGCGCCGCGGGGCGGTTCACGGCGGTCTCGATGGACATGAACGAGCCCTACCGGGCGCTGACGAACGTGGTGCGGCGGCCGACAGCGCAAGAGGGCACGGGGCTTGCACTTCGGGGGAGGCACGAGCTGCTCTTCCCGCTGTTCTGGAGCGC
>CAZRAD010000091.1:0-11444 GCA_964597945.1 uncultured bacterium
CAGGAGTTCAGCGAAGCGAGCGACGGACATCTCACCGGCTATCTCGGTGAGAGCCTCGAGATCATAAAGCACCGTGAGAATGAGATGCTGATCGAGCGATTCCCTGGTCATGCTCGTGAGGATGTCACGGACTCGTCGTGTGAACGCGCTGATGCGGCCCGTGGCCGGGATCGCTCCCGCTGCCCCGATCAGCGTATTGAGCTTCGCGAGGAGCGCGTCGACCGCCGGCAGCAGGTGCGCGTGGCGGTGAGCGAATGCACCTCCAACGCCCTCATTCAGGCGTTCGCGCAGCCGGGTGAGCCGCGGGATCCACTCCTCAGCGCCCGAGGTGATCCCGGCGAGTGCCGCTGCCCGGGCCCAGTCACCGGAGAACGGGCGGGACGTTGCGTCCTCGAAGTCGGGCTCCAGGAGCGCCAGGCACTCTACCAGCTCGGTCCTTGGCAGGTCCGTCCGCACGGCCTCGATCAGATGAACGACCGCCTTGCCCAGCCGCGTGCGGGAGAGCGGGGCAGGGGACTCGAGATACGGAGTCAGACCGACGGACGAGCACTGGTCGCGGAACACGTCGGCATAGGCGTCGGGCGACCGTGTGATGACGGCCGTATCCTGGAACGCCGTTCCACGCTCGCGCACGGTGGCAATGAGCGCCCGCAGGTCTTCACGCGCCTCGCGCGCCTCGCCGGGTGCCGAGATGATGATGGTCTCCGGCGGGAGCGGGAGTTCGGGTGACGCCGGTGACTCGGACGCGTCGATCTCCTCACAGGGCTCGAGCGACCGGAGCCACGCGAGCGTCTCGCGCGCGTAGTCGTAGTCTTCGATGTCTGCGAACGGGAAGAAGACGGTCGAATCGACCGCGCGGACGAACCCGGCCACCAGCGCCCGCTGGATCCCGTTGAGATCATAGAACCCGTAGACGGCAGAGCAGGCAGGGAGGCGGAGTGCATCCGGGGCGACCGGGTCTGACGGAGCGCCGCATTCGCCGGTCCCGGCGGCGACCAGCCGTCCGATCGCAGCTTCCATCAGATCGGCGTCGTCGGCCCAGTTCCCGTCCCCCATGTTGCGTTCGTACTGCTTCCAGATCCTGAGAAGCTCCCCGAACTTGTCGTCACGGGTGCGTGCGGGGATGTTCGCTGAGGCGGCGGCGGACGCGAGAGTGTCCGGGGTGTGCCGTGACTCCTTGAGGTTGCGGATGGCGCTCGAGAGGGCGGATGCCAGCCCCGGGCGGTCCGCGATCGCATCGAAGTACCCGTCCCTCGCCAGGCCCCCGTCGAGCAGGCGTCGCAGGAGCAGCTCCTCGCCACCACGGGGCACAGGCACACGACCGCCGGGCAGCGGCGTTCCGGCGGCCCGGCGGGCGAGGTCCTTCAATGTCATGAATCGAACGTTGAGATGCCCACCCGACCGCTTCGCGAGTTCACGCGAGAGATGGATGCCGAGCGGGTTCGAGGGCACAACGACCCAACGCTCGGCGAGGGGATCGGATTCAGCGGTCGCGGAGAGCCACGCGAGGAGAGCGTCCTCCAGTCCATCGTGAAACTCCGCACAGACGAGGCGGAACGTCATCGGTCCTTCACTTCGTCACGTCGTCGGCTTCATCCGCCGTCGAGCATGACCATGTCGCGGTCGACGAACCACTGATTGGGGTCGGTCAGGTATCCGAGCATGTCCTCGATGAGACTCAGGTGATCCTGCTCCTCGCGGTAGAGCACGCCGAACAGATGCTTGGCCGCATCGCTCTCGCACTCGTTCATCCACTCGAAGTAGAGAGCCGAGATCTTCTTCTCGAGTTCGACCGCCTTCGCGTAAGCCTCCGCGGGCTCCATCTCGCCCTCGACCGGCTCGGCCGCGGCGGCGCCGTAGATCGTCTGGATGTTCTTCTCGAGTGACTTCAGGTTCGGGGATTCGACCTTGACCTCTGTTCCGCTCTCAAGCGCCTGTCCGAGCGACTCGATGAGCTGCACGTGACGGATCTCCTCCTTGGCCAGCATCTCGAACGCGGCACGGGCGAGTTTGTGGTTCGTGTGCTTCGCGGCGTGCTCGTAGAACCCGTTGCCGTCGTGTTCGGTCTTGAGCGCCAGATCGACGCGCTCGCGATCAGTCATGGGGTACCTCCTGATACGGGAATCCAGTGCGGAACAACTGCATCGATGATACCGGATGCCGGGACGGGGCGCAAGACGGGTCGTAGCCGCCGGCGAGCCGGGGACCAAGCAGGCGTCACGCGTCACACGCGGGTTCAGGGGGTGCGACCGCCTCGGGCCGGACGTCGCGTGCGGTGCGGAAGAATGGTACACAACCAGGCATGAACGCTGTAGAATCGGTCTGTACGGGTTGGTGAGGCTCCAACGGGGCGCCCTGGAGGGCGACAACGGAGGGTCAGGGAAGTGACAAAGAGGACGTTCGAGTGTTCAGAGTGTGGTCACATCTGGCGTGTGATTCACGGTGCACCGCTCCCGTCGGTCTGTCCCGAGTGCGAGAGCGAGGACATCCACCGGGCATCCGAAGATCGAAGTCAGGGGCGCGATCGAAGCCACGTCCGTGAGAGCCGCAGGGAGATTCAGTCCCACGAGGACGACTAGTCCACTTGATCGACCGTCCCGGGAGGCGACACCACTGATGTACAGGAGTTCAAGCAGCGCATCGTCGCGAGCGGTCCGTCGTCCGGGCGCGAGCACGGTTCGGATCGAGTCGTTCGATCTGGGGCCGGGCGACGTGCTCGTCGACAAGTACGAGGTTGTGAGCGATCTTGGAAGAGGTTGGGAAGGTGAGGTCTTCCTCGTACGGGAGCTCGGCACCGGGATCGAGCGCGCGGCCAAGTTCTTCTTCCCTCAGCGGAACCCGCGCAATCGGACGCTGATCCGCTACGCGAAGAAGCTCCACCACCTGAGACACTGCCCGATCATCATCCAGTACCACACGCAGGAGACCATCGAGTACGAGGGCATACCTGTCACGTTCATTGTCTCCGAATTCGTTGAGGGTGAACCTCTGAACGTGTTTCTGAAGCGGCAGCCCGGGAGGCGTCTCGATCCGTTTCAGGCGTTCCATCTCCTCCATGCGCTGGCGGACGGCATCGAGAGCATTCACAACCTCCGCGAGTACCATGGCGATCTTCACACGGAGAACGTCATCGTTCGCCGCGCGGGGTTGGGGTTCGACGTGAAGCTGCTCGATCTGTATCACTGGGACGCGCCCAGGCGTGTCAATATCCAGGACGATGTGTGTGACCTGGTTCGGGTCTTCTACGACGCGCTTGGCGGGCGGTCCCGGTATTCCAGGCAGCCGCCCGAGGTGAAGGCGATCTGCTGCGGTCTGAAGCGGTCCCTGATCCTCAAGAAGTTCAGCACGGCGGGACAGCTCCGCCAGCGTCTCGAGACGATGCAGTGGGAGTCGCGCTGAACGGGTTCTCTGAGACGAGGCAGTCCGCGTCCGGGTCGCGGATGAGAGATCGCGATTGAGGAATCGCGGTTGAGGAATAGAGAAGCGGAGCGCCTGATGGCGCTCCGCTTCTTTGCTCCTCCCAAAGTCGCAACCGGGTCCCCAAACGAACGCTGCCTCGATCGGTCCCTCGAGCGCGCCCTCATGGGTTCTGCTCGAGAGCCGGCCGGCTACTACTTGCCCTTCGACTTCTTCTTGTTCTTGGGCTTCGGGGACGCGGACTTCGCGGCCTTCGGGCTAGCCTTCTTCATCTGCTCTCCTCGCGGTGGCCCTGTCGTGCTGAACCACCTGGCAGTGGGTTGATCCCGAAACGTGGTCGCCAACCGGCGCCCACCCTACACGGCGACCGGACCCTCCTGCGGTCGCCTCAATCCGTGGATCTCTGTCGATTCCCGGCTGCCTTCGGAGCCGACCCGGACAGGCGTCAGACCCCATGTGATGGAAAGTGTAGACCAGGAATCAGGAGATGCAAGAGGAATCGTGCGACCTCTCGTGGCCCCCGGCTCAGGCATCGGGCGGGTCCCACGAACATGCCCTTGACGGCGGCACAGTTGATGCTAGCATTGTAGTCAGCGTGGCGGGGTGGACCGGCGCAGGCCGGCCTCCGACCGCGCTCCGCAGAGGCCAGGGCCCGGGCCGAGCGGTCCTGACTGGACGGGCCCGCAGCGGAGGCTCGTGATGAAGGCATACATCGATGAGGATGCCTGCATCGGCTGTGGAGCGTGTGTCGACATCTGCCCCGAGGTCTTCGAGATGGATGAAGACGTCGCCGTGGTCAAGACGGCCACGGTAGCGGATGAGCACGAGGAGAAAGCTGAGGAGGCGGCGGCGAACTGTCCCACCGAGGCGATCGAGCTGGACTGAACCCAACGATGTTCCGGAAGTCACAAACGGGGGTGCGAGTGCTATCGTGCCCCCGTCGTCTTTGTCTTCCAGATTATCTCGCCTGCCGACTTGCGCGCGGGGCAGTCCTTCCTCGCCGGGCAGCCGGCGCAGTCGGGCTTCCGGGCGAAGCAGGTCACGCGGCCGTGCCAGTTGATGTAGAGCGAGAAATCGGCCTGTCGCTTGCGTGGGACGATCTCCATCAGCTCGTGCTCGATCTTCACAGGGTCCATCTGCCCCGTGAGCCCGAGCCGACGCGTGATGCGACGGAAGTGCGTATCGACGACAATACCCTGGCCGCCGAACGCGTGCGTGATCAGCACATTGGCCGACTTCCTCCCGAGACCCCGGAGCGTCGTGAGCTCCTCGAGCGTGCGCGGAACCTCGCCCTCGAATCGCTCGAGGAGGTCGCGCGTGCTCTCCTTGATGGCCCTGGCCTTGTTCCGGAAGAACCCCGTGGGGTGGACCTCACGCTCGAGGGTCTTGATGTCGACCGATGCCCAGTCCTCGGCGCTCCGGTACTTCTTGAAGAGCGTGGCCGTGACCTCGTTGACGCGAGCGTCCGTGCACTGCGCCGAGAGAATGGTCGCGACCATGAGCTCGAGCGGGGAGGAGTAGACCAGAGGGATCGTCGCATCCGGATACGCGCGCTTGAGACGCCGGAGCGTCAACAGCGCGCGCTTCCTCAGCGCCGCGAGGTCTTCCCCGAGCGGCCCAACGAGTTCCGAGGTTCTGCTCTGAGTGCGGGTTGCCGACACGCGGCCGCTCCGTGTGGTGGTGGGTGAGGCGGGGAGACCCTCTCCCTCCGCAGCGAGTTTCAGGGGCGACGGTAATGCCGGGCCGTCGCCCCTGACTGTTTGAGCACCGGAGGGAGAGGGTCCCCCCGCAAGAACCACTGGCTACGACGCGACCGCGCGTCTGCCCAGCTCGAAGGCTTTGAGGTTGATCTCGATACTCTTCTTCGGAACGCGCGCCTCGATTGCGGCCTTCCACTCCTCGGCAGTGAAGTCGAGGAAGTGCGACATCGCGCCCAGCATCACAACGTTGACGGCACGGATGTGACCGGCTTCCTTCGCGAGCTTGAGCGCATCGATGCGGAGCGTGCCCGGAGCTCGCTCGTCCATCTGCGAATCGATGTCCTTGGGGTAGGTCTCCTGGCCGCTCGGGACGATCTCCTGCGTGTTGACGATGATCTTCCCGTCAGGTGCTATCGCCTGGACCCAGCGGAGCGCCTCCATTCTCTCAAAGGAGACCAGAAGGTCCGCCTCGCCGGCCGTGATGACGGGGGAGTGGACCTCTACGCCGAACCGGACGTGGCTGACGACCGACCCGCCGCGCTGCGCCATTCCGTGGACCTCGCTCTTCTTGACGTCGAGCCCCTTCGCGAGCGCGGCGTCCGAGAGGATCTCACTGGCCAGGATGATCCCCTGACCGCCGACCCCCGCGATGAACACGTTCGTAGTCTTCGCTGCCATCAGTGACTCCTTTGGGGTTCGTCGTCAGGACGTCTCAGGGACCGATATCGCGTTCGACGGGCAGACCTGCGCGCACATCGAGCAGAGTTCGCCGACACAGAAGAGCGGATTGATCGTTGCCTTCCCGGTCTCGTCCCTGCTGATCGACGGACATCCGAGCCTCAGACAGAGCCCGCACGCCGTGCACTTGTCCCAGTCGACCGCGAGAGGTGTGCTCCACGTCGAGCGGTCCAGCAGCGCGCACAGTCCCTCCATGATAAGAAGCGACGGCTCGTCGTGGTTGGTGGCTTCCTTGATGGCCTCCTTCACGGCGTTCACGTCGTACGCGTCGACCTTCCGCGCGTCCTTGACGCCGAGCGCCTCGGCCAGCTTGAGGTAATCGAGCTTGACCGTCGGCTCGCCCATCAGCGTCTGCCCCGTGCCTGGGTGATGCTGGTGCCCGGTCATGGCGGTGATCGAGTTGTCGAGGATGATGACGGTCGTCGCGCCCTTGTTGTACGCGACGTCGGCCAGACCCGTGATACCGGAGTGGACGAACGTCGAATCGCCGATGACGGCGACCATCTTCTTCGCGGAGTCGCGTCCGCGTGCCTTCTCCATCCCGAGCGCGTTGCCGATCGATGCGCCCATGCAGATGCACGTGTCGATGCCGTTGAGAGGAGGCATCACGCCGAGCGTGTAGCAGCCGATGTCGGACGTCGAGCCGATCCCGAGCCGGTTGAGCATGAAGAACGTGCTCCGGTGCGGGCAACCCGGGCAGAGCACCGGCGGTCTTGCCGGGACCTTGGCCTTCTCGCCGCTGGTGTCCTCGCCACTCACGGCATCGCGGACAATGCGCTGGTTGAGTTCGCCGCAGAGCGGAATACGCTCCTTGCCGACGATGTTCGTGATGCCGATGTAGCGCGCCTGCTCCTCGATGAACGGCTCGTTCTCCTCGACAATGTAGACCGAGTCAAATCGCTTGCAGAACTCCGTGACCAGCTTGGCCGGGAAGGGGAAGCTCATCCCGAGCTTGAGGAATGTCGCATCCGGGAAGGCGTCCCGCGCGTACTCGTAGGAGATGCCGCTCGAGATGACGCCCACCTTGGGGTCTCCCTCGATGACCTTGTTCATCGGGCTGGTCTCGGCGAACTCGGCGAGCGCCTTGAGACGCTCCTCGACCTTCACATGGAGCCTGCGCGCGTGCGCCGGTATGACGACGCGTCGAGATGTGTCCTTCTCGTACTCCTTGAGCGGGACCTCGACGCGCTCGCCGAGCTCGACCGGTGTTTTCGCGTGCGAGATTCTGGTCGAGATGCGGAAGAGGACGGGCGTTCCGAACTGCTCCGACATATCGAGCGCGTACCCGATGAAGTCCTTCACATCCTGCGAGTTCGACGGTTCGACAAGCGGGATCTTCGCGAATTTCGCGTAGTAGCGGTTGTCCTGTTCGTTTTGCGAGGAGTGCATGCCGGGATCGTCCGCCGTCACGATGACGAAACCACCGTCGCCGCCCACCGAGGTCGACGTCATGAGAGGGTCGGCCGCGACATTGAGCCCCACGTGCTTCATCGCCACCATTGTCCTTGCGCCGCCGAACACCGCACCCATCGCCACCTCGAACGCCACCTTCTCGTTCGGCGACCACTGGCAGTAGACGTCGTCCTTGTACTTCACGACGTTCTCGAGGATCTCCGTGCTCGGGGTCCCCGGGTAGGCCACCGCGACCTTCACGCCGTGCTCGTAGCAGCCGCGCGCGACGGCCTCGTTCCCTGAGAGTAGGACGCGCATTCGCCCTCCTTGCCGCGCTCCGCTGGACGCAGGGCGCAGTTCATGGCAACGCCGCGAACCGGAGTCCGCAGCCACAGACGTTTCTGAGCGTTGTTTGGAATAGTCGTATTCAGCCCCACGATTCTACCGACTCGTGGGGCTGGAGTAAAGGCGTCGTTGGGGCTTCTACAGCACCGGCAGGTCGTTCTCCATCTCGTACTGCGTGATGTAGCCGCGATAGTCATCCCAGAGTGCCGTCTTGTTCTTGATGAGTTTGTCGAACATCTCCTGACCGAGCGTCTCGGAAAGGAGCGTGCTCTTCCGGGAAGCTCCGACCGCCTCACCGAGGCTTCCGGGGAGAACGCCGATACCGTGCTTCTCCCGCTCCTCCTGAGACATGACGAAGATGTTCTCCTCTTCAGGCGCTCTCAACTCGTAACCCTCGTCGATACCCTTGAGGCCTGCAGCGAGCATGACCGCGAACGCGAGGTACGGGTTGCACGCCGCGTCGGGGCAGCGGAACTCGATCCGTGTGGAGAGGTCGTGGCCCGGGCGGTACTGTGGAACGCGAACGAGCGTCGAGCGGTTCTGGCGAGCCCATGATATGTAAACGGGCGCCTCGAACCCCGGTACGAGCCGCTTGTAGGAGTTCACCCACTGATCGGTCAGGAGCACGATCTCGCGGGCATGCCGCAGCAGCCCCTCGAGGTACGCCCCGGCGATCTTCGAGAGATGGTATGGACCGTCCGCCTCGAAGAACAGATTCCGGTTCCCCTCGAAGATCGACTGATGCGTGTGCATTCCGCTGCCGTTCTCACCGTACAGCGGTTTCGGCATGAACGTCGCGTGGACGCCCTCCTTGCGCGCGATCTCCTTGATGAGAAGCTTGGCCATGATCGTGTCGTCGGCCATCCTCAGTGCATCGGTGTACTTGAGGTCGAGCTCGTGCTGGCTCGGCGCGACCTCATGGTGGGAGTACTCGATCGGGATGTCGATCGCATGGAGCGCGTTGATCGTCTTTTTGCGAAGCTCCTCCCCGAGGTCGGGCGGCTGCAGATCGAAGTACCCGGCATGGTCGAGGACCTCGGGGTAGTCGGCGTTCGTGAAGTAGAAGTACTCGAGTTCGGTGCCGACCTTGAACGTCCAGTTGCGTGCCTCGAGGCGCTTGAGGACGCGCTTGAGGACGAATCGGGGGTCACCCTCGTACGGTGAGCCGTCGGAGAGGAGGATGTTGCAGAACATCAGTCCCTCAACGTCCCCATCGTGCCATGTCACGAGCTTGAATGTCTCGGGATCGGGCATGGCGACCATGTCGCTCTCATAGATGCGCGTGAACCCCTCGATCGATGACCCGTCGAAGCCCTTCCCGTTGTCGAGTGCTCCCTCGAGCTCGCCGCTCGGGATCTGGATGCACTTCGGGAATCCCGCGATGTCGGTGAACATCAGACGGACGAAACCGATGTCGTTCTCTTTGATCGTGGCGAGGACCTCGTTCCTCGTCATGCCGCGTTCTCCTTCCGCCGGCGCGGTCAGTCGCCGGCCTCGTCGAGTCGCTCCCGATACTGTCGCTCGTAGTACTTCCTGAACTCCCCGGACTTCAGCGGCTTCCACCACGCCTCGTTGGCGGCGTACCAGCGCACGGTGTGGAGGATGGCCGCCTTCGTTCCGAACTCGGGCTCCCAGCCGAGGTTCCTCAGCTTCGTCGCGTCGATCGCGTAGCGCACGTCGTGACCGGCTCGGTCGCGCACGTGCTTGATCAGTGTCTGGGGCTTGCCGAGCTCTTCAAGAATGAGATGGGTCATCTCGATATTCTTCATGTGGTTGCCTGCGCCGACGTTGTAGACCTCGCCGGGTGCGCCGCGAGCGAGCAGGATCTCGATCCCGCTGCAGTGGTCGATCACGTGCGTATAATCGCGCTCCTGCTGGCCGTCACCGTAGAGGGGGAGTGGCAGATCCTCGATGGCGTTGGTTGTGAAAAGCGGGATGACCTTCTCGGGGTACTGGTTCGGCCCGACGTTATTCGCGCCGCGAGAGATGATGACGGGGAAGTCATACGTCTCGTAGTAGGAGCGGGCGAGGAGCTCGCCGCCGGCCTTGCTCGCCGAGTACGGGTTGCGCGGGTTGAGACGGTCCTCCTCGGTGAACGCGCAGTCGAGCGTGGGGCCGTAGACCTCGTCGGTGCTGATCTGGATGAAACGCGAGACGTCGGCGGCGCGCGCGGCCTCGAGGAGCACGTGGACACCAAAGACATCGGTCTTCAGGAAGCCTGCCGGGTCGCCGATGGAGCGGTCGACGTGCGTCTCGGCCGCGAAGTTGACGACCGCGTCGCAGCCGCGCATGGCGGTGGCAACGACGCTCTCGTCGCAGATGTCGCCCCGGACGAACCGGTAGCGCTCGTCGCTCTCGACGTCGCGGAGGTTCTCGAGGTTGCCGGCATAGGTGAGTTTGTCGAGGTTGACGATCTCGCAGTCCGGATGTCTGGCGAGGTAGAGCTTGATGAAGTTGCTGCCGATGAAGCCGGCGCCGCCGGTCACGAGAATCCGCATCGTCCCTCCCGATCTCTCCAGGCGAGGTCATTGCTTCGGCTGTAGGGGGTGTTCGCGCGTGATTCTAGTCGTATGGCGGGCGCGGGTCAAGGGTCCGGGAGCGTCCTTGAAACGGGCTCCCGAACGGGGTATCATATTCGGTCGTATCGCACATGAGATCCTGAGTCACAGAGGGCTGACAGGTGCAAGGAGTGGACTGTGAGAGGACCGTTTGAGAACTGCGCCGTCTACACGTTCGAGGATGAGAAGCTCAAGAATGAGATGAAGGACGCCATCGCGATGGTCGCTGCTCAGGCGGGCACGGAGTATGACCTGATCATCGGTGGTGAGCACGTCAAGGGCGACGGGACCTTCAACACGATCAACCCGTCCGAGCAGACGCAGGTGTTGGGCGTTTTTCAGAAGGCGACGCCAGATCTCGCAACAAAGGCCATCGAAGTGGCGGACACCGCCTTCGAGCAGTGGAGCCGGAAGCTTCCCCAGGAACGCGCCGAATACGTCTTCCGCGCCGCCGAGGTGATGAAGCGCCGCCGACTGGAGCTGGGTGCGACGATGGTGCTCGAGGAAGGGAAGAACTGGGTCGAGGCCGATGCCGACGTCTGCGAGGCCATCGACTTCCTCGAGTTCTACGCGCGCGAGGCGCTCCGCTACGCAGAGCCTCAGCCTCTCACACCGTTCCCGGGCGAGCAGAACTCGTACTCGTACATTCCGCTCGGCGTGGGTGTCGTTATCCCGCCGTGGAACTTCCCGCTCGCGATCCTCGTCGGCATGACCACCGCGGCGTTCGTCGCAGGCAACACGGTGGTACTGAAGCCGTCGAGCGACTCGCCGCTGATCGGTCAGAAGTTCATGGAGATCCTCGAAGAGGTGAAGCTGCCCGCCGGCGTCGTCAACTTCGTCACCGGAAGCGGCGGCTCGATCGGCGACACGATCGTCGGACATCCGCGCACCCGCTTCATCTCCTTCACCGGTTCGCGCGAGGTGGGACTCGGCATCGTCGAGCTCGCCGCGAAGACGCAGCCGGGTCAGATCTGGATCAAGCGCGTCGTCGCCGAGATGGGCGGCAAGGACGCCATCATCGTCGATTCCGAGGCGGACGTCGATGCCGCGGCAAAGGGCACCGCCCTGGCAGCATTCGGATTCCAGGGGCAGAAGTGCTCGGCCTGCTCGCGCGCGATCGTTGACGCTTCCGTCTACGACGAGTTCCTCGAGAAGTTCGTGGCGGAGTCGAAGAAGTACCAGATCGGTCCGACGGAGGTTCAGACGAACTGGCTCGGCCCGGTCATCAACAAGCGCGCTATGGACTCCATCCTCAAGTACATCGAGATCGGTCAGAAGGAGGGCGGACGCCTCA
>CAZRAD010000092.1:0-11372 GCA_964597945.1 uncultured bacterium
GGGGCGCTCCCAATGTTGGCGAGGATGACACCGACCTCGCCGCGATAGTCGGCATCGATCGTTCCGGGGCTGTTCAGGACGAACACTCCGCTTCGCGCCGCGAGGCCACTCCGTGAGCGGACCTGCGCTTCGTGACCGACCGGGAGAGCAATCGAGAGCCCGGTCGGAATCACAAGGAATCCGCCGGGCTCGATAACAGTCGGCTCAGATACCGCCGCGTGGAGGTCCAGTCCAGCCGCCCCGTCACTCATGTAGCGGGGCAGCGGCAGATCGTCGGCTCCGTCGAGCCTCGTCACCTCCACCGAAAGCGGCGTCACCGAGCGCGCCTCCTCGATCGCTATACGAAGCCGAAGCCGGCTCCAGGAGCCGGCCCCGGCGATATCGTCGCTTCTACGACCTCGATCTGCGGGGACCGCCGCGTCCACCACGGTTGTCGCGTCCGCCGCGTCCGCCGCCGGAGCGGCCTCCACGGCTGCCGCCGCCACCGCGTCGCTCGTCCTCGGGCGGCATGCCCTCGGGGCGCGGGATCAGGGCTCGGCGGCTCAGGCGGACCTTGCCGCTGTCGTCGACGCCGATGACCTTGACCTTGACCATATCGCCCATCTTGACCACGTCCTCGACCGTCTCCACACGTCCGTGCTCGAGCTCGGAGATATGGCAGAGACCGTCACGACCGGGCAGGAACTCGATGAAGGCACCGAAGGCCGTGATGCTCTTGACCGGTCCCTCGTACACCTCTCCGACCTCCGGCTCACGGATCATGTTCTCGATCATGGTCCGGGCCGCATCGACGCCCACCTGGGAGACGCCGGACACCTTGACGGTGCCCTCGTCGTTGATGTCGATCTTCGTCTCGGTCTCCTCCTGCATCCTCCTGATGACGCGGCCGCCTGGACCGATGATCTCGCCGATCTTCTCCTGCGGCACCTTCACCATGACGATACGAGGAGCGAACTCGGAGAGCTCCGGACGCTCGCTGCTGAGCTCCTTGGCCATCTCACCGAGGATGTGCTCGCGCGCCGTCCGCGCCTTGCCGAGCGCCTCCGTCAGGACCTGGGTCGGCACCGCGCCGATCTTCGAGTCCATCTGGAAGGCCGTGATACCCTCGAGGGTCCCTGCGACCTTGAAGTCCATGTCTCCGAGGTGATCCTCAACGCCGAGAATATCCGTCAGGACGACGAACTTCTCGCCTTCCTTGATAAGACCCATCGCAACACCGGCGACCGGAGCCTTCATCGGCACGCCTGCATCCATGAGCGCCAGCGAGCCGGCGCAGACGGTGGCCATACTCGATGAACCGTTCGACTCGAGGATGTCCGACACGATGCGGACCGTGTACGGGAAGACCTCGTCGGCCGGGATAAGCGGCTCGATCGCGCGTTCGGCAAGCGCTCCGTGACCGATCTCGCGACGGCCCGGCCCACGGATCGGACGAACCTCACCGACCGAGAAGGACGGGAAGTTGTAGTGGAGCATGTAGCTCTTCCACGTCTCCCCCTCGAGCGCGTCGATCTTCTGCTCATCGCTCGTTGAGCCGAGCGTGATCGCTGCGAGTGCCTGTGTCTCTCCGCGCGTGAACACGGCCGAGCCGTGCGTACGCGGCAGCACCGAGGTCTCGCACCAGATCGGGCGAACCTGATCGACGTTGCGACCGTCCGAACGCACGCCGTCCTCGACGATGCGCCGACGCATCTCCTTCTTCTCCATATCCTTGATGATGCCCTTGATGGCACCGGCATCATCCGGATAGTCCTCGGCCAGAGCCTCGAGCGCCTCCTCCTTGATAGCGGAGATCCGCTCCATGCGCTCCTGCTTGCCCTGAATGGCGACCGCATCGCGCACACGGGAACCGTACCCGCTCTCCATGCGCTCACCCAGACCGTCCGGCAGGTCCGGCAGCGACAGGTCGAGCTTCTCGGAAGCGCCGAACTCGGCAACGAGTTCATTGATGGCGCCGACGATCTTCTTCACCTCGGCATGCGCCAGTTCAAGCGCCCCCTGCATGTCCGACTCGGAGACCTCGAGCGACCCACCCTCGACCATCACGATGGCGTCCTCGGTTCCGGCGACCACAAGGTTGATGGAGCTATCCTCGAGCTGCTCGAACGTCGGATTCACGACGTACTCACCGGCGATCATGCCGATGCGGACCGAAGCGATCGGACCATCGAACGGTACCGGCGAGATCGCCAGCGCCGCGCTCGCGCCGATGACTCCGAGGATGTCCGGGTCGTTCTCGCCATCGGCCGAGAAGACGTTCACGAACACCTGGATCTCGTTCCGCATATGCGACGGGATCAGCGGCCTGATGGGCCGGTCGATCTGACGCGCACTGAGGGTCTCCTTGTCCTGGGGACGTCCCTCGCGCTTGAAGAAACCGCCCGGGATCTTGCCGGCGGCGTAGAACTTCTGACGGTACTCCACGAAGAGCGGGAGGAAGTCGCGGTCGATCGTGTGCTTCGAATGCACGACCGTGGCCAACACCAGCGAGTCTCCGTATCGGACGATGACCGCCCCATCAGCCTGCTTCGCGAGCTTGCCGGTCTCCAACGTGAGTTTCCGACCCGCCCACTCTCTTTCGATCTTTACATGGTGCATCTCTTCCCTCCAATTGACCCGGACTGGTAGAGCAAAGCCCTCCCGACAGCTCGCGGGAGGGCCAGCACAATGAGGGTTACGCTGTGACTCAACAGCACGTGCTACCTGCGCAGCCCGAGTTCTTTGATGACCAGCTTGTAGCTGTCGGACTTGTTCGACTTGAGGTAGTTCAAGAGCCTGCGGCGCTTGCCCACCATCTTGAGAAGGCCAAGACGCGAATGATTGTCCTTCTTGTGGAGATCGAAGTGCTTGGCGAGCGTCTCAATGCGCTCGGTCAGAAGCGCGATCTGAACCTCCGCGGAACCGGTGTCGCCCGCGTGGGTCTCAAAGCGCTTCACGATCTCTAGCTTCCGCTCTTTCGACAGCGACAAACCTCTACTCCTGAATCTGTCTCTATGTTGAGTATGAACCCTATCTGTCGAAAGATAGCACAGCGCCCCGTCTCTGTCAAAGGGGAAATCGTCCGACCTCTCACCCAGCAAATGAACATGGTTCAGAACCCATGTCCCTCGGACCCTCACGCGGCGGCCGCGAGCACACGGGCCGCCGCGATGTCCCGCGAGATCTGGGCGCGCAATCCGGCAGCGTCCGCGAACTCCCTGTCTCCTCGAATTCTCCTGAGCACGCTCACAGCGAGCTCCAGCCCGTAGAGATCAGCCTCAACGTCCAGGAGGTGCACCTCCACTCGCCGCTCACCGCTTCCAAACGTAGGCCTCCGTCCGATGTACAGAACCCCCGGTCTGTGGCTTGCGCCGTCTTCGACGTAGTAGACCCCATCCGCGGGAAGGAGCTTGAGCGCGTGCGTCTCGATGTTCGCGGTCGGCGCGCCGAGTATCGTGCCACCGACTCCGTCGCCTCGGACGACCGCGCCCCGAATGGGATACGGGCGCCCGAGCATCCCCCCGGCCTCCTCGACGTCGCCCCGCGAGATGGCGGCCCGGATCCGCGAGCTCGAGATGGCCTCGCCTTCGAAGAGCACGGCCGGAACGACATCCAGATCGAACCCGACCAGGCGCCCGAGTTCGCCGAGCGACTCGATGCCGCTTGAACGGTCGCGTCCCATGTGGAAGTCATAGCCGAGGACAACGTGACTCCCCTGGCCCACCCCGATACTCCGAAGAAACGTGTCCGCCTCGTTACCGGCCAGCTCCGCAGTGAACGGCATAACGAGCACGTTCTCAACGCCGGCCGCGGCGATCAGCTCCAGCCGCTCATCCAGCGGGGCCAGAAGACGAGGGGCGCTTCCCGGAGCCACGACGCAGAGCGGATGCGGGTCGAACGTCACCGCCACACCCCGGCGGCCGCTCATCTCGACGATGCGTACGAGCTCCTCGAGCACGGCCTCGTGCCCACGGTGCACGCCGTCGAAATTCCCGACGGTCACGGCGAGTTCAGCCGGAGACCCGAGGCTCAGCTCCTCGATAGACAGTGCCTTTCTGAAGGCTGTCATTCCGCGACGGTCTCCCGTTCCGACTCTTCCCCAAACACGCGGATCGGCTTGAGCAGGGCTCCGTCCCCACCGCTGATCTCATCAACGCGCGCAATCGCCGTCAGATGCACGCCGTCCGCCGTCGCCCTGACAAGCGCACCGGGCGGATGGCCGACGCCCTCAGGAAACTCCGCGGGCTGCCCCTCGAGCACCTGGTCCAGCTGCCGCTCCGAGAGCGTCACGGACGGAATGTCCGCCAGCGCATCGTACAGAGAGCGCCCCGGAAGCGCCGGGCGCGTCTGACGACTCTCGAGTCTGGCAAGAGGCAACGCCTCAGCCAGACCGAAGTCGCCCGAGCGGGTTCTCCGAAGCTCGCCGAGATGCGCTCCACACCCCAGCCGCGCGCCGATGTCCGCGGCAAGCGTCCGGACGTAGGTCCCTTTCGAGCAGACGACCCGGAATCGGACATCCGGCGGCTCGAAACCCACCAGCTCAAGCTCGCGCACCGTCACCGGGCGGGGGTCACGTGCGACCTCGACCCCCTCCCTCGCCAGTTCATACAGCCTGCGGCCGCCGCGTTTCACTGCCGAGACCATCGGTGGCGTCTGCAGGAGGTCACCCGTGAACTCGCCGAAACACTCGAGCAGTCGGGTCTCGGTCACATCGGAGCAGTCCGCGGTCGACATCACGGCACCGTCGGCATCCTGCGTGTCGGTCGCGACCCCGAGCACAAGACGTCCTTCGTACTCCTTCTCTGCCGCTGTGAGATACTGGGAGAGCCTTGTTGCGCGACCGGCAAGAAGGACAAGCACTCCGGTCGCCGCGGGATCGAGCGTTCCCGCGTGTCCAATGCGACGCTGCCTGATGGCCCGCCGCACGCGCTGCACGACATCGTGCGATGTCATCCCCGCCGGCTTGTCGACCACGATAACCCGATCCACGCCGCTTCCCTCGGTTCTCGACACGCTAGCCGCGCTTTCCGAAGTGCTCGCTCACCGCATCGAGGATGAGCTCGCGAGCCCGGGGCACACCGACGCTGAGAACGACGCCGGCCGCCGCGTGATGACCGCCGCCCCCCAGCCGAGCGGCTATCTCACGCACGTCCGCTCCGCCGTTCGATCGCAGGCTCACGCGCGACCCATCGGGGATCTCCCGGATGAGCGCTGAGATCTTCACACCCTCGACAAGCCGTCCGTACCCCGGAAGTCCCTCCATCGACTCGGAGCAGGTTCCCGCCTCCGAGCGCATCGCATCGGTGATGATGGCGAGTGCAAGGCGTCCGTCGAGATGAAGCTCCATTGAAGACAGCATCATCCCGAGCAGACGCACCTGTGATAGGGGTTGCTCGGCGAACACGTTCCGGGCCAGTCCATGCGGGTCGGCACCCGCTGCTACCAGCCTCGCGGCGGCAGACATCGTTCGGGCATCCACGTTGGAGTGACGGAAGCCGCCGGTGTCAGCCACGAGTCCCACGAAGAGCAGCGAGGCCGTCTCGAGATCGAGCTCCGTTCCGTCCGCCTCCAGGATCTCCTGGACGAGCAGCGCAGCAGCTGAAGCCGAAGGATCGACGAGGTTCACATCGGCGAACAGCCGGTTGTCCGGGTGGTGATCGATGTTGATGACCTCTCTGGCAGTGGAGAGCGTATCGGTGTCCCTCACGACGCGGGAGATCTCCGTCGTGTCCAGGACGACGAGCGTCGTGTCGCTCAGATCGGACGGTGGCTCGGTCAGGACGTCGCGTCCCGCCCGGATGAAGCGGTAGTTCGAGGGAACCCCGTCCTCAAGAAACACCCGCGCAGTCACACCGGAGGTATTGAGCCATCGCGCGAGCGCCAGCGTGCTCCCTACGGCGTCGCCGTCCGGTCGCCTGTGCGAGACCACGAGAACCTCGGAGCTCCCGCGCAGACGACCGATGATATCTCGTATGACATCTGCATTGGGCCCGTGCTCACTCGCCCCCATCCGCGCCTCCCCCGTCTTCGCAGGCCGCAGCAGTCTCCTGCTCTCGGCCGTTCGCTGCCTCCTCGTTCTCGATCTCCTGTCCCGGGCGCGTGATCCCCTTCTCGAGATTGATCTCGTCGAGGACCTTCGTGATCGCGATGTACTTCTCGGCGGAGTCGTCGAGTTCGAACGTCAGTTCCGGCACTGCGCGCAACCGCAGCGAGTATGCCAGTTCACCTCTGATGAACTTCACTGCCTTTCTGATCAGCGTGAGTGATCTCGTCTGCTCATCCTCATCGCCCAGGAGGCTCACGAGCACCTTGGCGTACTTGAGGTCCTTCGAGAGCTCCACTCGAGTGACCGTCGCCATCACGATCCTCGGATCCTCCATTTTGCGATCGAGGATGATGCTCAGTTCCCGCCGGATAGTCTCTGCCACTCTCAGTACGCGCTTGTGTACCACCACCGCCTCCTGACCTCGCCGACCGGCAACACACGTGCAGGTCGGAGCAACGCTCCTGCCGACTACAGGTAGTCCATCTTCTGGTTCAGCATCTCGACCCTGGGTTCTGATGTGATGAGACGCAGCGCTTTCGACAGCACCTCATTGGCGAAGCGGCCGTCATTGGAGACGACCGCTACGACGAGCACTGCGCGCTGGCACAGGCTCTGGTCTCCGACATCGGCGACCGAGACATTGAACCTCGCGCGAATGCGATCCTTCAAGCTGTTGACGACGCGACGCCGGTCCTTCAGCGAACCGCTCTCGCGGATGAGAAGGTCGGTTCTGAGCGTACCGATGATCATGGTGCGCCTCGCTCGCCTCCTCCGCACTCAGACGGGTGGAGACACCGCGGCGGTTGAATAATGCCGCTAGGCCGAGCCTGGTGCTCCGAGCTTCCGGGCAACCTCTTCGATGGCGATCGCCTCGATAAGATCCCCGGCCTTCATGTCCTCGGTACCGTCGATGCCGATACCGCACTCAAACCCGGTCTGCACCTCTCGAACGTCGTCCTTGAATCGCTTCAATGAGTTGATGGGACCCTCGTGGAGCACCATCTCCTCACGGATAAGTCTCGCACGGGCGTTGCGCTTCACGACGCCCGACAGCACGTACGATCCGGCGATAGAACCGCGGTTGGGGATGCTGAATACCTCTCGGACCTCGGCGGTGCCGATGACGACTTCACGCTGCTCAGGCTCGAGCATGCCCTCCATCGCCGCCCGGATGTCCTCGACCGCCTCGTAGATGACCCGGTACAACCGGATCTCAACGTGCTCGCGTCTCGACAGCTCCCGCACCCGGACCGATGCCCCGATATGAAAGCCGACGATGACGGCGTTCGACGCCGCCGCGAGGAGCACGTCCGTCTCGGTCACGGCCCCCACGCCCTTCCGGATCACCTCCACCTTGACCTCGCCCGTCGAAAGCCTCTCGAGCGAGTCCGCGAGCGCACCCACGGAGCCGTCCACGTCACCCTTGATGACGAGTCGGAGCTCCTTCATGCCGCCCTCTTTGATCTGTCGATGGAGATCCTCGAGCGTCACACGGTTCTGGAAACGGGTCTGGCGCTCCCACTGCTGCTGACGCCGCTTGGCGCTGATGTCGCGCGCCATCCGGTCGTCGGGAACCACCGCGAACACGTCACCTGCCTGCGGCACACTCGTCAGTCCCGACACAACAACCGGTGTCGACGGTCCGGCCGAATCAACGGTACGTCCGCGCTCGTTGTACAACGCACGCACCCTGCCGTCCGCCTGTCCGACAACGAAACTGTCGCCGACGCCGAGCGTTCCCGACTGGACGAGCACCGTCGCCACGATACCGCGACCGCGCTCCTTCTCGACCTCCACGACAATGCCTCGCGCCGGAGCCTCCTCAACTGCGGTCAGTTCAAGAACCTCCGACTGTATGAGGATCATCTCGAGCAGCTTGTCGACGCCGGCCCCCGTCTTCGCGGACGTGTCGACGGCCACCACGTCGCCGCCCCACTCCTCCACGACCAGGCCTCGTCCGGCGAGTTCGTTCCGGACCTTGTCCGGGTTCGCCGCCGGAAGGTCTGACTTGTTGACTGCTATGATGATCGGGACGGTCGCCGCCTTCGCGTGGTCGATCGCCTCGATCGTCTGAGGCATCACGCCGTCGTCGGCCGCCACAACGAGCACGACGACGTCGGTGATCTGAGCGCCTCGCGCACGCATGGCCGTGAAAGCCTCGTGACCCGGCGTGTCGAGGAAGGTGATCGCCTTCCCGTCAACGAGCACTTCGTACGCGCCGATGTGCTGCGTGATGCCACCGGCTTCACCCGCGATCACGTTCGCGTTGCGGATGTAGTCGAGAAGCAGGGTCTTGCCATGGTCGACGTGCCCCATGACAACGACGACCGGAGGGCGCAACGTCTCGTCCGCGTCGCCGGTGGCCTTGATCTGCTCCTCTTCGAGAATGTCCTCGCCGTACTCTCTGAGGAACTCGATATCCTCACCAAACTCCTCGGCGAGCAGAACCAGCGTATCCTCGTCGAGACGCTGGTTGATGGTAACCATGAGGCCGAGGTCGAGGCACTTCTTGATGACCTCGTTCGGCGGCACCTCGAGCTGCTCGGCGAACTCCGACACCGAGGCGAACTCGGGGATCATGAGCTTCTCATCAACCGGCACGACCTCTCCCGGCGCACGGTCGCGCTTGCTGCGTCGGCGTTTCGTCTTCCGGTCTCCGGCGCCCGCGAGCGTACGCCTCACGGCATCCTCGACGCTCTTCTGGTCGACGCGGGGTCTTCGCTTCTTCCTGCCCCTGCCGCCGCCCGGCTTCCGAGCCGCCTGCCCCTGCTGACCACCGCGAGCATCCGTCCGACCCTTCGCCTGTCCGCCGCCCCTCGTCTTCGGCTGGTCGCCCTTCGGCTGCCCACTCTTCCGCGCGCCATCCTTCGGCTGTGTGCCTTTCGGCGCGCCGGCCTTCTTCGATGTGTCGGTCTTCGCCTTCTTCTGCGGAGCCGCCTTGGCTCGCTCGGCCGCGGCCTTCTTGACCTTCTTGGCGTACTCCTTCTTGACGGCGTCCTTCTCCTTCTCGAACTCAACACGCACCTTCTCGACCACGTCGTCGTCGATTGAGTTCATGTGCGTCTTGACCTCTACGCCAAGCTTCTTGAGCATGCCGATCAGGGCTTCGCTCGATATGCGAAACTCCTTGGCGACCTGATAGACTCGTTTCTTGGGCACGCGGCTCCCCCCTGTTCAGACTCGCAATTACATGGTGTCGATATCCTTGTCTGTCTCGGAATCGTCCGTCGCCTCTTCATCAACCGGCGACTCATCCTCATCAGCCGTCTCTGCTCCGTTCCCCGGCGACTCATCATCCTCGGACGCTTCGTCGTTCTCCGTCGACTCATCCTCATCGGACGCTTCGTCATCGGCGAGCTCGTCGTCGTCCTCGTATTCGTCGTCAGCGCTCAGGTCGGCGGCCTCCTGCTTCGCCATAGCCTCGGCGCGCGCCTTCTCCTCCATCTCGCGGAGCATCTCCTGCTTCTGCTCTTCGAGCACTTCGAGAACCGCTGCGACCGCGATCGAGATCTTCTCCGCGGTCTTCTCGCCGATGCCCTCGACCTTGAGGAGGTCCTCGGTCGCCATGCCTTCGAGATCCTGCACGTGGCGGTAGCCGGCGTCGACGAGAGCCTGGGCGAGCTTCGGACCCACACCCGGAAGCTCGCTGACGTCGACTCGCTGCGCCAGATTGACCTCCAGCTCGCGAGTGTGCTCCGTCTCACCGACGATGTCGATCTTCCATGTCGTGAGTTTCGCCGCCAGACGTGCATTCTGACCGCCTCGACCGATGGCCAGCGATAGCTGGTCGTCGGGGACGATGGCCTTCACCGAGTGTTCGGCATCGTTCACCACCGCTCGCGAGACCTTCGCGGGATTCAGCGCTCTGCTGACGAGCACCGATGGATCTGAGCTGTACGGGACGATATCGATCTTCTCGCCCGAGAGCTCGCGCACGATCGTCTGGATCCTGGATCCCTTGACCCCCACACACGCGCCGACCGGGTCGACGCGCTCGTCGTGCGAGATAACCGCGACCTTCGACCGGCCGCCGGCCTCGCGTGCGATGGCCATGATCTCCACGACCGAATCGTAGATCTCGGGAACCTCCATCCGGAAGAGCTTCTTGAGGAAGTTCGGATGTGTACGCGACAGAATGATCTGCGGGCCCTTGGTGGTCTTCTCGACCGATACGAGATAGGCACGGATCCGGTCGCCCTGACGATAGCGCTCGCGCCTGATCTGCTCGCGCGGCGGCAGCAGAGCCTCCGTCCTGCCGAGGTTGACGACCATTCCGCCTCGCTCGATCTGCTGGACATCTCCCGTTATGATCTCGCCTATCCTGTCCTGGAACTCCTCGTAGATCTGCTCGCGCTCGGCCTCGCGCACGCGCTGGACGACGATCTGCTTCGCCGCCTGAATCGCGTTGCGCCCGAAGTCATCGAGCGGAACTTCGATGGGCAGCACGTCACCCATCTCGACAGCCGGGTCGTACTCGTGGGCCTCGTCGAGTTCGATCTCGATCGAGTCGTCCTCAAGATCCTCCACCACCGTCTTGTTGAGATAGACGTAGAGCGAGTCCTCATCCTCGTCAATGACCACTTCGATATCCGCGGTGGAACCGAATTTCTTCCGCGCAGCCGACAGAATCCCGGCCTCAAGCGCCTCGACGAGGATGGCGCTGTCGAGCTGCTTCGTTCTCGATATCCGACGCAGCGCCTCAAGTACTCCCGTGTTCATGTGAAGATCTCCTTGTGTTTCAGCGTGCCGCCCGGGGGCGGCGCGGCGCCGCCACCGACCGCAATCCTCCGCGGCCGGACGGAGCCCGGCGAGCCAGACGGCCGGCTAGAACTCCAGCCTTGCCCTGGCTATATCGGTCAGAGCGACTCGGATCTCCCCGCGCTCTGGGTGTCTGACCATGACCTGTCCTCTGGACGCGCCCAGCAGCTCCCCGGTCAATATGGTACCCACGCCGTCAAGCGGGGCGCGGAGAACCAGGCGCGCTGCACGACCTATGAAATGAGCGTACTCCCGCTCCCTGACGAGGTCGTGATCAAGGCCGGGCGAGCTCACCTCAAGCGAGTATGCCCCCTCGATAGGGTCCTCGGCGTCCAGGAGGTACGCGATCTCGCGGCTGACAGCGCCGCAGTCCTCCACAGAGATACCCTGGTCGCGGTCGATGAAAAAGCGGAAGATCCGTCGACCGTATTCGGTCGTCTCGCGAACGTCCACGAGGGCGAATCCCATGCCCCGGACGAGCTCATGCGTCAGATCGAAGAGCCTCTCATCGGTAGCGGCCACGGTCCTTCTCCACCCCCAGACACTCAAAAAGTGGGCCGACCGCCCACTTCCCGATGACAATTTAGCA
>CAZRAD010000093.1:0-11311 GCA_964597945.1 uncultured bacterium
AGATGTCGGTCAGGCTGTAGATGGTCATCGCGCCGAACCCGATCATCGACGGGATGCCCATGTAGAGAACGTTCCTGAGCACATTCCCCTTGGTGATGTCTATCTTCGGGGCACGCTCAAGCGCGGCCTCGGTGAGATCTGGGTCGACCTCGCCAAGTTCGGGTGCGGCACCGTCGTGGTCAATCACGCGGTCGTCGGATTCTGTGCGCCTAGTGTCGTCGGCCACTTACCTGGCTCTCCCATCCGCACGTGGTGGTCACGCGGACCCCAGCTCCGAGCGAGCTGTGAGTCCAATGCGCGTTCGCGTAGCATATCCTGTCGATGGGTGTCGGCTCAACTACGGAGATTCCTGCACGTCCTAGGACGCACGGATAGTATTGGAGGCCGTCGCCTCCTCAGCAGGCGGTACGCGAGCGGCGATCTGTGGACTTCCATTGTAGCGTGTGGTATAGTGGTGCGTCATTCGGACAACCCTCACTCCGTGGGAGGTCTCGGATACACCTCACCAGCAGCACTCTGACACGCGGTTTCCCTGTCTGTCTCGCTGCCGCCGCGACGCTCCTCATCACCGCAGCAGGATCTGCCCACACCTGGCACGTGGACGGCGACAACGTCTCCGGAATCGAGGACGGGTCGGCCGAGCATCCCTATGCCCTCATCAGCTCCGCGATGGACCAAGCAGCCTACGGGGACACGGTGCTTGTGATGCCTGGCGAGTACTCGGAGTGGTTGGGCGCCGACATGCACGACCCCATGAGCATGAACACTGCGGCGGTCGTGATGCGAGACGGGGTCGCGCTCATCAGCGGGGCAGGTCCCGAGGAAACGACGATTCACGGGTACAGCACACAAGGGGTGGTGTACTTCGGGGATTGCGGACCGGAGACGGTTGTGAGTGGGTTCCGCATTTGCGGTTCGGGAGTGGGGTGGGGAGTCAGAACCGGCGTCTTCGTGTATGGAGGCGCTCCGAGAATCGTTGGCAATCAGTTGCACCTCTACTATCCAGACATCTACTGCCGAGGGGCAGCGACTCCGACGATTGCCGAGAATGTCATCGGCGTGGATGATCCGGCCATGCCAGAGGGCTACGTGTACCTGTCCGATGGAAGCGCAGGAACGATTTCGGACAATGTGCTCTTCGGCGCAGGCATCGGAGTGTCAACCAGCCTACCTCTCACTGACACTCTGCGAGTGCACGCCAACTCGGTGCAGGGTACGGACCCGAGTGGCTCCGCCGCTGGCGTGTCGGTCGGCCCCTGCGATCCGGAACTCGTCAAGATCGTCGGGAACTCCGTGACCGGCAAGGCAACCGCAATCAAGATGTGCGGCGGCACACTTCGAGGCAACATCCTCTCCGGCAACACGGTCGCTCTTGAGGCTGCGATGGCATGCAGCCAGCGCGACGGGATTGATGCGCAGATGAACTGGTGGGGTACCGTTGACTCACTGGCGATTCAGACGCTGATTGTCGATTGCCATGACGACGCGTCGCGTCCCTGCGTCAACTTCTCGCCCTGGTGCTTGGACAGCGAGTGCTCTTCCTCAAACGTCCAACACCTGACCTGGGGCCGACTGAAGGCTCGCTACCGCTAGGATCGGTCCAGCCGTCCGCCCAGCAACGCACCGAGCGCTGCAAGCTGCGCGGGTCGTGAACCGTCCCAGCAGCAAAGCACGGCATCTGAACCGGCGGCGGCATCGGCGTGCCACGGGGCTGCAAAGAGAAGTGCTGTAGCGCGTGGTGCGACCTCAACGATGGACGCGACGAGCCGTCGCGCCGGGTCCGCGAACCCCGCGTGTCCCTTCCAGGCCGTCACCTCATCGAAGAGTGCAATGATGCAGTGTGAAGAGGCAGCTGCGATGGCGAGGATCTCCTCCATCTGACCATCAGCGTCTGCGGTGCAGAGTTCGCTCTCGCGCGAACCCTCCTCCCCGTTCTCCTTGCCGCCTGACTCCACCGGCACACACGCGGAGGCGAACCGTCCGCCTGGGAACGCCGCCTCGAACTCGCTCCTGAGCCAGATGAAGTTATCGAACTCCCCCACCTCGTGGATAGCCACGAGTGCCACCGACGCAGGATCGCTGGAAGTCAGTCCGGCCGCCGCCGCGGGAGGGTCGCCGCGGAGCCACGTCACGCCCAGTCTCGCGATCTCGCCAGCGACACGGCTCCGGCTCTCACCCCAGAGATCGTCCTCGGTCCCGTCGAGGTGACAGCGGAGCGTATCAGCGAGTTCGCGCGGAAGCACATCGTACGGTGGCGCGGGCATCGGACACGCCTCCGACCAGTCGAGGAGCTTCTCGATCCGCGCGACGGAGTCGTCGAGGCGATCCTCGGCAAGTCGCCCGGAGTCTACGGCATCGACGATGCCCTGGATCGCCGCCTCGGCATCGGCAGGCATGAGAAGAACGTCGACGCCCGCCTCGAGCGCGCGAACTGCGGCCTCACCCGGTCCGTGGAGTTCGGCGATACCGCCCATCAGGAGCGCATCGGTGACCACGAGACCGTTGAAGCCGAGCTCGGTCCGCAGCAGGTCGGTCATGACGGTTCGCGAGAGCGTCGCGGGACCTTCGTCAAGCGCCGGGTACTCCACGTGCGCGGTCATCACGGCCTGCACACCCTCACCGAACGCGGCGCGGAACGGGACGTATTCTCTGGACTCGAGCATCGCTCGGTCGACGTCGACCACGGGGAGCTCGATGTGCGAGTCCCGACGCGTGTCACCGTGACCCGGGAAGTGTTTGACGGTTCCCGCGACACCCGCCCTCTCGAGCCCCCGCACGAACGCCGTGACGAACTCCGCGACCATGTCCGGCTCACTGCCGAAGGCGCGGACGCCGATGATCGGGTTCGTATCCTCGGTGTGCACGTCGGCGACGGGGGCGAACACGAGATTGATGCCGGCCGCCCGTGCCTCGACGGCGGTCACACAGCCCTGCGCGAACGCGAGCTTCGAGTCCCCCGTTGCCCCGCACATCATGAGCGATGGGAACACGGTCGCGCCCTCAAGCTGTTGTCCGGCGCCGCGTTCGAGGTCGGATGCGACGAGCAGACGGTGCGGGGCGAGCTCGCGCATAGAGGCGATGAGTCCGGGTGTCCGATCGACATTGCCGCCGAAGAGACAGAATCCGCCGACGCCTAGCTCCTCGACATCACGCTCGAGCCTCCGGCACTCGTCGCCGAAGTCGTCCCACGCGCGGTCCGAGACGTGGGTCATGATGAGACGCGCGGCCTTCTGTCTGATTCCCACAGTGAACCCCTTTTTTTCATTGAGACGTGCAGGACGGCCGATGCAGCACCGCCCTAGAACCCGACGCTGATCTTCCCGAGCACGGCGCCGGCCCCTGCGCCCGTGGCGGCCGGAACGTTGCCGGGTCCGCCGCCGAGCGTCTCGTTGGCGAGGATCGCGAATCCCATCGCCTCCTTGGCGTCGGGGTCGATCCCGATCTCCGCCAGGCTCCGAACGGGGACAGGCGCGAAGAGTTCAGCGAGGGTTGTCATCATCGGCTGATTCCGCACACCGCCCCCGCTGACGAGCACTTCGGCAAGATCCGGTGTCCGCGGCAGGAAGCGGACCGCGTCGCAAATCGAGCGGGCCGTGACCGCGACCGCTGTCGCCTGAAGATCATCGACGTCCGACTCGGAGAGCGTGTCGGCGCCCTTGAACCACTCGCCGCCCTTCTCCCCATGGATGAGTTCCGCGAGCTCACGCGCCGCGTCGCGGCCGAAGAGCTCCTTCCCCGTCGACTTCGGCGGCTGAGCCGCGAAGTACTGCTTCGCGAGGAACGACGACGCGGCCTCCTCGTGCACGGTCCCGCGCCCCGCTGCGGCTCCGTCGGCGTCGTAGCCCTCGCGACCGTGCGAAGCGCGGCGCGCGATCTCATCACAGAGCGCGTTTCCGGGACCGGTATCGAACGCGCGGACGCCGGCAAGGTCATCCACCAGCCAGGTCACGTTCGCGATGCCGCCGATGTTGAGCATGAGCCTCGCCGCGCCGGGCTTCCGGAAGAGGAGCCAATCGACCAGCGGGATGAGCGGCGCGCCGGAACCGCCTGCGGCGACATCGGCGGTTCGGAAGTCGGAGACGGTCACCACCCCGGTCTGGCGCGCTATGACGTCTCCCTCGCCGATCTGGAGCGTCACTCCTCCACGGTCGCCCTGGGGCGGTTCGTGATACACGGTCTGCCCGTGCGAACCGATGAGGTGCACGTCGGTCGGGCGCATGCCCGACTTGCGGAGCAGCGTCAGCGCCGCGGCCGCGAACGCCTCGCCTACATCGAAGTTGAGGCGAGCGAGCTCCGCGACACCGGCATGCGCCGCGTGTCCGAGCCGCTCCGCGAGTGTCGGCTCGTAGCGAACACAGATGAAGTTGACGAGTTCAGCCTCGAGCCAGTGGCCCCACCCGTGGCATTTCACAAGCGCCGCATCGATCCCATCGGCCGATGTCCCGGACATGAGTCCGACGACGAACCGCTCGTCGCGTGTCGCGAGGCTCGTGAGCTTCTTGACGAGACGACCTGCGGAACTCGGTTTCGCCATGGGACCTCCCTGATCAGTGCGCGCCACCCTTGGCGCGCGCCTCGGAGCTCTATGTGCTGCGTGGAATCGGGTGCGAGAGGAACGTCCTGAGAGCGTCACCCTCGAGCGCCGCCCAACTCATCGCCTGGGTCGAGTAGCCGATAGCCACGTCGCCGCCGGCTTCGATCCCTATGAGCCCGAACTCGAACGATTCGTCGCACGCCGTGCGCATGACGCGCTCCATCGCCCCGGCAGCCCCAACCTCGGCGAACGCTTCGACGAGACCGCGTCCCATCCCGTGGCGGATGACAGGCTCACCGTGACCGGTCGCCGAAACCCCTCCGCGGCAGTCGCAGTAGGTGCCCGCTCCGATGACACCGGTGTCGCCAACACGCCCCGGGAGCTTGAGCATCATCCCGCCGGTCGATGAGGCAGCCGCCATCCGGCCACTTCCGTCCCGGACGACGATTCCGACCGTCCCGCTCTCGGGATCCCGTTCGTCATCCCAGTCGGGGTCGCTCCGAAGCTCGTCATAGAACGCACGCAGCCGCGGCATGAAGTGAATGTCCTCGCCGCGCTCGAGCTTCGCGAGCGCCTTGCGATAGCGCTCGGTGCGGTCGGGACTCCTCTGGTCGCGCTCGGCGAGACCCATGTGCCGGGCGAATGCCTCCGCGCCGCGCCCGACCAGAAGCACGTGGTCGGTCAGCTCCATCACATGGCGCGCCGCGAGGATGGGATTGGCGAACCCGTTAAGCGCTGCGACCGACCCGCACGACATGTCGTCGAGCATGATGGCCGCGTCGTTCTCGACATCGCCGTCGAGATTGAGCGAGGAGCCGTATCCCGCATTGAGGACGGGCGCGTTCTCCATGAGGACGGTCGCCTCGACCGCCGCGTCGCACGCGCTCCCGCCGGACGCGAGGACACGCGCCGCCGCCTCGCACGTCGCGATGAGCGCCTTCTCGTGTTCGGCCCCCGGACTGTAGGTCCCGGCGCCTCCATGGACAATGATCGAGATCACGGTGCCGCGCGCTCCGTGGATGGTGGGTCAGCGTAGTGTGAGAGGGTTGGATGCCGGTCGCCGAAACCGCCGCTTCACCGGCAGGCGGCTACCTGCCTGCGCCGCCCGGGTCTGAATCGACCCCGGCCGCCGCCAGCGCTTCGCGGACGCGCCCGCCGCTCTCTTCGAGCAACCGCTCCGCGTCAGCCCGATCCCGCCCCGTCCGCGCCATAACGATGGCAAGCTTGACGTGGCCACCGGCCCTCTCCATGGTCTCCGCCGCCTCATTGTACGACAGACCGGCGGTCTCTACGAGGATTCTGCAGGAACGGTCGCGGAGCTTGTCACAGGTGGCGTTGAGGTCGACCATCAGGTTCCCGAACGTCTTCCCGAGAAGCACCCAGGCGGATGTCGTGATGGTGTTGAGCACGAGCTTCGTGGCCGTGCCCGCCTTCATTCGCGTCGAGCCGGTGACGACCTCGGGACCCGTGAGCGGGTTGATGACGATGTCCACATCGACCGCGCCATCGGGAACCGGGCTGCACGAGAGGAAGACCGTCGCGGCACCGTCCTCCCGGGCAGCTGCGAGCGCCCCGTGGACGTACGGGGTCACGCCGCTGGTCGCGATGCCGAGGACAATATCCGCATCCGTCACACCGAGCTCGCGGAGGTCGGCAGCGCCGCCGGACTCCTCGTCCTCCGCCCCCTCCTTCGCTCGTACGAGAGCGCCGTACCCGCCAGCGATGATGCCTCGTATGACCTCCGGGTCACTCCCGAAGGTCGGCGGGCACTCGGCGGCGTCGAGGACACCGAGACGGCCGCTGGTGCCGGCGCCGATGTAGATGAGTCGACCACCCCGTCCGAGGCGGTCGGCCACGAGCTCAACGGCCGCGGCGATCGTCTCGCGTTCACGAGCGACCGCCGCGGCTACCGTGGAGTCTTCCGAGTTGATCAGATCGACGAGCTCGAGCGGACTCAGGCGATCAAGCCCGGCCGAATACGGATTGCGCTGCTCCGTGAGAAGCGACCCCATGTCACTCATGTCACGATCAGGCCGCTTCCAGGTCACTAGACCTCCTGTGCGATGGCCTCCGGCTGCCGATGGAGACCGTCGTAGTGGTCACGAATGCGAATGTACGCCAGCGTCCAGAGCGAGTAGTCGTAGGTGCCGAGCGCACCCGAAATGATGATGATGAGCGCGATGCCGATGGGGATACCCACGACCAGCGCCGCGAACACGTTCAAGAGACCAAGGAGAATGAAAGGGACCGCCACGAGCAGCAGCCCGAAGATGATGCAGAACATGAAGACGAGCCCGGACACGAGTGAAACGAGCCAGACCACCATCGAGTTCCAGAAGTACTGCTTCGTGAGCGCCCAACCCAGGCTGAGGCTCTCGAAGATACCCTGGTTGCGAAGCACCGCCTCGCGCTCCGCGTACGTCACCGTGAAAGCCAGGAGGAACGCGAACGCGAGGAACGGGATGAACAGCAGCGCCGCGATCGCGATGGCAATGACGGCTCCTGCTTCACCCGCGATGAGCGGGAGCAGGATCGGCACGAGGAAGATGAAGCAGCCGAGGAAGAACGCGAGCAGGGCGATGATCGCGATGCCGAGCATCTTGAGGAAGTTCCGGTAGCCGATCTCCCAGGCCCGGCCGAAGGTGATGTCGTGCTCGCGCTCGGCATGGGCGATACTGCCGATCAGAGCGCCCTTCGAGAGGAGACCCATCACGAAGAAGACGAACCACATGATGACCATGCCCATGACGATCATCGCGACGAGTTCCATGTTCGTAGCGAGCCACTCACGAACCTGCGGTCCCGCGTGCTCAGTCCACTGGCTCGTGTTGCCGGAACTCCCACCGGCACCGGCCGCGAAGAACCCGAAGAACCACAGGAACTTGTACTTCCAGAGGATGTGGAACGACCGGGTCACGAGCCCCCAGTAGTCTATCGACAGCGACGCATTCATGACGCACTCCCTTTCGCACCCCGCAGATGCGGGCGGACTGCCTCCCGGTGACCCCGTCGGGTCACCCCCCGCTCGGCCCGGGACCAGCGGCACATCTCTTCGTGGTCCGGCCGGCGCTCCGACTCATTTAGAGCTTACAGGACGGGGCCGTCATGTGGAATCAACGCTCCGCGAGTCGGCGATTCCTCAGCGTGAGCCGTCCTCACATGGGGGTGAAACGCAGGTGCCGGCTACGCTCCGCTCCTGCGGACCAGCCAGAGCGCGATGAGATAGACGGGCACGAGCGCCAGCGCCAGCAGTCGAGCACGGGTCTTGCTCTCATGAAGCCAGCCGACCCGCAGCCCGCTGAGTACGAGCAGCGTCAGGATGATACCTGCAGCGACGTTCACGGTGTTGACGGGAGACAGTCCGGACCATGCGGTCTTCGCCCCGGACGTCAGAAGCAGCGGCGCGCCGACCGCGAACACGATGATGTTGATGCTGTTGCTCCCGAGCAGTGTTCCGATCGCCATATCGGGGGACTTCGCCCTGCGGACCGCTGCTGTTGCCACAGTCACCTCAGGGAGCGAGGTCGCGATAGCCACGAGGAGTGTCCCGACGAATGTGTGACCGAGGACGAGGCGCCCTCCGAACGGGTGCTCTGCGATCTCGGCCGCGCTTCTCGCTATCACCACGCCTGCGGCGATGACGAGAAGCGAGAGCACGGCGAAGCTGGCGGCGGCGACAGTAACGGTCGGCTGCTCCTCCCCTTCCGGGGCGGATCTGCCGTCTGCGCCGGAGGAGCCACCTGTGGGGGCGACATCGGCGCCGCCCGGCTTCTTCCTCCGGTTGACCAGGGAGTCGACGACGAACAGCACGACGATAGGCAGACTGAAGACAGCGGCCGTAGCGAACGGTGGCATGCTCCCTCGACCCAAGAGTACACCGGCTCCGATGACGAGCGTCATGACGAGGAGCAGGATGCAGGTCCTCGAGAAGCGACGTCCATCGGTCCGGGCGAGGAGACCTCCCCCAATCAGCGTGAACTCCAGAGCGGCGATGGCCGTGATATTGAAGTTGTTGCTCCCAAGGATGTTGCCAAGCGCGAGGTCTGGAGCGTGCTCGGCAAGCATGGCCGAGAGGGTGACCGACAGCTCCGGTAGCGACGTGATGATCGCCAGAACGAAGAGGCCGACGGCGGTCGCCGAGATGCCGAGCCGGTCGGCAAGCACCTTCCCGTGCACGGGCAATCTGCTCCCGCTCAAGAAGATGACCCCGGTCGCTACGAAGAAGAGTGTGAACTGAAGTGCCACGGCTCCCCCACTCAGGCGTTCGCTTCCACCGCCGACCGGCGCGCTGCCCACCCGGGTGCGTCCGGCCCTCACGGCAGTATAGGAAGCCGCCACGCAGGGGTCAATTGAAAGGGCGGCGCACCATGCACGGCCCACCGCCCATCTCCGATCGTGGGTCACCTGCCCTACCGCACGGGCCGAGCACTGCGGGCCCTCGCAGGTGGCTCCGCCCAGGTGCCGTCCGCGGCGCTCGGCGCCGCTCGCGGCGCCCCTACTCCCTGTAGAGCGCCTTGATGCGACCCCAGGTCCGCTCCTCCACGGGTGAACCGACGTTCGATTCGCCCGGCGTGGGCACGAGCCCCGTCTCGGGCGGCGAGGTCGGATTCAAACCGTCGTACATCGCCCACTGGCTGCCCCCGTCGGGCATCCGGCCATACGAGCAGTCGTCCCGCACCTCGCCGCTGCCGTACTCGACGCTCGTTGCGACCGTCCCGTCGGGCCGCACGAGTTCGATCGTATCCCCGCTGTTATTGAGCGATAGTCCGTTGCGGGTGTAGCCGTTGCTGTCCTCCCAGATGTACGCCTCGTTCCCGTACAGGACGATGATGTCACTCGCGCCGAGCGTCCCGGAGAACTCGAACTTCCAGCTCGAGTCGGACACGGCGTCTCGAAGCCTCCATCCCGTCATGTCAACGGCCTCTCCCCCTGTGTTCATCAGCTCGATCCACTCGTCGTCGAGCGAGTCGTAGACATCATCACCGTCCGACGGTGACCAGTCGCTCGCCGGATCGGCCATGAACTCATTGATGACGATTTCGGCGCAGGCGGGTGCAGCCGCCGACGCGAAGAACACGACGGCGAGCACGAGCACTCTGACAGTTCGCACTGTGAACCTCCTCAACAGTAGATGTACCTCAACGAAGGGTCGCAGGGGTTTGGGGACACGCCGGGGTGCTCGCTGTGCGGCATGCTGTGGGGTGTGGGGTGGATGCGTGGATGCGCCTCCGGTGTGTCTGGCCGGGGGCGGGGCTGCGTCAACACCATAGACGAAGGCCGGAGCAGAGAACGCTTTCAAGCAGAATGCGTTCCAGCGCCGGCCTTCATGTCTCACGTCAACCGCCCGGGTACCGGCAGCTCAGGCCGCCGGCCCCGAAGCGGAGACTGACGGTGCTACTTGAGCAGCACCATCTTCCTGCTGAACTGCTCCTCACCAGCGTTCATCCGGTAGAAGTAGATGCCGCTCGCGACTCTCTGTCCATCAGCGTCACGACCGGCCCACTCCACGAAGTGCTGACCCGCGCCGAGGTTGTCGTCAAGAAGCGTGACAACCTTGCGACCGGCGATATCGAAGACGTCGATCGTGACGTCCTGCGGCACCGGAAGCGTGAAGGCGATGGTCGTCTTCGGGTTGAACGGGTTCGGCATGTTCTGCGCCAGACCGAGCTTCGAAGCCACCGGGTTGTCAACGCCCACCGGGTTCACAGCGATGTCTTCGTCGCCGCGCGGCTCGAGCTTGTAGTTGCCGTAGAGGTACATGACCGTGCCAAGGACATACACATTGTCGCCCTGGACAGGATCGTAGGTGTAGACCGCATCGTCGTCGACGCGGCAGGTGTCGCCCGCGGCGCCGTTGGTGATGGCCCACTCGCCGAAGCCCAGGTCCTCGACCTCGACCGTGGCGTCCTCAGCGTACACGAGCACGCCCTCAAGACACTCAGCGGTCGACTTGGCCTGCAGATCGGCCGTGTTGACCGAGAGCGGGGTCGGGTCGGCAGCCTTCGAGCTCACGAGCACCGCCGCGTCGGCGAAGTGCAGCGCGAGTTCGGTCTCGCCCCAGTTTTCCTGAACCTCGCCGCAGACAATGATCTCATCGCCGCGCTCGAAGGTCACCGAACCGGTGCGATCGTAGACCTTGATGCCGTCCCAGCAACCGCCGCCGCTGGTCTGGATCGTGAAGTAGTAGTCGCTGTAGATGCCCGGCTCGGCCGTCACGATACCCGTCGTGTTGACCGCGAGCGTGTCGTACGGCGACACATCGCTGACGTCGGGATCGAGCACGTACTGGATGTCCTGGATCGTCTCCATGCCGATGTACAGGCTGTAGGATCCGACCGCCGGCTTCCGCGACGTCATCGCGCCGTCTGAGGCCTCGATGTAGTACATGACCTCATCGCCGTCGGCCCACGGACCGACCGACGCGGAGTAGCCCTCACGCGAGGTGGTCATCGGCGTCTGCGACCAGGTGCCGCTCGCCCGCTCCTTGTAGATGAGCGTCGCGGAGTTGATGCCCTGGTTGTCGCTGATGTCGGCCGTGATGGTGACATTGCCGGCCGCCGGCGGGATCGGCGTGTACCGAACCGTGTCGATCCGCGGAGGACCGATGATATCGTCGTCCGTCACCGGCTCGATCTTGTACTGGTCGTAGGAGTACATGAAGACGCCGCGGACCTCGTCGAGCACGTCGAAGAGCACCGGCACGTAACTGTAGTAGCCGTAGTCATCGACCTGCGCGCCGCCCGTGCCGTCATCGATGTACCACTGACCGTAGCCGTC
>CAZRAD010000094.1:0-11303 GCA_964597945.1 uncultured bacterium
AGTGCCGCTCGTTGCGGTCGGGATCGACATCGAGGTGACGCACGGCGAAGACCACATGCGCGAAGCGCTTGCCGGCGCGATCACGCGGGGGAGACGAAATGACGCTTGAGGAGTACGGGGCGCTGTCGACCGATGAGCTGTCTGAGAGGATCCGGCTGTCGAAGGATCAGAAGCGTGCGGTCATTCTGGGGCACAACTACCAGGTGCCGGAGGTCCAGGTGCTCGCCGACCACCTTGGCGATTCGCTCAGACTGGCGCAGCTCGCGACCGAGACCGATGCGAAGCTCATTGTTCTCTGCGGTGTCTGGTTCATGGCGGAGAGCGCGAAGATCCTCAATCCGGACCGCCGCGTGATCATCCCGTCGAGAGACGCCGGCTGCCCGATGGCCGACATGGCGACCGCAGAGGGCGTCGTCAGGCTCAAGGAACAGCACCCGGGCGTCCCCGTCGTGAGCTACGTCAACACCTCAGCCGAGGTGAAGGCAGTCAGTGACGTCTGCTGCACGTCGGCGAACGCGGTCCGGATCGTCGAGGCCATCGAGGGTGACACGGTCATCTTCGTCCCGGATAGGAACCTCGGCGCATACGTCGCTTCGAAGACCGGGAAGAGGGTCATTCTCTGGAAAGGTCACTGCTACGTTCACAACATGTTCGTTCCGGAGGACGTCGAACTCGCCCGGGGCGAGCATCCGGGTGTCCCGGTCGTCGTGCATCCGGAGTCCCCGCCCGGCGTCGTTGCGCGGGCGGAGTTCGCAGCATCCACCGGGGGCATGATGAAGCTCGCGGAGAAGCACGACGAGCTCATCGTCGGTACGGAGATCGGGCTTATCGAGAGGATGAACCGCGAGTTCCCGGAGAAGCGGTTCTATCCGCTGTCGGCTTTCGCCGTCTGCCGCAACATGAAGATGACGGATCTTCCCCGGCTCGCGTGGGCGCTCGAGCACGAGGAGTACGAGGTGACGGTGCCCGAGGACATTCGCCTGGGCGCGGAGCGCGCGCTCGCGCGCATGCTCGAGCTCTCCTGAGCTGGGTATGAGGGAGGTGTTTACGTGGAGAGTTCCGACTTCATCGTGGTCGGAAGCGGTATCGCCGGGCTGACGTTCGCCCTGAATGCGGCCGAGAGCGGTCGGGTTCTCATCGTCACGAAGAAGGACGACAAGGAATCCGCGACGAACCTCGCGCAGGGCGGCATCGCCGCCGTGGTCGCGCGCGAGGATTCGTTCGACCAGCATATCGAGGACACGCTCGCCGGGGGCGTCGGTCTCTGCAATCGTGAGGCCGTCGAGATCGCCGTCCGAGGCGGCCCGGACGCCGTGCGTCGTCTCACGGAGTGGGGGACACGCTTCTCGACGGAGACCGACGAGTCGGGCGACACATCGCTCGCACTGGGACAAGAGGGTGGTCATTCAGAGCGGCGCATCGTGCACGCGGCCGATATGACCGGACGAGAGATCGAGTCGGCGCTTCTCGAGGCGGTCGACTGCCACCCGAACATCGAGGTTCTCGAGGATCATATCGCGCTCGACCTCATCACGACGGGTGTCGGGGCGGGGAGAGCCTGCGTTGGCGTCCACGTGCTCGACGAGCCCGCCGGCAGCGTGAAGACGCTGCGCTCGGCCGTGACGGTTCTCGCGACCGGCGGTTGCGGCAGAGTCTATCTCTACACGACGAATCCCGATATCGCCACGGGCGATGGCATCGCCATGGCCTTTCGCGCGGGCGTCGCCGTCCGGAACATGGAGTTCGTCCAGTTTCATCCGACCTGTCTGTACCATTCGGATGTGCGTTCGTTCCTCATATCGGAGGCCGTCCGGGGCGAGGGCGCAGTGCTCCTGAGCCTTGCAGGCGAGCGGATCATGGAGGGCGTCGATCCGAGGATGGAGCTCGCGCCGCGCGACATCGTCGCGCGTGCCATCGACCGAACGATGAAGAAGACGGGTGACAAGCATGTCTATCTCGACATCACACACGCGTCGCCCGAGCGCGTGACGCAGCGCTTCCCCGGCATCTCAGGCCGTCTGAGGGAGCTCGCCATCGACATGACGACTGAACCGATCCCGGTGGTGCCGGCGGCGCACTATCTATGCGGCGGCATAGAGATCGACATGGACTGCAGGACCAGCCTGCCGGGTCTCTACGCGTGCGGCGAGACCGCGCACACGGGGATGCACGGAGCCAATCGCCTGGCCAGCAACTCGCTTCTCGAGGCCGTCGTGTTCAGCGAGCGCGCCGCGGTCAGCGCGACGACGGAACTGCCGGAGCGGCGAGCGTCTCGCGACGCTGCAGGCGACGTGGAGTGGGACGGCGGCGGAGTCGGCCCGATTCCCGAGGGAGTTCTGATGGACTACAACTGGGACGTCGTGCGACGTCTCATGTGGGACTACGTGGGCATCGTCCGAACGGAGAGGCGCCTCAGACTCGCGGTCGCGCGCATGGCGGCGATCAGGCGCGAGGTCATGGACCTCTACGCCCGGTACCCCGTCAATGCGGACATCCTCGAGCTCCGGAACATCTCGCTCGTCGGCGAGTTGGTCATCCGATGCGCGCTCGACCGGCGAGAGTCGCGGGGGCTCCACTACATGGAGGACTACCCCGACCGCGACGACGAGAACTGCCTCCGCGATACCGTGATACCGGGCGGGTCCGGGCTCTAGCACGGGAGCTATCACCATGAGACTGCGATACATTTGCGCGACAGCCACGATCATCCTGGCGTCGTGCCTCTCGGCATGCGCACGGGGAAGCGAGGAGATGATGAACACCGAACGCGATGAAGTGAGGCGCCCTGTGGTCGCGGGGACGTTCTACCCCGGCGACGCCGCGGAGCTGGCCGCCGCGATCGATGGATACCTGACCGACGCCGGACAGCTCGAACTCTCCGGCGAGATCGCCGCCGTGATCGCGCCGCACGCGGGATACGTCTATTCGGGCGGCGTGGCGGGTGCGGCGTACGCACAGCTTGGCGAGCAATCGTTCGATACGGTCGTGGTCGTGGCGCCGTCGCACCGAGTGCCCTTCCGCGGATCTTCCGTGTACGGCGGGAGTGCGTACGAAACACCGCTGGGGACCGTCCCGGTCGACGAGGAGCTCGCGGACGCCATCCGCGGGGACGGCGAGCAGTTCGCCTACCGGTCGGGCGCACACTCGGCCGAGCACTCGCTCGAGGTCCAAATCCCGTTCCTCCAGCGTACACTCAAGGAGTTCGCTATCGTACCGATCGTGATGGGGGAGCAGGGCGAGGAATCCGTGCGAGCGCTGGCCGGCGCCATCACCCGAGCGGTTGAGGCGAACTCGTCCCGCGTGCTCCTCGTGGCGAGCACGGACCTGTCGCACTATCATGACCAGAAGAGGGCCAGCGCGCTCGACAAGATCATCGTCGACCGCGTTGCCGGGTTTGACCCGGAAGGGCTTCTGGCCGATCTGGCCGCGGGGCGCTGTGAGGCCTGCGGCGGAGGACCCATGGCCGTCGTGATGATGGCCGCTCGGCAGCTCGGGGCCGACCGGTCCACCGTCGCGCGGTACGCCACCTCGGGCGACATCACGGGCGACATGAGTCAGGTCGTCGGATACCTCTCCGCGGTACTGACGCGACCGTCCTCGGAACCGGATGCCACAACCCCGGGCAACGCCGCGGCAGACGACGCAACAGCGGCTGTCGAGGCGGACGGCGGGAGCGCTGAGGACGCGCCCTACGAAGGACTCACGAGCGACGAGCGTCTCACGCTGCTGGGGCTCGCACGGGCGACCGTTGAGGCCGCCGTGCGCGGAGAGCCACTGCCGCATCCCGACGAGACGACGCCGGCCCTCAGGATGCCGTGCGGCGGGTTCGTCACGCTCGACAAGGGCGGGGATCTTCGGGGGTGCATCGGGTATGTCGTGGCCGTGAAGCCGCTCCACGAGACGGTCTCGGAGATGGCGGTCCAGGCGGCGCTCCACGACCCGCGTTTCCCTGCGGTATCGGTTGACGAGCTTCCGGATCTTGAGATCGAGATCTCGGTCCTCTCGCCGCTGGTGACCGTCGCCGACGTCTCGGAGATCCAGGTCGGTCGCGACGGGCTCGTCATCCGCGGGCGCGGAACGAGCGGACTGTTGCTCCCGCAGGTGGCCTCGGAACGCGGCTGGAGTCGTGAGACCTTCCTCGACCAGACGTGCGTGAAGGCCGGGCTCCCGCCGGGGACCTGGCGGGATCGGGATATCACGATCCAGCGTTTCTCGGCGGAGGTCTTCAGTGAGAAGCAGACCGGTCCGAGGTGATGAGGCGACCGTGTTCAGGCCGGGAGGAACGATGAAGTCCTTCACGCCCCTGTTGCTGACGGTGGCCGTGACGATCGGCGTGCTCGGGGTCACGGGGCTGATGACCTCCGGCTCCGATGGCGGCGCACAGGGATACACCGAGCCGCGTGTCGCGCTGCACTGGGAGGATGCCGGTGAAGGGAGGGTCCGGTGCACGCTTTGCCCTCGAGAGTGTGTCGTGTCCCCGGGTGCCCGCGGACACTGCGGCGTCCGTGAGAACCGCGGCGGGACCTACTACACGCTCAGCTACGGCAATCCGTGCGCCGTGCACGTCGATCCGATTGAGAAGAAGCCCTTCTACCACTTCCTTCCGACGACGTCCTCGTTCTCGATCGCGGTGGCCGGCTGCAATCTCGACTGCAAGTTCTGCCAGAACTGGCACATCTCGCAGCGTCGACCTGAGGAGACGTACAACTATCGGCTTCCACCAGAGGAACTCATCGACCTCGCGGTCCAGAGCGGGAGCGAGAGCATCGCCTACACGTATTCGGAGCCGACCGTCTTCTTCGAGTACATGCTCGACTGCGCGCGCGAGGCGCGGCGGCGCGGCATGCGGAACGTCTACCACTCGAACGGATTCATCAACGAGGCGCCGCTCCGCGAGCTCTGCCCGTATCTCGACGCTGCGAACGTCGATCTCAAGGGATTCACCGAGGAGTACTACTCAGGGATGACCGGCGGGAGTCTTGGGCCCGTGCTCCGGTCGCTGCGCATCCTCACCGAGGAGGGCGTCCATCTGGAGCTGACGACCCTCGTCGTTCCAGGCCGGAACGATGATCCGGATGAGCTCCGGGCGATGTGTCGCTGGATCGTTGAGAACCTGGGGGACTCGGTTCCGCTCCATCTCTCGCGGTTCCATCCGCAGTATCAGCTCCACGGCCTGCCACCGACGCCGCTTGTGACGCTCGAGCTCGCCCGACGGATCGCGGTCGAGGAGGGGCTTCGCTTCGTCTATGTCGGCAACGTGCCCGGACACGGTGCCAACAGCACGCGCTGCCCGTCATGCGGTGAGCTGCTGATCCACCGGGTCGGCTATGCCGTTGAGGTTCGGGGGCTTGACGCGGGTGCGTGCACGGCGTGCGGTGAGGTCATCGAGGGCGTCTGGGAGTGACTGCCGAGAGGCCGACCCTGTGGGCGTTTCTGAGGAGTCCACCACGAGGTTGACAGGCCGCTCATCATCGTCTATTGTCTAGGTGAAGTGTATCCAGGTTCAGCGACCGGAGATTCTTGGAACCTCTCAGCAGCGAGAAGGAGGAGCAGATGCGTTGTCTCCTGGTGGTCCTCATTGTGGGGCTTCTGGCGGCGGTCGGAACGGCCGGCGTGATCGAGGTGCCGGATGAGGAGAATGACATCGAATCCATCCAGCAGGGCCTGGACCTCGCGTCCGCCGGCGACACGGTGCTCGTCTATGCCGGTGTCTACGACAGCGTCCACTACTTCGAGACACCCCTCGGGACGAAGACCGCGGTCTGTCAGCTCAAGGATGGCGTGACTATTCGGGGCGTCGACCGGGACGACGTGGTGATCGATCACACCGAGGCGGAGTATGGAATCCTGGGTATGGACGTGGGAAGTGGCGCTCAGGTGAAGTCCCTGACCATCGTGGGCGGCGTGGCGGTTCGGGAGGACCTCGGTCCCGAGGGTGATGGCAGGAACCTCAGGGCGGCCATCAGCTGTCTCGAGAACGCGTCGCCCGTCATTCGCTACGTCACGATCGAGGAGTCCTCGACCGGCCTGGTGTGTCGCACGAACTGTGCGCCTACCCTCGAGAACTGCATCATCGCGCGCGGCGGTGCGCATGGAGTCTATGCGTTCGAGAACGGCTCGACCCCGTTCGTTCTTGATCACGTGACGATCGTCGGCAATTTCGACAATGGTGTGAAGCTGTTCGGCGGCAGCGCCGAGATCACCGCTTCGTCTATCACTCACAATCACAAGTCGGGTGTGTACGCGTATCTGGCAACTGTCGACGTGGAGTACTGCAACGTGTACTGGAACGACTTCGTCAGCACCGACTTCCTCAACTACGGCGGGAGTCTTGGTGACCAGACCGGTCTGAACGGCAACATCTCCTCCGAGCCGTTCTACTGCGACTTCGTCGGCGACATCGGGTACGACTATCAGGTCTGTTTCACCTCGCCGAACGTCGGCGCGGGTCCGGGCGGTTCCGACATCGGCGCTGATACCAGCGGGCTCGGCGTCGGCTCCTGCAACGACTGCGTCTCGCTCGTGGAAGAGGTTACCTGGGGCTCGATCAAGGCACTCTATCGCCGATAGGGAATCGCCGTTGTCAGGCTCTTTCGTAGTTTCCCGCGCGCGAGCACGGGCGAGGACCGCGGATCCATTCTGGACGATGCCGTCTCTTCGGAGGCGGCATCGTCGTTCGTTATCGGGTGTCAGCGGGATGGGGCTGTGAGAGCGAGAGATGCGAGGACCGATGTGTTGAGAACGGCGATCCCGGCCATCGTGCCGACCATTCCGAGGACCGGCAGGAGCAGGACGGAGGCGGTGACGGCTCCGATCGCCGCTCCAAGAAGATCGGCGGCGTAGAGAGCGCCGCCCTGACGGGTTTCGCTTGATCCGCTCCGTCTCTGGAGGATGGACGCGGCGAGCGGGAACTGGACGCCAGCGAGCACGGCGGAGGCTGCCACGAGTCCGGGGAAGAGCGCGGCGCCGGCCGGTCCTCCGGATGCCGTCGAACCGAGGCGGACGACGGCGAAACCGAAGCCGATCGGGACCGCCGTCAGGCCGCACTGCAGGAGGATGTACCCACGATTGAGTGTGCGGAGCGAGGCCAGGCGTGTGCCGATCCAACCCCCGAGCGCGAGCCCCAGCATGAACGCGCCCGTGATGAGCGCGAGGTGGCCGTAGACGAACCCGTAGAGACTCTGGTATGCGACGATCGCGGACATCTCCAGGGTCATCTCCGAGAATCCGACCACGACGACCGACAGCACCACGGCGCGTGCGAACGTCGCGTGGCGCTTCATCTGAGCCCCGCGGCCGGGCGTCCTCACCACGAGCATCCGTGGAACAGCCCCGAACAGGAGAGCGAGCAGGCCGGCAAGCGCCGCGAGCATCGGCAGACCGATCACACGACGGGCGGCATCGAGAAGCCCGGTTCCGCCGCCGCGCAGCCGGGAGCGCACCATGAGACCTCCGAGCTGGCCTCGCGGGGTGAGATCGCGGTTCGGTCCTATCGTGTGGGCGCGCGCGATCGCCGCGTCGGCCGTCTCCAGCCTCTCGGAACTGAAGCGGTCCTCGAGGTAGTGGCGCGCGATGAAGCGGGTATCGATCCCGCGGGTTTCGATCTCGGCGGCGAGCTCCGAGCCTGCTCGGACGAGCCGGGCGGCCGCCCCGGCGGCCACGAGGTGGAGAGGGTCTCCCGGGAACAACGCGACCTGCGGGAAGACGGTCTCAAGCGATTCCACGAGACAGAGCGAGAGCGCGGCGAGTTCGGGAGATATGTAGTTCTCGGAACCCGAGACCGTCAGCGCGACGACACCGGCGTCCGCGAGCGCCCGGCGCGTCTCTTCGAAGAACTCGACCGTGTAGAACCGGTTGAGCTGTGTCGTGGTCGGATCCGGGACATTGAGGATCACGACATCGTATCGGTCGTCCGTTGTGCGGACGAAGAGTCTCGCGTCCCCGTAGTGCGTACGGACCCGGTCGTCCGTCAGACCGGCGAGAAGTGAGTCGTGAAACGCCTCGCGGGCCGTGGTCAGCAAGGCAGGGTCCAGCTCAACGTAGTCAACGCGATCAACCGATGCGTGTTTGAGCACCTCGGCGATTGAGCCCCCGAGTCCGCCGCCGACGAGGAGGACACGCCGGGGTGCGGGGTGTTGGAGCATCGGGATGTGAACGGCCTCCTCGGCGGCGAGTCGGTCGGGAAAGGAGCCGGCGAGGACACCGCTCTCATAGAGACTGAGCTGCCCGTCCCGACGGGTCGCCACGACGCGGCCGTGCACGGAATCGCGAGAGAGCACGAATCCGAACTCGGACCACTGAGCGCGCACGGTCGCATCATCGAGTCGGTCGCCCAGGGGAGAGAGAAGCGCGAGAGCGGTCAAACTCCCCAGGATGACGGCGATGCGCGTAGGCGTGCGCCGCGCGGAGAGTCGGAGAGCAGCGAGCGTCAGCAGCAGAGCGCAGAGGCCCGCGATCGTCATCGGCCGGAGATGAGGAATGAGCACGAAGCTCAGAAGGACTCCCGCGCAGACCGCTCCCGCGGCCTCGATGGCGTAGATCCGAGCGACGCTGTCGCGGGGGCCGGCCATGACCTTGTCGGATGCGGTATCGGTTTCGCCGGCGAGCGCGCGGATCGCGAGGCTGAAGGCGGCGCCGGCGACGAGAGCGAACGGGGCGGCGGCGAGCACCGCCGCGACGAGGAGATGTCCGGACCCCGCGATCTCCCCTGCGTGGAGGTGTGTGAGAAGCCGGCCTGCCCGCGCCCCGAGGACGGAGAGCGGGCAGAGGAAGGCGAGGGTCACCAGAACGGCTGCCAGACGCGTGCGAGGCGACCGCTCCCGGGAGAAGACCTTTCCGCCGATCGCGCTTCCGAGCCCGGCCGAGAGCAGCCACACGGCCAGGGTGATCCCGAACGAGGCCTCATCACCGAGCCACGCGACCATCAGCTCGCGGAGAACCAGGGTCTGCACGAGGATGGTCGAGAAGCCGATGACGATGGCAGCCGGATACCCTGGCTGAGAGAACCACCCCGGGCGGCGCGTCGGAGCGTGCCGGCAACGGTGTTCAGACGTGGTCGCGTCGCATCGTCGCATGGTGTCAGGAGTCTAGCAGACCACGCGGAGCCGGACGTGTTTCGGGGGGCGGAAATGACGACAGGGTCGTCGGTTAGGTCATGAGAAAAGCGTTGACACCTTCGAACGGGGTCTGCTAGCCTACGAGCCAGCGCCGGCGACCTGTGGACGGCAGTCCACCGGTCGCGCGGCTGTTCGGTATGACACACTGGGCGAGCGATGCCGGGGAACGCGGGGATCTTCGGCAGGCGTATCCGTCTGCGTATGTGGTGGAGGAATGCATGTCAGCACGCGAGACTCGGGGCGGCTCCGCGACGAGTGAGCCACCGGTCTCCCAGAGCAGCGACTCGCAGCCGAGGGTGACGAAGACGTCGCGGCTTGGCCGCATGCTCGGGAAGTACATCGACCGCTTTGACAGGCCGGACCCGATCTCATTCGGCGCGGCGTTCGAAAGCGTCGAGCGCGTGTTGGTCATACCGGAGAGCGGGGTGGCGGGGGCACTGTTCGCGGTGCCCACGCTGCGAGCGATGCGCCGCGGATTTCCCCAGGGGAAGATCGCCGTGCTCGTCCGCGATGAGGACAAGGAGCTGCTCGAGGGGTCGGTCGAGGTCGACCGTGTCATCGGCTACTCTCTGCCGCGTGGCATGAAGCGCGTATCGACGTTCATGACCCTGGCGAAGCGGCTCAAGTCGTATCGGTTCGATATCGCCATCCTTCTCGATCGGGAATCGGACTTCGAGAGGATCTACCTCTGCTACATGACCGGTGCCAAGATCCGGGCTGGACTCCAGGGAGACGAGAGTCATCCGTTCCTCAACCTCGAGGTGAGCCGGCGCGTGTCGGGGAGTACCCGCGCGCAGCTCGGTCTTCAGATCGCGAGCGTGATGGGCATCGATGTGACCGGGCTCGGTCTGATGTGGGAGGTGCCCGAGCAGGAGCGCAGGACCGCGGAGCAGCTCATTCACTTCCGCAAGCCGCGCGAAGACGAACTCCTGATCGGCTTCGATCCAGGTCCCGGCCGGGGTGGAACGTCCGTCTCGACAGCACAGCAGGCGAAGCTGCTCGACCAGCTCTGCGCCGACTACAACGCGCGCGCCATCCTGTTGACTTCGACCGACCATCACGAGCATGCGAAGAAGCTCGAGAGCATGCTCTCGAGAGAGCCGATCTTCGTTCAGCAGCGGCGCACGCGCGACGTGGTGAGCCTCCTTGGTCAGTGCGACCTGTTCGTCGCCGGCAACACCGATCTCGTCTACTTCGCCATCGCGCTGGGGATACCGACCGTCTCCATGATGACGGCCGGTGAACTCGAGGCCGAGGCATATCCGGACCGGGACTATCTCGAGATCATCACCCTGGTTCCGGGCGACCGGTTCCCTATCGAGGAGTTCATGGAGAGGACGCAGAGCGCGATGCTGCGCGGGGCGTCGGAGGAGGGCGGATAGCATGCGTCCGTTCATCCGACTGCTTGGCTATGTGAGACCGTACTGGCGCCGCCTCCTGGCGGCGCTCGTCTGCATGGCGGTCTTCGCGGTTCTCTCCGGTGTGTCGCTCGGGATGGTCCTTCCGTTCGTCAACGTGCTGTTCGAGCGAGACGCGCTTGTCTCGACCGAGACGACGACTGCGGCCGCTGATGCGACGTCGGGGACGGATGCACCGGATCTCGTCGGGGTCGTCCATGAGAGCGCGCCGATCGGCGATCTGAAGGTCGAGATCCGCGCGCGTATCCTCGAGATGTTCGCCAGCGGTTCACCGGAGCGCGCAATCGGCAAGGTCTGCCTGGCGCTCCTGGCCGTGTTTCTCGTTCGCGCGCTGTTCGGATACCTTCAGACATTCCTGATGATGACCCTTGAGCAGCGTGTCGTCCGTGATCTCCGAAACCGACTCTTCGAGAAGATCAGCGGGCTGTCGCTCTCGTTCTTCCAAGGCCAGCACACAGGTACGCTGATATCGCGGATCACCAACGACGTGACGCTCGTTCGCGGAGCGTTGGTCGCTTCGTTCGTGAGCCTGTTTCGTGAGAGTCTCCTGACGTTCATGTACCTGGGCGTGGCGATCTGGATCAGCTGGCGGCTGGCGATCATCACATTCGTCGTGCTTCCTCCCATCATGTTCCTGATCGCTCGGATCGGGGCGCGGCTCAGGAAGAGAAGCACGCGCATTCAGGAGAAGATGGCCAACATCACCTCGACGCTCCAGGAGACGATCTCCGGGATACGCGTCGTGCAGGCGTTCGGGATGGAGGAGTAC
>CAZRAD010000095.1:0-8201 GCA_964597945.1 uncultured bacterium
CATCCTCCGCTTCGTCGTCGCGTTCCTCACGCACGCGGTCGAGAGCTCGGACGTTCTGATCATGGGCACACCTCTTCAGCTCCGACGTCTCGTCGAGCGGCTCTCGTTCCAGCCGTTCGACCTCCCCGCGCTCGGAGAGCGTATCGCGAAGATCGTCGATGACACGACGAGACCGGCTCGCCCCGCTTTTCGCGGGAGATCGTTCTCGCTCGATCTCGCCGAGAGGGTCCACGTCATGGGCGTGGTCAATGTCACACCCGACTCGTTCTCCGACGGCGGCCTCTATCTGCAGCCGACCGAGGCTCTCCGCCATGCGCTCGCCCTCATCAAGGACGGCGCGGACATCATCGACGTCGGCGGACAGTCCTCAAGACCTGGTTCGGAGCCGGTGGACGAGGACGAGGAGCTCAAGCGCGTCCTGCCGGTCGTCGAGATGCTCGCCGAGGAGTGGTCGGGACCGATATCCATCGATACCGCCTCCTCACGCGTGGCGCGCGCGACGCTCGAGGCGGGTGCCGGGATCGTCAACGACATCACGGCATTCTCGAGCGACGCCGAGCTTCCCGGCGTCACAGCCGAGTACGGCGCCGCCGCCATACTCATGCACATGCGGGGAACACCCGCAACGATGCAGGAGAATCCGGTCTACGATGACGTGATGGGCGAGATCTGCGGGATTCTCGGCGAGGCGGTGGAGAACGCCAGGGCCGCCGGGCTTGGCGAGGACCAGATAGCCGTTGACCCGGGGATTGGATTCGGGAAGACTACGGAGCATAACCTGGCCATCCTCAAGCGACTGCCTGAACTGGCGGTGCTCGGGAAGCCGATCGTGATCGGAACGTCGCGCAAGGGCTTCATCGGCAGCGTTCTTGATCTTCCGGTCGAGGAGCGGCTCGAGGGTACCATCGCGACCGCGGCGTACGCCGTGGCACAGGGCGCCCGGATCGTGCGCGTTCACGACGTGAAGCCGGTTGTGCGGGCCGTGCGCATGGTCGAGGCCTGCATCACTCAGGGGGCATGACGAGATGTCCGGTTCCAGGATCTTCATCGACATCGTTGATATCGCCATCGTCGCGTTCGTCATCTATCAGCTGCTCCTGCTCCTCCGGGGCCGCCGGGCGATGCAGATGTTCGTGAGCCTGTTCGTCATCGTCGTCGTCGGATTCATCGCCCGCTGGCTTCAGTTCGACGCTCTCAACTGGCTCATGTCCGGCCTCAAAGGACTCTGGGCAATCATCTTCGTGATCCTCTTCCAGGACGAACTCCGGCGCATCCTCGCGCAGATGGGACAGAGCAGGCTGCTTCGTCCGTTCGTCCGTCTCGAGGTCCACGAATCGATCGACGCCATCGTCACGGCCGTCAAGGCGATGTCTCAGAAGCGCACGGGGGCGCTCATCGTCGTCGAGCGCCAGGCGCGACTGCTCAACTACTACCAGACCGGCGTGCTCCTCAATGCGCCGGTCGTCTCGAGTCTGATCGTATCGATCTTCACACCGCTGACGCCGCTCCACGACGGAGCCATCATCGTCAGCGGCGACGAGGTCATCGCGGCACGCTGCACGCTGCCGCTTTCGCAGAATCCATACTACGTCCACACTCTCGGCACCCGGCACCGTGCCGCGGTCGGCCTGACCGAGGAGACCGATGCCGTCGTGGTCATCGTCTCGGAAGAGACCGGCGACATCTCCCTCGCACTCGGGGGGCAGATCTCGCGAGGGATCACCCTCAGCCAGCTCCGGGAGCGGCTCTCACAGCTTCTGAGGAACCAACCCCCGGAGGGCGCGGCATCCTGACGGTGTACGAATGCGCGTGAGCCTCCGCAGCGTGTGGACGGCACAAGGAGAGTCCCCGGCCGCGCGGGCCGGGCGAGCTTGAGCATCTGAACCAGAGGAGACACGATGTACCAGCACGGACGGACCAACACCATCATCGCCTGGGCGCTGGGAGCGTTCTCTTTCATCGTCTATATGATGACGACGGCGCCGGTCGTGGCCTTCTGGGACAACGGCGAGTTCATCGCCGTCGGGTACATCCTGGGCGTCGGCCACCCGCCGGGGTCTCCGGTCTACACGCTGATCAGTCGCCTCTTCGCGCTGCTCCCCTTCCCCAACGTGGCGCAGGCCGTCAACTTCACCTCCGTCGTCGCCGGCGCTGCCGCGATCTTCTTCTTCTCCCTTGCCATCTCGAAGATGGCGAAGCGCTGGGAGGGCGAGATCAGGTCTTTCAGCGACGGGCTCCCGACCTACGTCTCGGGAATCACGGCCTGTCTTTTCATCGCCTTCTCGTTCAGCTACTGGGAGAACGCGCTCGAGGCCGAGGTCTACGCCTGGAACGTTCTCGTCATGGCCGTCACGCTCTGGCTCGTGCTGAGATGGTCCGAGCTGGCCGGCCCGCCGCGACCACGGCGGCATCTCTATCTCGTGTTCTACTTCCTTGCACTCGGGATCGGCATCCACATGGGGAGCCTCCTGTGGGCGCCCGGCTTCCTCGTCTTCATGATCCTCTTTGAGCGCAGCTACATGGGCTCGCTGCTCCTCGCGGTCCCGTTCGCAATGGGGTTCTTCCTGATGAGCAAGGGCATGGCGTGGTGGCACGCGCCGGCGACGCTCTGGGTCATGGGGTTCGCCCAGACAGCGTTCTTCGCGCTTCCGCGGCTCTGGCCCGAACACAAGAAGGTTGGAAGACGCGTGAAGGACAGGATACTCGGTCCCCCTGTCCCCTCCTGGGTCACCATCGGGACGGCGATCCTCAGCGTCCTCGCCGTCGCCGAAGCCGGCACGGGGCACGGTAGCGCGGGGGCCGGCTGGGCGCTCTTCGCCGTCGCGCTCTCGGCTGGCGGCCTCTGGGGATTCATCACGCTCATCCGCCGCGGGACGATCCAGGAGCCACAGACTCCGGCGCGTGCGCTTCTCGCCGCGCTGTTGCTTTCGTTCCTCGCGCTGACGGTCCACGCATATCTGTTGATCCGCGCACGACTCGAGCCGGCGATCAACCAGTCCGAACCGAAGACGGTCAAGGCGGTCCTTGAGGTCATGCGCCGCGCGCAGTACGAACCGATGCGGCTGTTCCCGAGACGCACGCCGTTCCCGAACCAGTTCCGTATCGTCGGCGGATACCACGCGCAGCAGTTCACCTCGTCGAAGAACCTCATCGCGGTCCTCGCGCCGTTCGCGCTGGCGGTCTGGGGACTCATTGCTCACGCGAAGCGCGACCGCCGTACGTTTGCGATGATGTTCATCGGATGGCTTATGGCGTCGTTCGGGCTTCTGCTCTACCTCAACGTCTCCGATCACGAGGTTCGCAGCCGTGAGTACTTCTGGGTTCCGTCGTACGTGGGTCTCGCGATCTGGATGGGCATCGGCTCCGGAGCCATCGTCCAGTGGGCGAAGGACGTCGGCAAGGTCTGGAGAAACGTGCTCGCGGTCGCCGTCGTCATCTTCGCGCTCCTGCCGCTGGTGAGCAACTACCAGATCAGCGATCGGAGCAACAACTACATCGCGCACAACTACGGCATGAACATCCTGCAGTATCTCGACGAGGACGCGATCCTCATCACCAACGGCGACAACGACACGTTCCCGTTGTGGTATCTGCAGCAGGTGGAGGGCGTGCGGCTGGATGTCGATATCGTCAACCTGTCGCTCAGCCAGATCAACTGGCACCTCAAGCAGATCAAGCAGGAGGGCGTCCCGCTCTCGTTCACGTTCGAGCAGATCGAGCAGATGCGCCCCTACTGGACGCGCGACCCGGAGACGAACGAGCTCACGCTCGTTACGCTCAAGGACATCGCGATCCACGATATCATCCGGACGAACAACTTCGAGCGACCCGTCTATTTCGCTGTGACCGTGGACGACTTCATGGGGTACTACGACAACCTCATGCTCGAGGGCATGGTCTTCAGACTCACGCAGGAGACCGGACGTCACATGGTCGATGTTGAGAGGACGTACGAGAACGTCTTCGAGAACTACGACTACACGAGCATCGTGGATGTCGAGGATAACTGGCGGGTGATGCACGAGGTCTACAAGACGGGACCGACCGCACGCCTCATCACAAACTACGCCGCCGGGTTCTCCAGACTCGGATTCGTCGCGATGCAGGACCCGGAGCAGACGGACGAGGCCATCCGTCTCTACACGATAGCGCTCAAGTTCGCGCCGAACTACGGGCCGGCCCTCAACGGTCTTGTCGCGATCTACGCGGCGCGTCTTCTCCAGCCTCATCTCGCGCTGCCGTTCGCCGAACGATTCGTCGAGAGTCAGCCGGAACTCATCGAAGCGTGGGTGCGTTACGGCGGCGTACATCTGATGATCGCCGAGGGCCTCGCAAGGCAGAACCAGAACGAGGAGGCCAGGCCGCACTTCGAGGAGGCGGTTGAGGCGTACGAGCACGTCCTCGCTCGTGAGCCTGAACGCTACGATGTCTACGCGGCGCTCATGACCGCGTATCAGCAGCTCGGCATGGCGGACCGTGTGAACAACCTCATGGAGATGTGGCAGATGTACGGGCCGGAAGACGGCGGGCAGGCAGGCGGAGCCGCGCCTCAGCAGTAGTCACCGACGGGCAAACGTCCCGATACGCAGCACAGGAAGATAGGTGTTGATAGAGCAACAGGCCCGACCGCACCGGTCGGGCCTGTTTCGTTTCGCTCGTATGGACCGGACTCGCGTGCACCGCGCTCGCGTGCACAGGGATCCCTCGCCCTGACCCCACGGCACTGCCGGGTCGTCCGTCGCAGGGCATGCCGCAGCCCTCAGAGGCTCTTGAGCGTCACCGTGGCATAGCCCGCATCGGGATCAAGCCAGGCTCTCGTCACGCGGACGACATCGTCGTTCGTGAGCGAGCGCACGAGCGAGGGCATCTCCTCCATCCGTTCGAACCCGACGCCGAGAAGCTCGGACATCGCATAGGATGCCGCCCTCGTGGATTCCCGCTGCATCGCGATCTCCATCGTGCCGGCGGCGTGACTTCTCGCGCGCGCGAGGTCATCCGCACCGAACCCGCCGGACCGCACGCTCCGCAGAACTGAGAGCAGTCCTTCGACGGCGGCCGCCTCATCACCCGGCCGTGCGGTCACCGACAACAGGGTGGCCCCGCCTGCGGCGAGCAGAAGCGGTGACGCGGACACGCTGTACGCATGTGGCGGGTTCTCGCGGAGCGCCACCCAGAGCGGGCCTCCCATCATGGAGAGGGCACGGGTCACGAAGCGAAGCGTGACGGCGTCATCGGACGAAGCCGCCGGCCCGGCCAGCGCGAGCACTACCTGTGACTGTCCTGGCGTGTCGTGATGCAGCTCCACAGGTTCGCGGACCACCGGTCCGGGAACCCCAACGCGCGGCGTGCCCGTCTCACCGCTCCGGTTCGCGGAGGGCATCCGCGATGCGATCCGCAGGACGCTCTCCCGCAGGTCGCGCACGTCGACTCTGCCGCTGGCGCAGACGACAAGCCCCGCCGTGCTCAGCCCGCTCAGATAGCGGCTCCGCACGGATGCGGCAGAGAGCCCGGCGACGCTCTCGCGCGTCCCCCTCAGTGCCCGGCCATACGGATGCTCGGGGAAGATCAGCGGCAGCATGTTGAGAACAGCGCGTCTGAACGGATGGTCCTCGGTCTCCCCTATCTCGCTCTCGACCTCCGCTCTGGCCATCTCGAACTGCTCGGGCGCGAATGCCGGCTCGAGCGCCACCTCGCCCAGCAGCGAGATCGCCTCGTTCTGGAGCCGTGAGAGGCACGTCGAGCCGAGACCGAACCCGTCGCGATCGACGAGCGTCGCGAGCGAGGTACCCATCGACTCAACGACGTCGGCGAGTTCGAATCCGGACCGGTGACGCGAACCGCGGATCGCGGTCCGCATCGCGAGATAGGTCGATCCGGATGATGCCTGATCCTCGTCACAGTGCCCGCCCCGGAAGCCGATCGCGATCGACGTCAGCGGCAGCGTGTCCGAGTGACTCGCGATGAGCGTCACTCCCGGCGCCGGACTTTCGCGGGTGCGCACCGGTGTCCGCCGCTCCGCGAGGATCGTCGGTCGAGAGAACCCCGAGGATGTCCATGTGGAACGATGCTCTCGGAGCCCGACATCGCCGTCCCCCTCCGCGACACCCGGATCGCTCGCCGGCTCGCCATCGCCTGACGAACCGCCGGCACCGATCATGTCGGAGCTACGGGATCGCTTCGACGCCTCCACGCGCTCGGCCATCAGTTCGGAGACATCACCCTCGGGCAGACCGCCCGCGGCGGGACCGTAGGCCACGATGGTCGCGTTCTCAGGCCTGAGGTAGGTTCGTGCCACACGCGAGACATCATCGGGTGTCACGACGGCAAGTCGGTCGATATACGTCTCTGCCAGACGGCAGTCTCCCAGAAGCGCGAAGTATCCGAGTCCGCTCGCGAGCATCTCCGGGGTTTCGTGCTCAAGGAGATAGGAGGCCTCGAGCCGGCGGATGTTCTTCGCCATCTCCTCATCGCCCGGAACCCTCTCCCCGAGCCGCGCCATCTCATCCAGCACGCCGGTGACGACCGGCCCCACACCCGGCGAGGTCGCGGCCGCACGGACGATGAACAGCCCCGCAGCCCGGTACGCGGCGATCCCAGATCCGATGCTGCCGACAAGACCCTGCTCGAGAGCCAGCCTGCGCCTGAGCCGCGAGCTTCTTCCCTGTCCCATAAGGCCCGAGAGAGCGTCCAGCGCGGGGATGTCCTCGTGAAGCGCGTCAGGGACGTGGAAGGCCATCGAGAGATACGGTTGAGCCACGGCGCCATGCACACTCAGCGCCCGCAGCGCGGTCTGGTCGGGTTCGGCGCCCCCCCAGCAGGCGGGACGTTCGCCATCCGGCACACCGCCGAAGAGCCTTCTCACCTCGGTGAAGACCTCCGCCGCTTCGACGTCGCCGACGACGACCAGAACCACGTTTCCGCCCCGATAGTGCGCATCGTAGTGGCGGATCAGCGTCTCCGCTGTCAACGCGCCGAGCGATGACTCCGTTCCGACGACGGGTCGACGGAGTGGATGCTCGATGAACGCCGTCGCCATCAGCTTGCGCCAGACGAGTGTCTCCGGATTGGCCTCACCCGATCGCAGCTCCTCCAGGATGACCGCGCGCTCCATCTCCACCTCATCAACCGCGAACCGCGGCGAGCGGATGACGGACGCCTGCGCCTCGAGGACCTGATGCCACGTAGTGGACGGCACGACCTGGTAGTAGGTCGTATGATCGGCTCCCGTCACGGCATTGACATACCCACCCGCGCCGTAGACCTCCTGTGCCAGGTCGGTCCCCGACGCCCCGTCGGGCTTGAAGAGCATGTGCTCGATGAAGTGGGCCAGACCCTCGCCGCCGCTGGGATCATCGACGGCCCCTGTACCGACCCAGAGATTGAGCGCGACCACGGGAGCGGTGCACATCTCCCGAACGACAACACGGACACCATTGTCGAGGATCTCCGTCTGAACGTCGGCTGGACGACTTCCGGCGGGGTTGCTGTTGGTCACGGGGTCAGATCCTCTTCAGAGTCCGCATGCCGAATGAGGCCTCGACGAGCGCAGGCTGAATGCTGCCGAGATCAAGGAGCCGATCGTGGAACGACTTGAGATCGAACGCATCTCCCGCGTCGGCCTCGAACCGACGCCTGATGTTCATGATCGCCCGCTTGCCGATCATGTAGCTCGACGGCTGGGTCGGATTCATCGCGTACCGCTTCACCTCTGCGGTCGCATTGACCGGCTCAAGTTTGACCTCGCGTACCATGAACTCGATGCCCTCCTCGAGGGTCATCGTCCCCCGCTGGATGGATGTGTCGACGACGATCCGGGCGCTCCGCCAGAGCGTCTCCTTCAGCTGCCCCAGCCGCGTCATCGGGTCCGGGAAGAAGCCGGCGTCCTTCATCATCTCCTCGCAGTAAAGGGCCCACCCCTCGACGTAGACCGTGTTCCAGGTCAGCCTCCGGGCGAGCCGCGGGTTCGCGTTCGCGCGGACGAACTGCAGGTGATGCCCGGGGTACGCCTCATGGAGCGCGACGATCGGGATCGTGTGGAGACTGTGCCCCCTCAACTGCCGCTCCTGCTGCTCCTCGGTCCGTGACTCGTCGGCAGGCGTGACGTAGAAGTGCCCCTGTTGCCGCGTCTCGAACGAACCCGGAGGCATGTATGCCGCGTACGGGAGGACACGCCGCGCGTAGATGGGTGTGTCGATGACGTG
>CAZRAD010000095.1:8301-11265 GCA_964597945.1 uncultured bacterium
TGCGTGTTCGTCAGAAGCCATTCATACCGCTCACGTCCGACGGCGAACGGCTCGGATGCGTCCTCCGCCATCACCCGGAGCTCACCCGCAGCCTTCTCGAACGCCGCCGAGGCGGCTGTGCAAGCCTTCGTGAGCTCGGCCCCCACTGCCGGCACCTCGGGCACGACGTCGGCGACGATACTCTGCATGAACGCCACACCGCCCGCCGCGTACTCCGCGGACACGGTGGCGAAGACACTCGGAACATCCTTGACGTTCTCGCGCATGCACGCAAGAACGCCGGGGATCTGTCGGACCCGCGAGAGCAGACCTATCGCCCGCTCCTCCAGAGGCGCGAACTCCTTCATGATCAGACTGTTGCAGCCGCCGAGAGCGGTGCCGATGTACGTGTTCGGCATCCGCTCGTGTGTCCGAAGCGTCTCGTGGTGGAATATGTCGTCTCGCAGTGATGATGCGAGCGCCGCGGCGTCAACACGGACCTCAACGGGCTCGACGTCGAGCGGGAGGGCTTCCAGATCGGCCAGCAGGTCGCGGACGTGCTGGTGCTGCTCCTGCAGCGCGTCCATTGAGAGATCGCCGAGCTCGCCGTCGTGCTCGTGCAGACCGAGGAATGTCGAGAACGTGGGTGCGTCACCCGTCTTGATCGTGAGGTAGCGCTGTACGAACGCATCGAATGCGGCGCTCATGATGCCTCCCGGGTGGTGGCCTTCGCAGTGGTGCGGGAATCCTCCGTGGGTCGGTCGGTATCGCCCGGAGCGGATGCCGGTCGATGCCGTACCGTGGATTCTTCCACGCCGCGCCACCCCGGGCAAGGCGTTTCGCTGGATGGAGGTGTCGCCTGCGGCGCCGGTCTAGTTTCCCGTCCTCACCGACATCCCGTAAAGACTCGTCCCGACACCCAGGAGCATGGCGCACTCCGCGATGGAGTCGGAGAGCGACAGGAGCCGCTGTCGGGCTGTCCGGCCGGGCATCACGGGAACGATGGCCACGGTCCCGCAGCTGAGCACACCCAGGAGCACGAGCCCGTCCTCGCGCCTCGGATCTCCGGCCGAGCACGCCAGTTCGAGCGCGCACCCGTCGGCGATCTCCGCGTTGAGCCGCCTCAAACGCCGGCCGATCCCCTCGCCATCCGCGCGTCCTGTCGCCACACTCCCTCCCCGCAGCGCTGGGGTGCCCCGGCCCGGGGACTCGGAGACACACACCACCCATCCCCACACGCGCGCCGGTCAGCCGCAGACGACCGGCTCAGCCCTCCGGTCCCCGCCGGAGCCTCCTGTCTGCCGCGTTCTTTCGAGCAATCGATATGCCATCGCGACCGGGTCGGATCATGTGGGCCGAGTGTCCTTCGCAATCGACCATCTCGTGTGCTCTTATGAGCGAGGTGACCCGGCCACAAAAAAAAGGCGGCCCGAATCGAGCCGTCCCTTCGTCAACCTGGTTCACATCCCCGGGAGGCCGCCGGGCCAACCGCCGTGCCCACGTGCCCACGTGCCCACGTGCTCACGCGCCCACGATTCTCGCTACGGGCGATCCCCGGTTCTCCGCTGCACCTCGTAAGCCTCGAGCACCACGCCGAGCTGGTGGAGCGCCGAGGCGAGTCGTGTCGCAGCGCCGATCCCGCTCCCCGCACTCCGCTGCATGAGTTCGGCGATCCTGGCGCCGTCCTGCCGCTCCTCGTCCGCCGTCTCGATGTATCCGGTCGCCGCCACGGCAACCCGGATATCGGTGAGCTTCGCCTCGAGCGCCGGAGCCGCCTGTTCGGCGACATCGGCGAGAATTCGCGAAGCATCGCGCAGGCCGTTGACCGCGCGGGCCAGCGTCGTCGCATCGATCTCGGGCCTGGCCACCTCGTCCATGATCTGGTCGGAGAGGATCTCGATCTCACGCCGGAGCCCCCCGAGAGACTTGAGCTTCGCCGCGATCGCCTCCTCCTGAGCCTCCGCATCGGTGGCCGTCAGTCTACCGAGCAGTCCGCCTGCCTCCGTGAGATTTCGGGATGCGCGTCTCAGAACCGATGTCTCCGCTCCCGCGCCCTCCTTGAGCTCCTTCATCGCGACAAGGACCTCCTGCGAGGCGTGCAGAAGCTCGGGCGCGGTCCGGACGATCGCGTCGACGAGCTGGCGCGAGGTACCCAGAGTCCGCTCCGTCTCACCGAGCCTGCGGAGCTTGACCACGAGCGCGTTGATGTCGTCGTTCAATCGGCCGAGATCGTCGGTCCGGTGGAGGACCGTCAGGAGGTTTGTGTCTCCCTCCTTCGCTGCGCGGCAAACCCAGGAGAGCCTGCGGATGGCGCGCCCGATCGAATTGCCCCAGACGGCCACGACGATGAGTGCTGGGACCACGATGGCGCCGAGCACGATCTGGATGATGTTCGGCGGCGCTCCGCCGAGGTAGAGCACAAGGAGAACCACATCGTGCACGATGAGCACCGCCGCCACCAGCGTGACGAGCTTGATCTCGATCGTGGGTCCGCCTCGTTCCATCGTCTCTCAGCTCCCCGTTCCTGTTACATCCTGACTGGTTGCCTCGTCTGTGCGCCAATGAGACACGAACATCACCTCTGGATTATGCAACTAGTATGCCAGCGGCCGGCCGCGGCCCCCCCCCGGGGGGAGGGTCGTCCACCGATGCCGTACGCGCTGATCACCGGCTTCGCCATGCGCGTTGGTCAATCGAGCCGGTAGAGGTCGGTGCGCCGGTCCTCCCGGATGTTGTTCCTCGGCGTGATCTGTTTGTCGCGAGCCTCGGCCGGGTCGATCTCGTGGACCAGCACTGTCTCACCCGTGACGTGTGCTCGTTCGAGGATCCGACCGCGGGGCGTGACGATCTCGGTCTGTCCGGTGAAGGTGAGATCCATTCCGGCCCGCTTCTCGGTTCCGACCCGATTCGCAGTGATCGAGAAGACCCTGTTCTCGATCGACCGGGTCACCATCGCGTCCTGACAGTACGGAAGCACGAGGTTCG
>CAZRAD010000096.1:0-11122 GCA_964597945.1 uncultured bacterium
GCAGGTTCCGCTGCGAGCGCAGCGCATCGACGACTCGACCGTGAGCGTCGATGGCACTCCGACCGACTGCGTCATGCTCGCCATCAAGAATCTGCTTACGAAGCGCCCGGACCTCGTGGTCTCCGGCATCAATCGCGGTCCGAACATGGGCGATGACCTGACGTACTCGGGCACTGTGGCGGCCGCCATGGAAGGCACGCTTCTCGGCATCCCGTCTATCGCCGTCTCGCTTGACCGGCCCGGTGACGGGACGTACGACTATCGCGCCGCCGGTGTGGTGGCCCGCGAAGTGGCAACTGTCGTGCTCGAGCGCGGGCTCCCGGAATCGACACTGCTCAATGTCAATGTGCCCCACGTCCCGCTCGGCAGAATCAAGGGCATCAGGATCACGAGGCAGGGGAAACAGGTCTACGAGGATCTGATCGTCGAGAAGACGGATCCGCGCGGCAAGGCATACTACTGGATCGGCGGCCAGCAGGAAACCTGGTCGATCGAACCGAACACGGACTACACGACGCTCGCCAAGGAATACGTTTCGGTGACGCCGGTCCAGCTGGACCTCACCGACTATCGCATGTTCGCAACGCTCGAGGGCTGGGGGCTCGACAGCCTCATCGAGCGCTTCGCCGGCGGAGATGATGCCGGCTCCGAACCGCGCGCCGCGTCCGCTCCGGACGCGGCCGACCCGACCGAGGAGGGGACGCCTTGACCAACTGGGACGACCAGCGTCGCGACATGGTGTCGCGCCAGATCGCGGGCCGTGGCGTCTCGGACGAGCGCGTGCTCGAGGTCATGCGCGAGGTGCCGCGCCACCTGTTCGTCGGACGCGGAATGGAGCAATCCGCGTACAGCGATCACGCGCTCCCCATCGGCGAGGGTCAGACGATATCCCAACCGTACATGGTGGCCGTCATGACTGAGACGCTGAATCTGAGCGGCGTGGAGAAGGTGCTCGAGATAGGCACCGGCTCAGGATATCAGACGGCCGTGCTCGCCGGACTCGCGGACCGCGTCTTCAGTGTTGAGCGGATAGAGCCGCTTGCCCGAAGAGCGAGAGAGCTGCTCGACGAGCTGGACATCCACAACGTCTCGGTTCGCGTCGGGGACGGCACGATCGGATGGAAGGAGTTCGAGCCGTACGACCGCATCATCGTGACGGCCGGCTCTCCCGAGGTTCCACAGAGCCTCGTTGAGCAACTGGCGGATCCGGGCATCCTCGTCATCCCAGTCGGACCCGCATCGGTTCAGCAGCTGACGATCATCGACAAGCGCGATGGCGTCGTGGCCGAGCGGAAGGCGGGAGGCTGTTCGTTCGTTCCGCTCCTGGGACGCGAGGGATGGGGGCCCGAAAGAGAAGGGGCGTACTAGGTGCTCGAACATCTGCTCGAAGCCCTGCAGGGGCTTCCGAAGGAACTCATCGCGTTCCTGATCTCGATGCTGCCCATCGCCGAGCTCAGAGGCGGACTGCCGGTCGCGGTGATTCAACTCGACCTGCCGATCTGGCGCGCCTACTGGATCTGTGTGGCCGGAAATTTCCTGCCCATGATACCGCTGGTGTTCCTGCTCGACCCCGTCGCGAGGTACCTCAGACGCTGGAAGGCATTCGACCGGTTCTTCGATTGGCTCTTCGCGCGCACGCGGATGCGCGGCAAAGTCGTGGAGCGCTACGAGGCGCTCGGGCTGATCCTGTTCGTGGCGATCCCTCTGCCGGTCACGGGCGGCTGGACGGGAGCGGCTGCGGCGTATGTCTTCGGCGTGCGACCGAGACTCGCGATACCGGCGATCCTTGCGGGCATTCTCATCGCGGGCGGGATCGTGCTCGCGGCCATTCAAGGGGTCTTGCATATCCCGGGGCTCTTTGCTACCATGTAGGTTCATGTCGGGGCGTAGCGCAGTCCGGTAAGCGCGCACGGTTCGGGACCGTGAGGTCGGAGGTTCAAATCCTCTCGCCCCGACCATCCCATAGGAGGGCACACGGAGATGGAACGCCCTCTCAGGATCACGGTGGTCGGCGGCGGCCGCTGTGACACGGAGACAGCCTCCAACGCGGAGCGAGTTGGCGCAGCCATCGCCCGCCAAGGGGGTATTCTTGTTTCAGGAGGTCTCGGCGGCGTCATGGAGGCGGCATCCCGTGGTGCGGCAGAGGCGGGCGGCACAACCGTCGGCATATTGCCCGGTGAGCGCTCGGAGGACGCCAACGAGTTTGTGACGATCCCCGTCGTGACCGGCCTCGGGCAGGCGCGCAACATCGTCAATGTGCTCTCGGGCGACGCGGTGGTTGCGCTCAAGGGAGAGGGTGGTACTCTCTCTGAGATAGCGGTCGCACGCAGATCGGACATCCCGGTGATCGCCCTCGATGCGTGGGGCGAGATCGACGGTGTTCTCGTCGTCGATACGCCCGAGGCCGCGGCGGAGCTCGCGCTCGAGCTGGCCAGTCGGTCCAGGGCCAACGGACGCAGGTCACCGTGGGAGGGGTCTTCGATGTCGAAGGGGCGACCGTGAGTGGCAGGAGCACGGCTGTGAATGTCGGGAGCGTGACTGTGAATGAGAGACTCCGCGCGCGCGTCAGAGGCACCGTTCAAGGCGTCGGTTTCAGGTACTTCACGCGCGAGAGCGCAGCACGCCTCGAGATCACGGGGTGGGTCCGCAACAGACCGGACGGTTCTGTGGAACTGGTCGCCGAGGGTCCGCGTGCGAATCTGGAGCTGCTGCTCGAACGCGTTACAGCCGGACCGGAGCAGAGTTCCGTGAGCGGAGTCGAGTCGGACTGGTCGGAGGCGACGGGGGAATTCGAGAGCTTCGTCGTCAGAGCATGAGATGCAGGGACGGAGCGAGGAGGACAGGCTGACGGGTACGGCCAACAGACGCGGGCGGGAACGGAGCCGGGGAGGAGTGAGCGCGCGTTCCGTCCAGCTCATCATCCTGCTTGTCGCGGCTGGATGTCTGCTCACATCCGGATGCACACCGCTGCCCTCGACACGAGGTGGCGGCGAGCCGACGACCTCCGGCGGGAGTTCGGGCAGCTCGAACACTCGGGGCACACGCGCCGGGGGTTCAAGCTCCTCGTCACGGAGCACGAGGTCCGACGGTGTGACGCACACCGTCTCCAGAGGCGAGACGCTGTGGCGGATCTCACAGACCTACGGCGTCGAACTCCACGAGGTCGTCTCGGCCAACGGGCTTGAGAGCTACCTGATCTACCCGGGCCAGGAGCTGTTCATCCCGGGAGCCGCGAGTCTGCGTCAGGTACCTCCGGCCGAGGACAACGGACCACCGCCGAATCCCGGGGACGTGACCATCGTCTGGCCGCTGGCCGGGCGGGGTCGTGGCTCGGTTACGAGCGGTTTCGGAACGCGCACGCACCCGACTCGTCGCACCGAGGAGTTCCACAAGGGCGTCGATATTGATGGGGGACGCGAGGAGCGGGTCCTTGCGGCGGCAGCTGGGGAGGTCGTCTTCTCGGGACGGATGACGGGGTATGGCACCGTCGTCATGATCGATCATGGTGATCGCCTCATCACGCTGTACGCCCATCTGAGCCGCGCGGCGGTCAAGCTCGAGGATCGTGTCGCGCAGGCGCAGCCTATCGGCTACGTCGGCTCGTCAGGCAATGCGAGGGGAACGCATCTCCATTTCGAGATCAGACACAGGGGCCGGGCGGTCGACCCGCTGGAGTACCTGCCGTAGTCACAGAGAAGGAGTACGTATGGACCTCAGGTCTCTCATACGGGATGTGCCCGACTTTCCGAAGCCGGGCATCGTGTTCAAAGACATCACCACGCTCACGAAGAACCCGGACGGGTTCCGCCAATCGGTCGACGAAATGGCGGCGCTCTACGAGGGACGGGGAGTGGACGTGGTCGTCGGGATGGAGTCCCGTGGATTCATCTTCGGCGGGGCCGTCGCGTACCTGCTCAAGGCTGGATTCGTCCCGGCGCGGAAGCCGGGCAAACTGCCGGCGGGAGCGGTGAGCGCGGAGTACGAGCTCGAGTACGGTACCGACACGCTCGAGATGCACCAGGACGCTATCGAGCGCGGTCAGAAGGTCTTGATCGTGGACGACCTGCTCGCCACGGGCGGGACGGCGGAGGCGACGGTCGAGCTCGTGAAGAAGCTCGGCGGCGACATCGTCGGTGTCGTCTTCCTCATCGACCTGACCTTCCTGAACGGTCGGGAGAAACTGGCTGACTACGAAGTCAGCAGTCTGATAGAATACAGCTCGGAATAGTGGCTGTCGCCGCAAGGGCGACGGCGAAGCCCTCGCTGCGCGAGGGCGGTCTCGGTCTGCCAGCATCGAATGTGCCCCCGTAGCTCAGTTGGATAGAGCATCGGTTTCCTAAACCGGTGGCCACAGGTTCGAATCCTGTCGGGGGTACCAGCAATCGCAAGCCCGATCCTCATGGACCGGGCTTGTTGTGTTCAGCAGCCGTGACCGGCGCCAACGTCGCGCCGCGTCTGCGCGTTCCACGGAACTCCAGCACGATTTGCGCATCTACCTAAAGTATGGTAAAATGAGTACTTGGCTTGCTTCACGCGAAGTTCTGTGTGCCAGCGTTCTGTGTACCTATGCGCCGCGTCTGGAGGCTTGGATGACACGCACGAGGAATGAGAATCTCAGGAGAGACAGACTGCGCACGGCCGCACTGGCCTTTCTGGTGGTGTCCCTCGTCTTCGGGACGGCTGCAGTGACCCTGGCCGCTCCGATGAACGGGCAGACTGCAACGATCCAGCAACCCGATGGCACCACGGTGGAGATCCGGGTGTGGGGTGATGAGTACTACGCGCGCGGAGAGACAGTGGATGGATACTCCGTGACGCGCGATCACAACACGGGCTTCCTCTGCTTCGCCACGCTGTCTGCCGATGGAAACGAGCTTGTCTCAACCGGCGTCCCGGCCGGAGAGCAGCCGCCCGCAGGACTCGAGAGGCACCTGAGCATCCCGAAGGATGCGGCTGCCAACACGGCCCGCCGTTCCCGTGATGATTTCGTCCGGCGCCAGCTCGCCACGTTCGCAGCTCCTCCTCGCGGCGACCGTTCCGGCACGACGACGGGCGATGTCGTCGGCATCACGCTCATCATCGATTTCTCCGACGACGTGGCGACCATTCCTGTTGCGAACTTCGACGACTACTGCAACAAGGAGGGGTACGCGGGCTACGGGAACAACGGGTCGGTGCGCGACTATTACTACGATGTCTCGGAGGGAAACCTCACATACACGAACTTCGTCCCGGACGCCTACTTCCGCGCGCCGAACACCAAGGCGTACTACTGCAACCCGTCGGTCGGGTACGGCCAGCGTGCGCAGGAGCTGATCGCAGCAGCGCTCGATGATCTTGACGCATCCGGATTCGACTTCAGCCAGTACGACTCCAACGGCGACGGCGTCGTCGACGCGGTCAACTGCTTCTACGCGGGCAACACGTGGAACAGCTGGGCCGAGGGTCTCTGGCCGCACGCGGGGTGGCTCCAGTGGTATGCCGACGGCGTGCACACGGAGCGCTACCAGATCACGAATGCAGGCAGCGCCCTGTCGCTCGGTACGTTCTGCCACGAGAACGGCCACATGCTCATGGGATGGCCCGACCTGTACGACTACGACGGTGACTCTCAGGGCGTCGGAGCGTTCTGCCTGATGTGCGGCGGCTGCTTCGGGACGAACCCCAACGAGCCGTGCGCCTACTTCAAGATGGACGCCGGCTGGGCGGACGTCACGGAGCTCTGGGACCCGGCCACCGACCTCCCGGTCTCGGTCGACGGCAACGAGATGTACCGCTTCCAGCGGGTTGACCACCCGAACGAGTTCTATCTGGTCGAGAACCGACAGGCGACCGGCCGAGACGCGGGGCTGCCCGACAACGGACTCGCCATCTGGCACATCGACACCGAGGGAAACAACAGCAACCAGCAGCAGACGCCGGACCTGCACTACCTCGTCACGCTCGTCCAGGCCGACGGCGACTGGGACCTCGAGAACAACCGGAACTCCGGCGACAGCTCCGACCTCTACGCGGCGCCTTACTACACCGACTGCACTCCGACCTCGGACCCGAACACGGCCTGGTGGGACCGTACCGACTCGCAGGCGTCCTTCTTCGATATCAGCGCATCAGGCTCCCTGATGACGTTCGACTTCATGCTCGTCGCCTACGGTCTCGACACCGACGCTCCGGCGCTCGCAGCCGAGATCGACCCCGGGACCTCGATCATCTACCCGATGACGCTTCACAACTACGGAACGGTCAGCGACCAGGTCACGATCAGCATCGCCCAGGACGAACTGCCGGCCGGAGTCGCTCCCAGTGACTGGCCCGCCCGGTACAGTATCGACGGCGGTGAGTGGAAGGCCTTCCCCTCGACCGTTACGATGTCGGCGGGAGAGGTCCTCCCGATCGAAGTGCGGCTGACCGACACCATCGGTACGACGACCGGCATGGCGCTCTCGACGCTCACGGCGGAGAGCTACGGTGACGGCTCCGCCACGCAGCGAGTCTCGTTCGGGACGTTCGTCGGACTCCCGTCAGTCCTGCTCGTCGATGACGACGACGGCGCATCCTATGAGAGCTACATGGAGACTGCGCTCGCCGACACAGGCTATGCCGTGAGAACGTGGGACACATCCGTGCTCGGGCGTCCGTCGCCGGAGGTCCTGGCATCACACTGGACCGTCCTCTGGACGACGGCCGACGGCGATGCAACCGGGATCGCGACCGCGGATGAACAGAATCTCATGACCTATCTCGATGCGGGAGGGAACCTCTTCCTGACAAGCATGGCGTATCTCTCCAGCCGGAGCACGACGAACGAGTTCATCACGGACTATCTGCACATCGACTCATGGACGCCCGACTGCAGTTGCTTCGTCATCAACGGTATGCCGGGCGACCCGGTCTCGGCCGACATGTCGCTCGGACTACTGGCGGGACCGTTTCCGCCGAGTCTCAGTGACGCGGTCGTGACAGCATCACCCGCCATTCCCATTTTCATGGGCTCGGGTGTCGAGCGGGGACTGCGTGTGGAGGAAGACGGACACAAGGTGGTGTTCACATCGTTCCCGTTCGAGGCCGTGAAGGTGGCGAACGCATACCCGAGCAACCAGCGCACGCTCATCGCCCGCGTGCTGTCGTGGTTCGACGAGACGACGGGCGTCGGCGACGACGTCGTCCTTGGGCGGCTCGCGATTTCGCAGAACCACCCGAATCCCTTCAATCCGGTCACGAACATCGCCTTTACGGTCCCGGCCGGGGCGGAGAACGCCACGCTGAGGATCTACGATGTATCCGGCCGGCTGATCACGACGCTCCTCGATGAACCGATGCCGGCCGGAGCGCACTCGGTCGTGTGGGACGGCACGAATCGCAATGGGGAACATCTGGCTTCCGGCGTGTACTTCGCCAGACTCAACGCCGGAACCGACACCGCTGTGAGAAAGATGACGCTTCTGAAGTAGCGAGACCGCGCTGTCGGTCAAGTCAGTGGCGAAGCAGGTTCTCCCGGAGAATCGGGTTCCGATAGATCTGAGCAGGATCGCGGCACTCACAGGAGGAAGAAGATGACGGGTCGCAGATGGAGGCTGACGACGATCTGCCTCATCATCGCACTCACCCCCTTCTTCACGACATGCGCGCTGACGAACAACGAGACGGGCGCCATCTACGGATACGTCCGCGACTCGGCAACCCAACAGATCATGGTGGGAGCCGTCGTCGAGTGCGAGTCCGAGTGGATGGAGACCGGCACCGACGGATCGTACTACCTGGACGGCATCACGGAGGGCTGGCGCTCGGTGCACGCGGAGGCGAGCGGGTACGGAGACTACTCCGACGCCGTAAGTGTCTCGGGTCAGACGAGGCACGACATCCAGATGAACGTGGCCGTCGGCGTCTCGCACGTCTTCGGCGTCGTGGCACGTCCGGGGCAGGGGCCCATCGAGGGCGCGCTCGTCGATCTCGACGGGCGTACCAAGATGACCGGGGCCGACGGAACATACGAGTTCTGGAACGTCCCACGGAACTCCGAGAACCTGACGGTCACGCTGAGCGGATACCGCCCGTACACCACGCCGCTCTACCTCGATGAGGACGATGAGGAGATCAACGTCACGCTGCTGCTGCTCGGTTCGGTCACGCTCGACGCCGTATCCGACGCCACGGTGCGCATGGACATTCCGGACACGGCACTGGGGATGTGGCCGACGCTCGATCTGTTCAACAGCCCGTCCTGGCACTTCCGTTTCCTCATCTGCTTCGACCTGAACGGACTCCCGGCGACCGCGGTCGCCGAGGCGTGTACGCTCCGTCTGACGAACACGTGGGAGGGGAGCGGCGAAGAGGCCATCCCGACCCTTGTGGCGCGCAACTCGACGACATGGGAGGAGATGCAGGTGACGTGGGCCAACGCCCCGTTCATCGAAGGCGCTTCCTATGCAGTGGCATCCTTCTCGCCTCCCGTCTACGACATCGTCGTCACGGGAGCGGTGCAGGACTGGCTCAGCGGTCATGCCGTCAATCACGGTCTTACGATCGATACCAGTGAGGACGTTACGGCGACGCGATTCTCGTTCGCCTCCCGCGAACACGAAGAGGCGTCCTGGCGACCGAAGCTCATCGTACACTATGCGTACTAGAGGACTCGTACGCCTCCCGGCCCGCCTGCGTGCGAACAGATGTCCCGACTACGGACCCGGGCTTGACTTCGAGCATCCGAACAGCTAGACATTCTAGTGACCCGGTGCGGACTCATGGCCGATGACGCACCGGGTCTCCCGCATCAGCCGCGAATGCGGCACTCATGCGCAAATCGGACTCGCCAACAGGACGGAGACGAATGCAGGGTCACGACTTCTACAGGATGACGGTGGAGGAAGCACTCTCCGCGCTGGGAACCAGCGTGAAGGGACTCTCTCGCGAGGAGGCGGACAAGCGCCGGCAGGAGCACGGACCGAACGAGCTCACCGGCGGGTTCCGCGTCTCCCGCGCGCTGGTGCTCCTCCGGCAGTTCAGGGACGTGCTCGTGATCGTGCTCTTGGTCGCGGCGGCGATCTCCTTCGCCATCGGCAGCTACCGCGACGCGACCGTCATGCTGGTCATCGTGGCCGTCAATGCCGTCATCGGGTTCGTCCAGGAGTACAAGGCGGGGAAGATCGTCGAGAGCCTGCAGAACCTCATCCGCTCGCCCGCTCGCGTCCTCGTCAACGGCGAGCTCACGGAGCAGTCGCAGAGCAAGCTCGTTCCGGGTGACATCGTCCAGATCGAAGAGGGCGACAAGATCCCGGCGGACATCCGGATCATCGAGTCCTTCAATCTCCGTTCGAACGACTTCTCGTTGACCGGCGAGTCGACGCCCCAGGGGAAACAGACCAACGCCATGCCCGAGGAGTGTGTGCTCGCCGATCGCGACAACATGGCCTATCTGGGCACGACGGTCGCGTCCGGTACGGCGACCGGCCTCGTCGTCCGCACGGGCATGAGCACCGAGATGGGCAAGATCGCGAACATGACGCAGAGCACGCGCGAGACGAAGTCCCCACTTGAGAGGGAACTGGGTTCGCTTGCCAATCGCCTCACCGTCATTGTGATCATCATCAGCGCCGCGCTCTTCGGGGTCGCACTCTGGCAGGGCTTCAGTCTCATGACGAGCATGGTCCTCGCTCTGGGCATCGCAGTCGCCATGGTGCCCCAGGCGCTCCCCGCGCAGGTCACCGTTGCGCTCTCCTCGACGAGCAAGCGTCTCGCCGAGCGAAACGCCGTCGTCAAGAGCCTCCCGTCCGTCGAGACTCTCGGTTCGACCACCGTCATCTGCACGGACAAGACGGGGACTCTCACGAAGAACGAGATGACGGCGATCACCGTCTGGTTCAACGGACGGCACTTCGAACTCACAGGCACGGGCTATGTGCCCGAGGGGACGATCCTCGACGACGGTGGAAAGGAACTCTCACCCGAGGGGATCGACGAGATCGAGATCCTCATGGACGCAGCGACCATGGCGTCGAACGCGGAGATCCACGAACCCGACGAGGAGCACGACGGGTGGTACGCCGTCGGCGACCCGACGGAGGCGGCACTGGTCGCGATGTCGACCAAACTCGGCACTCGCTCGCCGAGCGAGGACGAGGAAAACCCGGAGCTGCACGAGTTCCCGTTCGACTCCGAGCGGAAGCGGATGAGTTCCGTGAGGCAGTTCGGGGACAGGGAACAGCTCGCAATGAAGGGCGCGACGAACAGCGTCCTCGCCATATCGAAGAGCATCTTCAAGGACGGCAAGGTCGTCCCGATGACCGAGGAGGACCGCGAGGCGATCCGCGCGATCAACGAGGAGTACTCGAGGAAGGCGCTCCGCGTGCTGGCGATCGCCTACCGTCCGCTCGAGACATCCGGGGCGGACTACGTGCTTGATGAGATCGAGAAGGACGTCACCTTCCTGGGACTCGTTGGGATGATCGACCCACCGAAGGAGGGCGTGCGCGAGGCGATCGCTGCCTGCAAGGCGGCCAACATCCGGACCTTCATCATCACCGGCGACCATGCCATCACCGCGCAGGCGGTCGGGGAGAAGATCGGCCTCTCCGATGGTGAGGCCCCGCCTCGGGTCATCGCCGGTGAGGAACTGGCTACGATGGACGATGCCGCGCTTGGTGAAGCCATGAAGGACGCACCGTCGCTCATCTTCTCGCGCGTCAGCCCGGAGGACAAGCTGCGGATCGTCAACATCCTGGAGGACATGGGCGAGGTCGTCGCCATGACCGGTGACGGAGTCAACGACGCTCCGGCCCTCAAGCGCGCGGACATCGGTGTATCGATGGGGAAGATCGGGACCGATGTGGCGAAGGAGGCGTCAGAGGTCATCCTGCTCGACGACAGCTTCCCAACGCTGGTGGAGGCCGTGCGTGAGGGGAGGACCATCTATGCGAATCTGAGGAAGACGGTCCTTGCCTCGATGACAACCAACGGGGCCGAGCTGATCATCGTTCTTCTGGGACTCGCCGCCGTGTCCGTGAAGAGCTGGGCGATCGCGATCCTCGCCATCCAGATCCTCGCGATCGACCTGGTCGCGGAGATCCTCCCGCTGACCTCTCTCACGTTCGACCCTCCTTCAAAGGAGGTCATGACCGCGCGGCCG
>CAZRAD010000097.1:0-11011 GCA_964597945.1 uncultured bacterium
GAGAGCCCCGAGGGGGATCGTCTGTGTGACTGGATGGGCGAGTACATCGCGGAGCGATTGGGACCCGGCGGCCCGTGGGATGGCGTCTTCCTCGATTGCTGCTTCGACGAGATCGACTGGGTCAACAACGTCAACGACCTTCCGGCTGACGCCGACGGTGACGGCATCGAAGACGAGCGGACGGCGCTCAACGCCTCGTGGCGTGCCGGGATGGAGATTCTCACGACACGTCTCCGGGAACTCGTTGGCGACGATTTCATCGTGACGACCAACGGGAACAACACGCTCTACGGCCAGTGCAACGGCTCCACGCGGGAGGGGTTCCCTCACATGCACGGGGACTGGTTTGCGAACATGACGAATCCGCAGTGGGGATATCAGGCCATCTGTACGAAGTACGAGGGCCCGGTCCTCTCGACCGTCAATACGATGTGGGACGGTCCGGTTGACGGTGGTCAGCTCGTCCGTGACGATGCCTTCGAGAGGAAGTTCAGCTTCACGTTCGCGAGCACCCTCGTCTACGGGGACGGGTACTTCTCCTTTGACGGCGGAGAGGGTCTGCCCGAGCACTCGCAGGACTGGTGGCACGAGTGGTACGACATCGACCTCGGGATGCCGCGCGGCCGCTCTGAGGAGGTCGTCAAGAGTGAGGCGTGGGTCGACAACGCGGAGATGGTACGGGCGCGCCGATTCGAGCGCGGCGCCGTCGTCGTCAACCCGACCACGGTCACCCAGACCGTGCACCTCGGGGGTGTGTACGCCCCGCTGGATGCGTTCAACGGCTCGTTCTACCCGTATCGTGAGATGTGCTCGAGCATCGCTGTCGGTCGACAGTCGGGGGCGCTCGTCGTCGGAGCCGGCCAGGTCCCGCTGCTGCCGGCGGGGGTGAGCTGGGTGCGAAGCGAGTCGGACGTAGTGACCCTGACATGGGATGCCGTGGTGGGAGCGACGCGCTACAGTGTTTACAAGGCGCACCGTCCGGGCGGAACGCTCAGCGCGGCGTATCTGGAGTGCGTTGTGACGACGCCTTCGTTCGTCGATACGATCGACGCATGGGAGTCCGTGTTCTACCGGGTCGCTCCGATCGACGAGATCGGGTGTGAGGGGCCGCCATCAGGCATCGTGGCGCTCAGACCCGGGCGGGCCGCCGGCAGGATCGACACTGACCGGGAATCCGACCTGGATGACTCCGGGCGGGCGGATGGGACCGGGACCGGTGATGGGACAGGCGATACATGTGAAAGCGAAGAGTACCCGTGGGATTGCACCGTGGACGTCGACGGGGCGGTGGAGTCACGCGGTGATGGCGGCGCGAAGGTGAGGGCCGAGGTCGCGAGTCCGGTCAGGCTCGTCGGCGTGAGTCCGAACCCCGCGCTCAGCTTCACACGCATCGTCTTCGATATCGGTTCCGGATCCCCGCCCGGGGGAGCTCCGATCGTGAGGATATACGACATCACCGGCCGACTCGTCCACGAGTCGACCGCCGGTCGCTCGGCGCCGGGGCGGTCGACCGCCGAGTGGGACCTGAGGGACAGGGGCGGGTCCCGTGTGGCGGCCGGGTGCTACCTGGTGGCCGTCGAGGGGCTCGGAGCTCCCGCGCGAGGAAAGGTCATCGTCATGCCGGTTGACTAGTCGGCCGCCCGCTTCAACCATCGATACCAGTGAGCTATAGCGCAATGTGACCCGCCCGGGACGTCCGGGCGGGTTGTTACTTGCCGTCTGGCACAGGTGTTGCACTATAGACACATATGGCGCAGGGACGTTCGGGGCGGGAAGGACAAGGGGGACGGTGATGGCGAGGGTGATAGTCGAGTGCGGTTCTGAGCCGTGCGGTCTTCGCGCCGCGCAGCGCGTGACGTCCGTTGTCGTGCTGACGGTCGTGTTGGCGGCGGCTCTCATGTTCGTGACGACGGTGGCGGCCGCCAGGACGCCCGGGTCCTATCCGCGACTCGCGAACGTCTACTTCCCGCATCTCACGGGCGCCGACCTGGAGGCGCTGGCGCGCTACGACGTCCTCGTGCTTCCGGCCCGTGGTGAGGAGCTCACACGCGACGAGCTCTCGACGCTTCGGGAGCTCAATCCAGGCATCATCCTTCTGGCCCACATGCCGATCGGCTATCACGGCGACTGGGGATCGCCAAGCATCTTCAGCGATGTCATAGACGCGGCGAACGAGCACAACTGGTGGCTCCGTGACAGACTCGGTCAGCGGGTCAGGCTCGGGTGTGGGGACTACGTTCTGAATCTCACGACATGGTGTCCGCCTGACGAGGACGGAAGGGTCTTCGCGGGCTGGATGGCCAAGCACATAGCAGACAGGCTTGCCCCCGGAGGACTCTGGGACGGTGTCTTCCTCGACTACTGCATGGACGACATCTCGTGGGTCGGGGGGGATACCACATGGGGACTCGACGCTGACAACAACGCGCAGGAGGACGATCCGGAGGAACTGGACGACTCGTGGCGTGCAGGAACGGAGATGCTCGTCACCCTGCTGAGGGAGTACGTCGGCACCGAGTACCTGATCGTGACCAACGGGAACAACACGATGTACGAGGCGTGCGACGGCGGGACCCGCGAAGACTTCCCGAACATGCACGGCGACTGGTACGAGAACGTCACGGCCCCCGGGTACGGGTACGTCGCCATGCAGTCACGGTACCGGAAGCCGACGGTCAACATCATCAACACCATCTGGTACGGAGCCGCCGACCCGCTCGAGGAGATGCCCGACATCTCGGCAGAGCAGAAGCTCCGCTACACACTCGCCACGACTCTGGTCTACGGAGACGGTTACTATTCGTTCGACGGAGGCAGGGGGCTGCCGCACCACTGTCAGATGTGGTGGCACGAGCTCTACGAGATGGACCTCGGTGTTCCTCTCGAGCGCGGAACGGCGCTGGAAGCGTGGCCGGGTGAATCTCCGTGGATCACCAACGGCGACATGGTTGCGCAGAGGCGGTTCACGCGGGGGATGGTTCTCGTGAATCCGAGCACATCGATGCAGCGTGTCGAGCTCGGTGGCGTCTACTATCCGAGCGACAGCTGGAACGGCACCTTCTATCCGTACGCGCAGACCAGAGCGAGCTCCGAGGTTGCCTACTGCACCGGCGAATTCTACGCCGGGTCCGGAAGCGTGCTCTCGGCCGTGATGGACATCTCCTTCAAGGAGGGTGCGGACGGTGATCTGCTTCTCACGTGGAACAGGGTCAGCGGAGCCGTCGCCTACGCCGTCTACCGGACCGATGGACGCCTTGGCGGTGAGCCGGGCGATCTGGTGGCTATCGTCGACGGTCCGCAGTTCCGGGACGATGAGGGTCGGATGCGGAGCGCCGTGAGCTACAGCGTTTCGCCGATCGATGAGTTGCTGTGCGAGGGGCGGCCATCGCTCCCCGTCAGCGCCTCGGACGCGGCGGGTGGCGAGAAGGTGGCGGCCACGATGGCCGATCTGCCGTATGGACGCGCCGCCTCCGTCGAGTCGATGGACCCTCAGTTGTACGGCGAACGGCAGGCCGACGGTGCCGCCGGTCCCGCCGGCGACACCGAACTCCGTTCGGTTCTCCATGGCTGCGCTCCCAACCCGGCGGCGAAGGAGACGCGCATCAGCTTCACGCTGGGTGATGATGAGCGCTGGGGTGGACAGCGGCCCACCACGGTGACCGTGTTCGACGTGCGTGGCAGGGTCGTCCGAACGCTCGTCAACACGCCGCTCCCCGCCGGGCGGCATGAAGTACGCTGGGACCTCCGAGGAGACGCGGGTCGTCGCGTGGCGGCCGGATGCTACCTGTTCGCGCTCTCGGCAGGCGACGAGACCCTCCACGGTAAGCTCCTGGTCGTCAACTAGCCCCGACCGGCTGCAGAACAACACCTCCTGGATGCATGAGCGACCTCCGACACCCGCCTTGACTGGGGCGCGTGCCGGTGCTAGCGTCACGCCAATGGGCTGGCAGCGGCCTCTGACCGCACCAGGGAGGAATCATGAACGGCGTTGATCTCGTTATCCTGATCATCCTTGCCATCGGGTTCATCTCCGGAGTCGCGCGGGGGATCGTCCGGACGCTCTTCGGTCTCGCGGCGCTCGTCCTCGGTGTCGTCGCCGCCGCCGGGAGCTTCGGCTACGTCGCATCGACGATGTTCGGATTCGTGTCCGACGAACGGGTGGCGGAGATACTCGCATTCGTACTTGTGTTTCTCATTGTATTCTGCGTCATCGCCCTCATCGGGCGCCTTCTCTCCAGGGTGATCAAGATCGCGGCCCTCGGGTGGGTCGACCGGCTCGCCGGCGGCGTCGCGGGAGTTCTCCTGGCCTCGATCGTCGCGGGCGTCCTCCTGCTGCTCGCCGTTCTGGGCGGGTTCCACAAGAGCCCGACACTGGCGCTCTCAAGCATGGCGCCGAGGGTGCTCAGCGTGACCGACGCGATCGTGACGTTGATCCCGGACGGCGTACGCGACGGGTTTGATGAGGAGTACCGAACGCTTCGCAGCGAGTGGGAGGAGGCCCGGCTTCGCGCGAGAACGCGTCTCGTCTAGCCGAGCCGTCCGCGTTTCGGATGAACCGTTCGCTCATCACTGACCGAATGAGATGAAAGGACAACGGATGATCGACGAGTCGAGGCCTGAGTCTCAGGGCGCAGGATCGGCGGAAGGAGCCGGCGTGCCGGGAGGCGCCACGGAGCAGCCGGCGGGGATCTCCGACAGACAGACCGACGAACAGGCTGACGGACAGGAGATCGACGTCCTCGGGCAGATCGGCGTTGACGTCACGGCGCTCGCAGAGGCTGAGGGAGAGTCACAGCCCGATCTTTGGGCGGACCAGACACGCCGCGTCATGGAGATTCTCGGCAAGCGCGAGCGGCACGCAGCGCTTCTTGTCGGACCACACGGCGTTGGCAAGCGAGGACTTGTTTTCGCGCTGGCCGGGCGGCTTCTCGCGGAGGGGGGCCTGCCTCAGCTGCGCGGGCGCAGGCTTGTCGAGCTGCCTTTCCACCGCGCCCTCGCAGGAGTCCGCAAGCAGGGCGACTTCGAACGCATCGTCTTCCTGGCGATGCGGCAGGCGGCCGCTCGAGACGACGTGGTCCTCTTCCTCGACAATTACACGAGCTTCCTCGGTGTAACGAGGAGCGGTCAGGCGCTCCTCGATGCGTCGTACGCCGTTGAGACGGCGCTTCATCAGCCGGGGCTCTACCTTCTGGGGAGTACGACACCCGAGCTCTACCGCGCTGCGACGGCGAGGCTGCCGTGGCTCGAACGGGCCATGACGACGGTCGATGTTCCGGAGCCGTCGCGGGACGCGACGATCGAGCTGCTGGAACGTGCGTCGACCGGTCTTGCCGAGTACCACAGTGTCAGCATCGGAGCCGACGTGCTCGAAGCGGCCGTCGATCTCTCCGGGTATTTCGTGAGGGAGCGTGTTCTGCCCGGGAAGGCGATGGAGCTTCTCGATGAGGCGGCGAGCAAGGCCGTTCTCCGGAGCGGCCCGGGCAGCGCGATCGAGGTTCACGACGTCACAAGTGCTCTCTCGCAATGGGTCGACATCCCGCCCGAGAAGCTGGAAGGTGCGGTGAACAGCGAGCTCCTGGAACTCGAGACGATGTTGGAACATCGGGTCAAGGGACAGTCACGGTGCGTCAGGAAGATCGCAGATGTCATTCGTGTCTCGAGGCTCGGTCTCGACGCGCGGCCCCAGCGTCCGGACGGCGTCTTCCTGTTCGTCGGTCCTCCGGGTGTGGGCAAGAGCGAACTGGCTCGGGCGCTCGCGGACGAACTCTACGGAGGCTCATCACGGCTCTTCGAGTTCAACATGACACGCTACTCGGACGATGACGGCGCGGCGCGCCTGTTCGGTGTATCCGTGGGCGACGTCGAGCACATTGGCGACCTGACCCGCGTCGTCGACCGGTGGCCGCACTCGGTCATCGTGTTCGAGCAGGTCGAGCGCACGCACCGCGATGTGGCGGTCGCGCTCATGCAGATCTTCCGTGAGGGATACGTCATCGACGGACAGGGGAGACCCGTGGAGTTCGGTGACACCGTTATCATCATGACCTCGAACTCGCAGAACCTGCTGCCGTCCGCTGACGAGAACGGGGCGGTGGGGTTCAGTCAGTCGTCGCACGGCAGTGAGGAGCGCTATCTCCGTGAGATCCGCACGGCAGTCGAGAAGTTCTTCCCGCCCGAGTTTCTCGAGGGGATAGACGAGGTGCTCCTGTTCGACCAGCTGAGCGACGCGGCGCTCCACGAGATCGTACGACTTCATCTCGGAGATGTCCGCGAGAGACTGGGCGAGCGCGATGTAGCGCTCGACGTCACCGATGAGGCCGTCGCCAAGATCGCGGAGAAGGGGGCGAGCCGGGAATACGGCGCGCGTCACCTCGGTCGCACGGTGGAGGGACTGGTTCTCAAGCCGATCGCCCGGTTCCTGCTGGCGCATCCGGATTCCGCCACGGTTCGAGTCCACGTGGTCGAAGGCGACATCGAGGTGAGCGAGGCTCCCGCGAACGGAGGCACCTAGCGTGCGGATGCTCATCGGCGGCGAGCCGAGGGGGACGGACCGTGAGTTCGAGGTCCTGGATCCTTATGACGGTTCCGTCATCGATTCCGTTCCACACGCCGGCGCGGAGGACGTCGCCGACGCGCTTGACGCGGCCGTGCGAGGCGCAGCGCTCATGGAGGCTATGCCGCGCGTCGAGCGCACCGCCGTTCTCAGCAGGACGGCGGCCGCGATCGAGGCGCGCGCGGAGGAACTCGTCGGCCTGCTCTGCCGTGAGGTGGGGAAGACGGTCCGTGAGGCCCGGGGTGAGGTGGCCCGGGCGGTCCAGACGTTCACTCTATCGGCCGAGGAGGCGCGGCGGCTCACAGGCGAGATGATCCCGTTCGACGGCGCGCCGACCGGGAAGGACCGGTTCGGTTTCGCTCTGCGCGTTCCGGTCGGAATCGTCGTCGCCATCACGCCCTTCAACTTCCCGCTCAATCTGGCCGCGCACAAGGTCGGTCCGGCGATCGCCGCCGGGAACGCGGTCATTCTGAAGCCTGCCAGCGCGACCCCTCTGACCGACATAGTTCTCGGTGAGCTCCTGGTGGAGAGCGGGCTCCCGGAGGAGGGCATCTCGGTCGTGACCGGTTCCGGCTCCACGGTCGGGACGGCACTGGTGTCCGACCCGCGACCGCGCGTCGTGACCTTCACGGGCAGCGCGGATGTCGGTCGGTCCATCGTGGCGCGCGCCGGGTTGAAACGGTGCGCCATGGAACTCGGTTCGAACTCCGCCGTGATCGTAGAGGCCGACGGCGACCTGGAGACGGCGGCGGAACGCTCGATGCGAGGCGCGTTCGCTCTCGCCGGCCAGGTGTGCATCTCGGTTCAGCGGGTGCTCGTCCATGAGTCGGTCTGCGACCGGTTCGTGGAGCGTGCCGTCGCGGTGACGCAGGGCCTGGTTCTGGGAGACCCGAAGGACGAGCGGACGGACATCGGTCCGATGATCGATGAGCGGGAGGCCGAGCGGGCCGAGTCGTGGATCGCGGAGGCGGTGGCAGCGGGCGCCGTTCTGCGCACGGGTGGCACGCGGCAGGGGAGTGTCGTGACTCCGGCCGTCATGACGGATGTCCCCGGTGATGCGCGCGTCTGGTGTGATGAGGCGTTCGGGCCCGTTGTCGCGGTCCGGCCATACTCGTGCCTCGATGAGGCGATCGCGCTCGTGAACGAGTCTCGATACGGGCTTCAGACGGGCATCTACACGGAGAACCTGGAGGCCGCGCTCACGGCGGCGCACCGTATCCGCTGTGGCGGTGTGATGGTCAACGATGTGCCGACGTACAGGGTCGATCTGATGCCGTATGGCGGAGAGAGGAACAGCGGTCTCGGGCGTGAGGGTCCGAAGTACGCCGTGGAGGAGATGTCGGAGCTGCGCGTCGTGGGCATCCGTCGGCGCATGCCGGTTTCCTCTTGACACGTGACCGGATACGTCCTATCTTCATATGTTCAGAAATCGAGCACCGTGGGCGAGCTGGAGCTTCGTCCGACGACTTGAGTCTGAGACGGGCGATTAGCTCAGTCTGGTTAGAGTGCCTGCTTGACATGCAGGAAGTCACTGGTTCGAGTCCAGTATCGCCCACCACAGCTTCATATCAAGAAGGAGCATTCCGCTTCTCACCTCGAGGCCGCCGCGAGCGCGCCGAAGAGGTTGATGAGACTGCACGGGGGCCTTTGCCTCGACGTGCAGGTGACGGGATGCGTTGATATGCATCCCGTTCGTCGTATCAGACCGCCGGCAAGGCCGGCACGTGGAAGGGGGCAAGTTGGCCATACAGACGCCGCGCATCAACCGTCGAATCAGGATTCCGCAGGTGCGAGTCATCGACAGCGATGGGGCGCAGATTGGGGTGATCTCGACGTCTGAGGCGCTTGCGCTTGCCGAGGATCGTGGTCTCGACCTCGTCGAGGTCTCGCCGAAGGCGAGGCCGCCTGTCTGCAAGATCATGGACTACGGCAAGTACATGTATGAGCAGAACAAGAGCGCGAAGGAAGCCAAGAAGCGACAGCACGTGACGGTCGTCAAAGAGATCAAGATGCGACCGAAGATCGAGAAGCACGACTATGAGTTCAAGGTCCGTCACGCGCGCGAGTTTCTCGAGGATGGTGACAAGGTCAAGTGTACCGTCATCTTTCGCGGCAGGGAGCTCGCTCACAAGGAACTCGGTGCGAAGGTCATCAACCGAGCCGTCGAGGACCTCGCGGACATCGCACAGGTCGAGGTGCCGCTCAGGCACGAGGGCAGAAGCATCGTGATCGTCCTCGCGCCGCTGCCGGCCTCGAAGAAAAAGGAGAGCAGAAAGGGCGACGATGCCGAAGATCAAGACGCATAAGGGAGCCGCAAAGCGCTTCAAGAGAACGGCGTCCGGCAAGCTGAAGAGGAACAAGGCCTACACAGGTCACTTCTTCATCCGGAAGGGTGCAACCCAGAAGCGGAATCTCCGTAAGGCTGCATACGTGTCCGACGCCGACAAGAAGAGAATCGATAGACTGTTGCCGAGCTAGCAGGGGGTACGAGCAGCAATGTCCAGGTCGAGAGGAGCACCTGCGTCCCGCAGGCGGAGAAAGAAGATCCTCAAGGCCGCGAAGGGGTACCGCGGCGGAAGAGGGAAGCTCATCCGGACAGCTACGGAGACCGTGCATCGCGCGGGGCAGTATGCCTACAGGGACCGTAAGCGACGGAAGGGTGATATGCGCAGGCTGTGGATCATCAGGATCAACGCCGGCGCACGGATGCACGGGCTGTCGTACAGCCGGTTCATGTACGGGCTGAAGGCCGCCAACATCGATGTCGATCGCAAGATGCTCTCTGAGATGGCGACGAACGACGAGGCGGGTTTCGCCCGGCTGGCCGAGATCGCGAAGGCAGGTATCGAGCAGGCGTAGCGATTGGCGGAGGGTGGCGACGTGCTGAAGCGGCTTGAACAGCTGAGAGCGGAAGCCACGGACCTTCTCGGGAGCGCCTCGAGCGAGAATGAGCTCGAGGAGCTCCGTGTCAGGTTTCTTGGTCGAAAGAGCGAGCTGAACCAGATGTCCCGCGGGCTCGGAGGGATGGAACCGTCCGAGCGAAAGGCCGTGGGGCAGGCCGTCAACGCGCTCAAGAAGGACGTCGGCGCCATGCTGACGGCGGCGAAGGATCGGCTGGCGGGCGGCCGCGCGAAGCCGGGGCTCGACCTCACGCTGCCGGGACGGCGGCCGTGGGTCGGACGTCGGCATCCGCTCATGCGAACGCTCTCAAGGCTCGAGGAGATCTTCACGCTTCTCGGGTTCGAGGTCGCGCTCGGTCCGCACATCGAGGACGACTTCCACAACTTCGAGGCACTCAACATCCCGGCGGACCACCCGGCGCGGGACATGCACGATACGTTCTACGTTGAGGGCGGCCGACTGCTCAGGACGCACACCTCGCCGGTGCAGATCCGCACCATGATGTCGAGGAAGCCTCCCATCCGTATCATCGCGCCCGGCAGGGTCTACCGCAACGAGACGCCCGACGCGTCGCATGCGGCGGAGTTCTATCAGCTCGAGGGGCTCTACATCGACCGCGGTGTGAGGTTTGGTGAACTCAAGGGCGTGCTGACACGCTTTCTCCGCGAGCTCTACGGGGACGATGTCGCCGTCCGGCTTCGCCCGGGTTTCTTCCCGTTCACGGAGCCATCGGCCGAGATCGACGTGGAGTGCCGCGTCTGTCACGGGAAGGGTTGCAGCGTCTGCAAGCAGACGGGCTGGGTCGAGCTGCTCGGCGCCGGAATGGTCGACCCGCGGGTCTTCCGCGCCGTGGGGTACGATCCGGACGAGGTGAGCGGCTACGCATTCGGCCTGGGTGTCGACCGGATCTGCATGATGGAGACCGGACTCGACGACATCAGGCTGCTCATGGAGAACGACCTCAGGCTGCTCAGGCAGATTTGACCGCGGAGACAGTTGTCTGACCCCGGAGATGATCCGATGAACGTGAGTCTTACCTGGCTTCGTGACTACGTCGACTTCGAGCTTGACGCCGGCGCGATGGCGCGGAAGCTGACCGAGACGCTGACCGAGACGGAGCTCGTCGAGTCTCCCGCCGCGGATGTGACCGATGTCGTCGCGGCCCGGGTCGTGACGGTCGACGGTCATCCGAACGCGGACCGCCTTTCGGTCTGCGTGGTCGACTGGGGAGGTGGGTCGAGCACCGTGGTGTGCGGCGCACCCAACGTCAGAGCGGGAATGGTCTCGGCGCTCGCGCTCCCCGGGGCGGTCATCGCGGGCGGTCGCATGGTTGGCGCGGCGACCATACGCGGCGTGGCGTCGAGCGGGATGCTGGCGTCGCTCGAGGAACTGGGTCTCGAGGAGCACTCGGACGGTATCATCGAGCTCGACGAGAACGTCGCGCTCGGGACCGACATCCGGGAGGTCCTCGGTGTTCAGGAGGCCGTGCTCGAAGTCGACGTTCAGCCGAACCGCCCGGACTGCATGGGCGTGCTCGGCATCGCGCGCGAGGTGGCC
>CAZRAD010000098.1:0-10970 GCA_964597945.1 uncultured bacterium
GACTGCGATAGCGAGTTCCTCTGCCAGGTGTTTCGATGTTGCCGGCCCGCCACCGAGCCGAGCGAGAGCGAATGCGTAGTCCCGCTGCCGCTCGCTCAGCCTCTGGTAGCGAACGTTGAAGAAGCCACTGTCCAGATACTGACGCGCCTGTTGTGCTGCCACACGGACGTCCTCCACAGAGACCGGTGACGTCTCGGCCGTTTCCCAGACGTGGTGACCCCACACCTGGAGGAAGAAGGGATAGCACTCCGTCTCGGCCGGAATCTCATCAACCGCGGCGTTGGATATCGCCACGCCGTGAACAGGATCTTGCGCTCGCTAACCATCCCGTCAGCATGGCCTTACAAGACGTAGCTGGCACTCTGTAAGTTACAACAATGGCTGTAAGTTCACCAAGAACAGGGGATGGGCATGGGGCTGTTGGTCGAAGCGCATCTGCAGGGGCAAGCTACAGCGGCCAATCGTACTCGCGCATAATGGAGGCGAGAAGCTCCATGAAGAGCAGCTCGCCGTTGTGGCCGTTGGTCATGATGATAGCACCCTGGCCAACATTGGGAAGCCCTACCGGCAGGCTGTTGGCGCCCGGTGTGTTCCCGCCGTGGTGGAAGAACATCAGCCCTTCCCCCTCGCCCCGGAGAAACACCCCGAGCCCCTCGGAGACAGGCGCCCCGATAGGCGACGGGTCGATGGCGAACTGCTTCGTGAACATCCGCCGCGTCATCTCCATCGAGAGCAGTGTGTCCGACTGGCCATTGTACGAGCGCATAAGCTCGATGTAGAAGCGCGCCATGTCCGACGCCGTCGTCATGAGGCCCGCGTGTCCAAACGCCACGTAGTCCATCAGCGGGGCGCACGCTGTGCCCTCCCCGTCGTGCGGCATCGTCTCCCGCGCGGCAAGCTCCGGCGGCAGCGGGTACTGGAACGTGCTCGAGTCCATGCCGAGCGGATCGAAGATGACCTCGCGCGCGAGCTCGGGGAACGGGCGACCGAACGTGTCCTCGAACATGAGCTGGATCATGATGCAGCCGAGGTTCGAGTACTCCCACGTCTCGCCGAGCGGCCGCACTGGCGTCGCCGGCTCGTTGCCCATATCCGGTCCGCCGGTGAGGATGTCGGCGAGCGTCTGTCCCTCGTCGGGCCCGACGTCGGCGAAGTTCGTGGTCGGTAGACCGGCGCGATGCGTGAGCAACAGCCGGAGCGTCACCTTCTGGTCGACCGTGAACTCGGTCTCGGGGACCTTCCACGAGGTGAGGTACTCGTTGACGTCCGTGTCGAGATCGAACACACCCTGCTCCACATAGTGGAGAGCCATCGCGCCGGTGAGGAACTTCGAGGTCGACGCCGCCTCGAAGAGCGACTCCGTCGTGACCGGGGTGTCTCCGTCCGCCGAGAGCACGCCGTAGCCTTTCGCCCACGCGAGCTCACCGTCATCGATCACAGCGACCGTTACGCCAGGAACCTTGAGCTCCGCCATACGGTCGGCAAGCACGAAGGTCTCCGCAGAGTCCGCGTGCACGTGCGCGGCATCGAACAGCGCAACGGGAGAACCGATCTCGATGAGGCCGTTCTCGACGGCGGCGATGCGCTCTTCAGTCAACGGTCCCTCCTCCGTCTGCGCGCAGCTGGATGTCAGGGCGAGTGCTCCGAGAAGGGTGAGAGCTGCGCAGCACGCGATGCGGTATCTGGTCATTCGGCACATGGTATTCGTCATTTCCTGATTGGTTTCTACGGCACGATCCTGGTGAGCGCGATGTCGGCGCCCACGGTCGTCACGACCCACGCGTAGCCGTCCTCGATCGTCACGACCTGACCGGACATCGACACACCCACGGTGCGCTGGACCTCGCCGTCGTCAGGATCGACAACGTAGAGCGTGTCCGCACTGCTGTTGATGATGACCCAGAGATGCTCACCATCGTACGAGAGCGCACGCGGGCGCAGACTGCCCCTCGGGGATGGAATCGTCCCGGTTTCGGTTCCGTCGGTGGTGTACTTGTGGATGAGGCCGTCGCCGTTGCTACCCGTGTAGTCGCTCCCAACGTAGAGTTCCGTGCCATCCCAGGCCGCGCCACCGTGCTGGCCGGAGTAGACGACAGGCCAGGAAGAGACGGTGGCGCCGGTCACAGGATCGCGCTCGATCATGCTCCCGCCATCCTTGACCCAGAGGCTGGTACCGTCCCACGTGATGCCGCCGGTCCAGTTCGTCAGGCCGTCGATGGAGTCGACGATCGCCCCGGTCCCGGGGTCGGCCTTGTAGATGTTGCTGAGCCAGCCGGTGAACCAGAGATGGCTCCCATCATGCGTCAGGCCGTACGTGTGGAACCCATCAGGGAGCACCGCGTGGTGGAGCACGTGCCCGTGCCGCGTGTCGAGCGTGATGTCCACGGTCGTGCTGTCCATCTCGGAGCCTTCGCGGACGGCAAGAGCGACCTCGATGGTGTCACCCAAGGCGAATCGCCTCGTCGCCGTGGACTCCGTCGACCAGTCGGTGTCCCACACACCGTCGTTCTCCCAGTCCCAGCGATACTCGAGCGCACGGCCTTTTCCGGAGCTCCCGCCGGCGTCGAACACGAAGTCGGTCAGGACCGTGCCGGACGTCGGTGCGACCGTGACGTCGGCCTCGAGGCCGGGGTCACTCGACGACGTCGTGCTGCTGCAGCCGGCGACAAGAACGACGCATGTCGCGATGCCGACGACGAGGACGATTGCGATGGCGCGTCTCATACGGAATCTCCCTGAGAGTGATGGCCGCGTTCCTGGAGGCTGAGCGGGCGCGGAACGGCCGTTGCCGTGATTACATTCCGGTGATGCGGCGCTGGATGAACGCCAGTGCCGCCATCACAAGGAAGAGCACGATCGATGCGTACGACCATCCCTTCCCTGCGTGCGATGCCACACCGAGCATGCCGCCTGTCGCGGCGAAGAAGAGCGTCACATAGGCGATCGTCATCCAGCGGACATCTCGGAAGTCCAGTTTGAAGACGTAGTCAACGAGGAGTTCGACGATGAGGTAGGTGATCATCAGCCCGAGCTGGATGAAGTAGAGCGTGGGTCTGTCTGCGCCACGTGCCGCGATGAGCAGATAGAGCAGCGGGATGATCATCACGATGAGGATGATACCAAGCCAGTGCTCGATCCGCGTATCCGCCGCAAGTCGTGTGAGGAACACGAGGATCACAAGTGAGTAGATGAACACCGTGACGATACCGCCGAGCAGGTTGGTCGCTTCCATCGGTCCTCGCCTGGTCATGGGACTCCGGCGCCGGTGTCGAACAACTCAGTCGTCGTGCACCGCTCCCTTAAGCAGCAGGATACAATAGTCGCCGACATGCTGAAACCCCAGAGACTCGTACGCCCGCTGCGCGGCGGCGATCCGCTTGTTTCCATCAATGAATGCGTGGTTCTTCACGAGGAAGTAGAGTAGGTGAGCGGCCTTCTCCTCAGAACGCGAGTCGCCCAGATTCGGAACTGGGTCCCGCGCTTGGAGTTGACGCGATACCCGACGGAGATGATGGCGTCGAGGTTGTACAACCGCACGTTTCTCCGAACGCGGCGCGTGCCCTCAACTTGAACAACCGAGGATTCCTCGGTTGTTGCCTCCTCGATCAATTCACCATCGTTGAAGACATTGCGCAGATGTAGCCCGATCGTGTCTGTATCACGATCGAAAAGCTGCGCCATCTGCCTCTGGCTGAGCCAGATGCTCTCCTTCTCGAGGCGAACCTCGAGTTCAACGCGTCCATCGGGAGCCTGATACAGAACAACTTCGCCGCGGGATGTGCTGCTGTGCTGGTTCATGGCGCAGTCTCCACAGGGGAATCGTGTGCCGCATACGGGGAGACCGACCTTACAGCTCAACGCGCACGTTGGCCAATCACTGAGGAGGGGAATGTGTACTTCGCCCCTGCCCGGATGGCAGAGGCGCTGTTGCTCTGTCTCTATCCAGGCGCCGACCTCAAGCTCTTGTAGAGCTGGATGCCGACCCAGGGTGCCAGACTGATCCCGAGGATCATCAGCCACCCCATACGCCCGGGATCACTCAGACCGAGCACTCGTTGCAGAAGCGGCACATGCAGCGTTGCCAGGAGTAATCCCGCGCAGAGTGCGAGCGCGCCCCACACGAAGGGATTGTGAGTCACGTCGTTCGACAGGAACCGTGACCCCCTCTCCCGTACGTTCGTCACGTGCCAGAGCGTCCCGAATCCCTGCGTGAGAAACGCGATGGTGACAGCCCTCTGCTCGGGAAAGCCCATGAATCTGAGAGCCACGAAGAGCGACACGAGCACGCCGAGTCCCATCAACCCTCCCATGATCCCCACGCCGGCCCAGTGTCGACCTGTCAACACGGCCTCCGACTTCGCCCGTGGTGAACGGCGTGTGACGTCTCCATCCCCTCTGCCCACTCCGAGAGCAAGCGCCGGGAAGACGTCCGTCACGATGTTGAGATAGAGTATCTGCAGAGGACGAAGAGGCAGCGGCGCGCCGGCCAGAGCCGCGACGGTGACCGCCGTGATCTCACTGACGTGACACGGCAGCAGGTAGACGACGAAGCGCCTGATGTTCTCAAAGATGGTCCGGCCCTCCCGGACCGCCGCCACAACGGTTGACAGGCGGTCGTCCTGGAGGATCATATCCGCGGATTCGCAGGCGACGTCGGTGCCCCTCTCTCCCATAGCGATGCCGATGTCGGCCTTTCTCAGCGCCGGGGCGTCGTTGATCCCGTCCCCCGTCATGCCGACAACCGAACCGGTCTCCTGGTAGAGCTGGATCAGATCGAGCTTCTGTCTGGGCGTGACCCTCGCGAAGATGGATGCGTTGCGCAGCTTCCGCTCCCGCTCCTCGCTCGTCCACTCGTCGCTCTCCAGGTCGCGACCCATGATGATACCGTCCTCGGAAGTCGGTATCCCGACCTGTTCCGCAACGTATTTGGCTGTGGCCGGTTGGTCGCCGGTCACCATGATGACGCGTATCCCCATCTCTCTGAGTGAGGCAACGGCCTCGGCCGCTCCGTCGAGCGGAGGGTCTCTGAAACCCACGAGACCGACCAGGACAAGATCGCGATATGGATCCTCCTCAGCGGAGGAGGCGGATCGTTGCGCCAGCGCCAGGACACGGAGCCCTCGGCCCGCGAGCGAGTCAGCCGCGTCGTTCCACTGCGATCTGTCGGCCTCGGCGAGCTCGGCCGTACCGCTGCCGGTGAGTACACCGACCGAGCACTCGATCACCGGCTCCGGCGCGCCCTTGACGGCGACGAGGTAGTCTTCCTCCCGCCGGTGGAAGGTCGCCATCATCTTGACCTCCGGATCGAACGCCACCTCCCTCTCCTCGGGAAGCTCCTCGAGCAACTCGCTGCGCTCGACGCCGAACTCGCGCCCCGCTCTGAGCAGTGCGATCTCCACCGGATCACCCGTACCGTCTTCGTTCTCCCGCGAGCTCTCCTCATCATCGTCGGTGCCGGCGAGGGAAGCGTTGTTGACCAGAACACCGATCCTGATCGCCTCGTCGAGACCCGGCAGCTCCGCGTCTTCCGCCGAAATCCCGGAGAGGTCGACCTCACCTTCGGCGGTTCGGAGAACCGCTGCCGTCATGCAGTTCTCTGTGAGGGTTCCGGTCTTGTCCGAGAAGATGGTGTCGGTCGCGCCGAGCGTCTCCACGGCGGACAGCCTGCCCATCAGGGCGTTCTTGCGCGCCATTCGCTGCATCCCGAGGGCCAGAGCGATCGTCGCCACGACCGGCAGACCCTCCGGTATGGCGGCGACCGCGAGTGCGATAGAGGTCTCGATCATGACCTGCACCTCGCGACCGGCGAGTATGCCCGCGCCGGACACAACCACGCCCACGCCCAACGCGACCCAGAGCAGTCGCCTGCCCAACCTGTTGAGCCGGACCTCTATGGGGGTGGCTTCGTCCTCGACCTCCGAGACGAGCTTCGAGACCTCTCCCAGCTCGGTGTCGCTCCCGGTGGCGGTCACCACGCCCTCACCGGACCCGCGCGTGATGGCCGTACCCTTCCAGAGCATGCTCGATCGCTCGGCGAGCGGAGTGTCGTCTGCGATGGCGTCGACCTGCTTCGCCACCGTCGCGGACTCGCCTGTCAGCGTCGACTCGTTCGTCTCGAGTCTGGAGGCCTCAAGGATCCTGAGGTCGGCACTGATGATGTCGCCGGCGGCGACCACGACGATATCTCCGGGAACGAGTTCGTCGGCCGCAATCACGCTCTCCTCGCCGTTCCTCCGAACTCGAGCACTCGTCCTGCCAAGCTCTCTCAGGGCCTCCATGGAACGGACGGCCTTGAGTTCGGTAACAAACCCGATGGCAGCGTTGATGATCACCGCGATGCTGATGGCCGTCCCCTGGACCGGCTCGCCGACGGCGAACGACACGATGGCCGCTCCGGAGAGGATCCCCGTGATCAGGTTCTTGAACTGACGCAGCGCGATGGTCACCGTGGACTCACGTTTGCGGACGCGAAGCGCGTTCGGCCCGACGCGCCTGACACGCTCGCGCACTTCCTCAGTGTCCAACCCATGCTCACGCTGCACGACGAGGTCATCGAGGACCTCGCCGCACTGCTTCGTCCATGCTTTTCTGATGTGTTTCAAACGCAGCTCCGGGTTCCGGCGTGTCGGCAGAGATCGCGCGTTCTGACCGCCGACTCCTCGGTTGGGGGTCAGGCCGCGACTTCGTCCCGACCCTCTCGTCGTGCCTCAGCCTGTGCCACGCGCCGGCTCTTTCGAGTTCTCTCTGAGCTGGCTCGGTGCTACTCCTTCCTGGCGAAGTCACCGACCACCGGCTTCACAAGACGCTCGAAGTCCGCATAGGAGAGCCTGATCAGTTCCGTGTGCGACCCCGCATTGAAGGAGACCTCGTCGTCGTCCGGAAGCGGCTCGGCCACGTACACTTCCAGGTCGTAGAGGTTGCCGAAGGGCGGCATGGCGCCGGTCTCGCACTCGGGGAAGAGCTCCTTGAACTCATTCTCCGATACGATCTCGACCGACTTCGCCTCTGCGAGATCCGCGAGCTTCTGATGATCGAGCTGATAGGACGCGGGGAGGACCGCCATGGCCTTGCGTCCGTCCAGCTGCACGATGACGGTCTTGCCCAGCTCCTTCCCGGGAATGTGCGCGGACGCTGCGATCTCCTGAGCGGTGTATGCCTCGGGGTGCTTGGCTGTCGTGTACTTCACGCCCCTCTCGTCGAGGAACTCTTTCACCTTCTTGATCGGCATTGTGTCCTCCCTGTCATAAATGTCGGAGACATCCGGAGGCTCGCTCGCCCCCGATAATGCCGGTTCACGCAGCGACCGGCGGGTGCGAGTCAGGGACTTCCGGGAGGGCTTCAGTGGTTCGCCGGCACCGGGTAGCGCAGAATGGCGGCTGCCGGCCCTCCGCCGGGGACTTCGGCCGGTTCGACCGCGAACACACGACCACCGTGAAGCAGGGTCTCCTCGGCCGCCAGATCAAGCAGGTCGAGCGAGTTCGCTTCCATCTCATCGGTGAGCTCCACCGACCCGCTGTCGATGTTGTAGCGTCCCCATATGTGGTCGCCACTGTTCACGAACAGGGTGCCGACCTGACCGGCCACGGCGGCCCGAAGTGTGGTCTCGATCTCCGACGACACCTCGCCGCTCCCGTGACCCGCGAGTGTGCGGTACTCCTCTGCAGCCGCCCTCAGAGACTCCCGGAACAGCGGCTCCACGACACCCCAGGCGCGCGTCTTCAGTTCATCGACCGTGAGGTCTTCCGGGTTGTGGACGATGCCGTCCACCGTCAGGTGCTCGTAGTCGGCGGCCCGACGGTACAGCCCCTGGATCTCCTCGACCGCAGCCAGAACCAGCGGAGCGCTCTCACGACTCAGCACCGCGTTGACCGCATGGTCGACCTCCTTGAGGAAGCGCAGGGTGTTCTCCTCGGAATCATCCGTACCCACGCCCTGCCCGTGATACAGGGCCGGCCTCATCGCGCCGCGACCGCGTGTCCCGGTGTGGTACTGCAACTGCTTCTCGGGATCGTCGAATCGCAGCGTGTCCTCGATACTCTCCGGGGCGTCCGGCAGCTCCACCTCGGAGATCCGCTGACCGGTGGCGTGGTAGAATCTCACCGCTCCTCTCGACAGGGCGAGAATGTAGAAGGAGCCGGTGGCTGTCAGCAACTGCAACAGCGGCTTGATGTGAAACCGGTCGGACACGACCGCCAGCGGCTCGAATCCCACGCCGAGCCTGAACCGCCTGAACACCTCGGGCGAACGGAAGACGGCGATACCATCACACCCACACGGTCCGGACGACACCGTCTTCAGAAGTTGCTCAAGAGGCTTCATAAGAGAGCGGATCTCATCCTCTGTCTTCTCAAGGGACTCCAGCTGATCTCTGACATCGTTGAGATGGTTCTTCAGGAGGATTCTCTCCTTCTCCGACCCGAACCCGGATCGCTCCGCCGGCATATAGATCGATATGCACGGGGCATCGTCTTCCCGCATCAGGAGCTCGAGCTCTCGTCTTGTGAAGTAGTCCAATGCACCCTCCTCTCTCACAGAAGCTCGCGCGACGCCACACGACGAATCTACCGAAGATATCGTTCGCATGCAAGCAATTGCTATACGAACCATATCCCATGCCAGGGGTTCCCCCGGCGGGGCCAGGCGCGATAGGACTCGCGGAGGAACCCGCAGACTACCCCATCGGCCTGCTCTCTGGACCCCAGCACATGGACCCTCGAGACGTGGCAGCAGACCCAGCTTTATCTTTGGCTCAACCACTTTGCGGGAGTTCGACATTCCGCTATCCACTCGACCGTGCTACCATTGCTGGTGCTGAATGAGGATATTCGAATGCACCGCTTCAAACGTGCCCACCCTGTTCAGGAGGAGAAGAGATGCGTCGCACTTCATGGTGTCTGCTTCTATCCGCGGCCCTTGTGGTGATCGGTCTCATCGCAGGCTGCAGCAGCAGCGGCGACGATGTTGCAGGACCGTCCGGTACCGTCGTACGCGAGACCATCGGCAGTACTGGAGGGACCATCGAGATCACCGATGAGGCCTCCCTGAGCATCCCGCAGGGCGCGCTCGGCAGCGACGTCGAGTTCACGATGACCGACGCCGGGTCGAACCACACTCCCATGGTCCAGACCCGGGATCTCAAGTCGCCCGTCTACCGCATCGGTCCGTCAGGAACGACGTTCAACGAGGCGGCCGAACTGACACTGTACTACGACGAGGACGACCTCAGCGGCCTCGACCCCAACACCCTCATCATCTACGCCGATCACGGCAACGGTTGGACGCCGGTCCCCACGACCATCGACAGGGACCTCGACGGTCTGGTCGCATCGATCACCAGCCTGTCCGACTTCGTCGTGACGGGCCCCGCAACCGAGCAAGCCGACGGTGTCTTCGCAGTCTTCGAGGTCGTGCGGATGATCAATTACGCTCAGGATCCCGCCGTGGACATCTACTCCGACCTCATCGTCGCCCGCTTCGACAGCATAGTCAACATGTCCGGCGTCGTGCAGCCCATGCACCCGGACTCGGTCACCTGCAACGGCGATCCTCTGGTCTGGGAGGAGGATGGTCTCGGCTACTATGACGAGAGCGAGGAGATGGAGTTCCTGACCCTCGGAGCCGACTACAGGTTCGTCGTCACGCCCAGTCTCGAGGTCCCCGCTCTCGATGAGTCCATCGAGATGGTCGATGTGGGCCCGACGATCAGGAACATCAGGAACCTCGATCCGGTGTCCCTCACCGGCTTCACGCTGCAGTGGGACGGCACATCGGCCGGCACCGTCGACATCGCTTTCGTGACCAACGAGATGGAGGTGCTGCAGATCGAGGCGCCGAACACCGGCTCGTATACCTTCACAGAGGCGGAGCTCTCCGGCCTGAACCCGGGTGTGTACTACCTGGACCTGGGCTACTACAACGTACGAAACCTGACGGCTGTGACCGGTTACGACCCCAACAGCCACATCGCGACCTACACGGTCTGCGGCAAGCTCGTTAACATGGTGGACACCCCGGGCGTGATCGGCCCTGAAGGCGGCATCGTACTTCTGGGGAATGACGGGCGGCTCGTCATCCCGGCGGGTTCCCTGACCGAGACGACCATCTTCACCGCCTCCATCAACGGCTCTCCCCCGACCGCACCCGAGGGGTACATCACGCTGTCGCCGGTGTACACCGTTGGTCCGGCGGGCACGACATTCTCACCAACCGCGACCATGGAGCTCTCGTACGACCCGAACGACCTGGACGGAGCACCGGAGAGCGGCGTCGTCATTCTCAAGCACGACGGGTCGAGTTGGACCGTGCTCGACAGCGACGTGGATGAGGACCAGGACATCGTCGAGGCCGAGGTGGCCAGTCTCTCGAATTTCGTCGCGGCGGTGCCGGAGCCCGGAGAGGGTGTCTACGCCGTCGTTCAGATCTCCAGGTCCACGACGAGCATGTATGGATTCGACACGACCACTGATGGTGTCACGGCCCGCTTCGATTCGGTCGTCGATGAGGATCCCGTCACTCCCCTGCAGGCCGGGGGTGTGACCTTCGGCGCGTGGGAGATGACGTGGGACGACGACGGCTACGTGTACTTCGACCTGATGAACGGCACGTTCCTGACACCCGGTGCCGAGTACGATCTCGTAGTGACGGAGAGTAACGATGTACCGTCGCTCGACGTCCCGGTCACCGTCATGAACAGCACCCTTCTGATGACCGGCCTGGGTGACGATCCGGTCCTGTCGCTCGACGGGTTCACGCTCAACTGGGATGGCAGCGCTCTCGGCTCGACGGTCAACATCGTGATGCTTGCCGATGGGCACTTCGACGGTGTGAACATCGACGTCCCCAACACCGGTTCCTACACGTTCAGCTCCGCGGAGCTGTCCGGGCTCATCGCCGGCAGTGGGCAGATCGCCATCATGTGGGAGCAGGACAGTCCGCTGGTCGGACAGGAATACCATGCTCTCAGCCATGTG
>CAZRAD010000099.1:0-5894 GCA_964597945.1 uncultured bacterium
GAACCTCCGACTTCCTGCTCCCAAAGCAGGCGCGCTAACCGGGCTGCGCCACGCCCCGTTGGGCTACGGTAGCATTCAATAGTATTCAGCCCGACGCGCGCTGTCAAGCGCACCCGCCCGTCGGTAGTCCGACGCTCGCTGCCGCCGATACCGGGACCACTAGGCGTGGCCGCGGCCCAATGGGAGGTCCGCGGCCACAAAACGACTTGACTCCAAAAGGGAAGCCAAGTCGGCCAGATCAATCACTATGTCTGCGTGATGCTGCTGACAGAACGGATTTTACCATGGCGCCGAAGCGGCGCGCAAGAAGAACCGCTGCCGCGGCGTGAAAAACTTGTAACCTACCTACAAACCACCAGTTACAGCATTCATGCTGAGCCTCGGGGAGACACGGAAGACGCCCGTCTCCGCGGTCCCCGGCCGCCCGATTCGCATGTGCTCACACGCTCCGCAGGAGCTCCTCGACGAGCGCCCGCGACGCGCGCACAGCACGTCCGCGGTGGCTGATCTCGTTCTTCTCTTCAGCGCTCATCTCGGCATACGTCCGGTCGTATCCGTCCGGTCGAAAGAGGGGATCGTACCCGAACCCACCGCCGCCGTGACGCTCACGGGTGATTCGCCCCGCCGTCGTGCCGACGACCACACCGATGAGACCCTCCGGTGTCGCAAGCGCGACAACACATCGGAACGCGGCGCGACGGTCGCGGTCGGCCACGCCATCGAGCTCCGCGAGGAGCTTGGTGTTGTTCGCGTCGGAATCGCACGCCGGACCAGCGTACCGTGCGGAGTAGACACCGGGTGCGCCGTCCAGCGCATCGACCTCCAGACCCGTATCATCAGCGAGCGCTGGATGCCCTGTTGCACCAGCGACCTCGACCGCCTTCTTCACGGCGTTCTCATCCAGCGTCGCGCCATCCTCGATGACATCCGGGAGGTCGGCGAGGTCGTGGAACGAGAGCAACTCGACATCGAGCCCGTCGAGAATATCCCTGATCTCGCGTACCTTGTGCTCGTTGCGCGTCGCAAGAACGAGTCGCATCGTCTCTCCTATCGCCAAGCTCCGTACCTGCCCCGACATCCAGTTCCGCAGCTACCCTGACATCGCGGTCAGTTCATCGATCGTCACGAGCTCGACTTCCGGAAGCGACCGCCCGAGGAATCGCTCCGCCTGTTCCTGGAAACGGTGCGGCACGTCGCTGACGAAGAAGCGATGATGGGGCACTCGGCCTGTCGTGTTCGCGATGTGCAGCTCCGTGAGCACGTGCGCCACGTCCCTCGCCGTCTCCTCGGCTGAGTCGATGAGCGTCACCGATGGGCCGAAGACCCTGCCGACCGTCTGCTTCAGAATGGGGTAGTGTGTGCACCCGAGCACGACGACGTCCACACCCGCGTCGCGGAGCGGTGTAAGATACTCGTGCGCGATGACAAGCGTGACCTCGCGGTCGGTCCACCCTTCCTCGGCGAGCGGCACGAACAGCGGGCAGCTCTTCTCGATGACCTCGATCTCCGGGTCGATGCGGTGGAGGGCCCGCTTGTATGCGTGGCTCGTGATCGTTCCCTCGGTCCCGATGACGCCGACGTGCCCCGTCAGTGACGCGGAGACCGCCGCGAGAGCGCCCGGTGAGATGACGCCGATGACGGGCACGTCGAAGCTCTGCTTGAGACGATCCGCCGCGACCGATGACGCCGTGTTGCACGCGACGACGACCATCTTCACGTCATGCGAGAGCAGGAACCGCGTGTCCTGCATGGCGAACTGCGCAACGGTCTCATTCGACTTCGGTCCGTAGGGCAGACGCGCCGTGTCGCCGAAGTAGACGATCTCCTCGTTCGGCAGCTGCCGCATGATCTCGGCGACGACGGTGAGTCCGCCGATGCCGGAATCGAAAACGCCGATGGGACTGGCGGCTGTGCTCATCATGCTCCCCTCGTGTCGCTCACGTTCGGATCGGAGGATCCGTCACCCGGTCGCGCACTCGTGACGATGCGGCGCGAGTCCATCACTCACCGAACTGCGATACCTCAAACGGCTCGCCGGCGTCGTAGTGCCCGGCGATGCTCTCTATCTCCCGGCCCTCGATGAGGAACTGAACGCGTTCCACATCGGGGAAGTTCCTGTGGAGGGTTCCCACGATCGAGCGAATCGTAAACCGTTCGCCCGTGCTTCCTCCGGGGTGCTCGGAGACAAGCTCCTGCGAGAAGTCAACATAGACGCCGCCCGCGTCATCGAACACGACGGAGAGAACGCGCGTGCCCCGTGGCAGGGTGGCCACGCCGTTCTCCTCGGGACCTTCAGCGAGCTCCTCCAGAATCCGGCGCGCCTTGCCCGATCGGTCGTCCGGGACGACGATGTCGCGTCGCTCCGATACGATCCTGCTCGCCCCGCGGTCGGCGAACGCGAGAATGACTGACTGGACGCCGTCACCGACCTCCTCGAGCACGACGTCGTCCGCCTCGAACCCGGTGACCGGGCTCTGCTCGCGAAGGGCGAAGACCAGACCCAGTACGACGATGACGAGAACGCCGGCCAGCACGATCGGTTTTGCCTTGCTCACTCCCTCACCTCCTCGCGCTCCTCCATGAATCCCGTGATCCCGCGCGCGATCCCGCGCGCGAGCTCCTGTCTGTATCCCGGATCGCCGAGGAGATCCTCCTCCGCGGGATTCGTGATGTACCCGATCTCCACCATCGCAGCCGGCATCCCGCAGCCGGCGAGGACAGCGACCTGTCCGCCGGAGACTCCGCGGTCGGGAGTGTCGATGACTCGCGCCAGCGCGTCGTGGATGCGACGCGCGAGCGTCATACTGTCGCCGGTGTGACCCTGGTGCACCCGGTCCCAGAGATGGCCCTCGGATTGCGGCGAGACAGCTCCGGGGAAATCGCGTACGAGCCCCCCCGTCGCCACGCGGTGCTGATTGCCCTCACGAGAGTGGAAGTGCACCTGGAAACCGGATGCCGCGGACGAGTGCCACGCACCGCACTGCAGACTCACGAAAACGTCGGCCTCCGTCATGTTGGCGATCTCGCCGCGTCGCTGCAGGGGAACGAAGGAGTCGGAGCTGCGTGTCATGAAGACGTAGTATCCCTCGCGCTGGAGCGCACGCGCCAGCTCCCGGGCAACGCCGAGCGTGACCTCCTTCTCCGTCAGACCGCTCGGCCCCACCGATCCCGCATCGTTCCCGCCGTGACCGGGGTCGATCATCACGGTCGACAGTCCGTCCTCCACCGGCTCCTCAGCGCGGCCTCCCGTACGTCGCTGTGGTCGGAGAGACGGGATCGGAATGGAGGAACCGGCCGTCGTCGCGATGCTCCCCTCCTCGACGAGGACCTCGATACGATACGGCGGTCCGAAGTCGTCCGCCGCGTACGTTCTCGCGGCCGGGTCGGTCGCGATGCGGACGGTTACGCCGTCCGGCTCGGCTGCGAGCTCGACGCTCTCGACCAGTCCGTCGCCCGCATCGAGCGTCAGGCTGTCCGGGAGCGATGCACCGAGAACCACGAGGGTGATCAGGCCGCGCACCGAACTCGACGCAGAGAAGTCGGCGGGCGTCGACGTCCCGATGATGACGGCCGTCCCGGCAGCGCGGTCTTCGAGCGCGACGGACACGACGTCGGTTCCCAGCGGGACCGCGGCGATGTCGGCGTCGCCCGGCGCCCACTCGATGCTCGCATGAAGCGCCTGCGCGAACGGTCCGGTCACGAAACGCGGCGGGACCCAGATCTCGCCGTCGCGCATCAGAACGGGCCGATGGAGATTGACGATCGTCCTGTCGAGCACGGCGAAGGGAGTGTCGATGGCGAGCGACACGCGCCGCTGCCCGACGAAGAGAACCATCTTTCGCGTCGTTGCGTCCCAGTGCCTGGACGCGCCCGCGGCCGTCGCCAGACCCGCGAGATCGAAGTACGTCACATCATCTATGGTGCGCGTGTCCACGAGCACCGCGCCACCGCGCCCGTCGACGATGACACGCACGGAGGCCGCGGCCGGGACCATCAGTATGAACAGCGCAGCCGCGGCGGCCACGACGACGAGTGCGTCCAGGGTGCGCGCTCTGTGGGCCGTGACTCGACTGCTCTGCCTCGCCCGCATCAATCCTCCCCGCGTCTCGCGCGCTTGGTTGCGCGTTCCATCTCGCGCCTGGCATCGCGCTCGGCGATCGTGTGTCGCTTGTCGTATCGGCGCTTGCCGCGGCAGGTCCCAAGTTCGATCTTCACTCGCCCGCGACTGAGGTAGACGGAGAGCGGGACGATCGTCATCCCCTTCGCCGCAGCCTGGCGTTCGAGACGCCGGATCTGCGCCTTGTGTGCGAGGAGCTTCCGCTTCCTCCTCGGGTCGACGTTGAACCGGTTGCCGTATTCGTAGGGGCTGATGTGCACGTTGTGGAGATAGAGCTCACCGCCCTCAACACGCGCGAACCCGTCGACAAGCTGCACCTTGCCGTCACGGACCGACTTCACCTCGGTCCCCTTCAGCTCGATCCCGACTTCGAGGGTGTCTACTACATGATAGTCGTGTCGCGCCTTCTTGTTCTTCGCCACGACTCTGACATCACCGCTCACTGTGCTGCTCCCATCTGCCACGAGCAAGACATGTCCATCCGCCTGGCCCTCGCGCCCGCCCCCGGACGCCCCTCGGCTCTCCGCCGTGTGCGCGAGCGTTCGCATTCGTTCGAATCGGTGTTGAGCATGCTATCAGAGGGGACACTCAGGGCAAAGCAGAGAGGCGGGGAACATGTCCCCCGCCTCTCATGCTCATACCGGCAAGAGCCGGCCCCGCCTCGGGCGGGTATGTACTCGCGATGCTCGACCGCCGTACGCCTTCGGGCCGATCTCGCGCGTGAACTCGTGGCCGGCAACGGCGTGGGGAATCGCGGGCGGGCTATGTCGACAATGGGAGCGTGCGGTCTTTGGCCAAGCCCCCGAGACCCTGGTACGTCCGTCCGCCGGCCTTGCTGCCATTACCCAGAGAATATCACAGATTACACAGCGTGTCAATCGTCAAGCGCTCGCATGTCCCGACCTGCCCATCCGGGACGCCGGGGCGCACACCCACGCCGGCACCACCCTTCCGGCTTGACGATGCCGGCGAACGACACTAATATAGTGGTCTGTACGATTCGTGCCGAAGTGGTGGAATTGGTAGACGCGCTGCGTTCAGGGCGCAGTGGGGCTAGTCCCTGTGGGGGTTCGAGTCCCCCCTTCGGCACCAGATGATCGTGGGGGGCGGCGTGCCGGGTGGCAGGCCGCCTTCACGCGTCAGACCGCTTCCAGCACAAGGAGCGTCCCGTGTCGGCATCCCGAGTTGCAGTGCTCCGGACGAAACCAGACACCGTTCTTCAGGACTACCGCCGGCTCTGCGAGCTGGCGGGGATTCGTGACGCGCTCGACGCGTCCGCGACGACCATCCTCAAGGACAACATCAGCTGGCACCTGATGTACCCAGGTTCGAACACGACCCCGTGGCAGCTCGAGGGAACCATCCTCGCGCTGAAGGAACAGGGGTTCGATGATCTCGTCGACGTCCACAACAAGACCGTCGTGACGATCTGCGACCTCGGCGACCGCTACAACAGGTTCGGTCCGGTCCTCGAGAAGTACGGCGTTCCGAAGAAGTACAACTTCAAATCCGAGGACATGAGCTGGATCAAGTATCAGCCCAAGGCGAAGATGGCCGTGCTCGACAAGGTCTTCCCGGACGGCATCTACCTGCCCGACTACTTCTTCGACAAGAACATCGTCCACCTGCCCACGGTCAAGACGCACAGCTACACGGTCACGACAGGGGCGCTCAAGAACGCATTCGGCGGTCTGCTCAACGTCAACCGCCACATGACCCACACGTGGATCCACGACACCATCGTTGACCTTCTGGCCATCCAGAAGGAGATCCACAC
>CAZRAD010000099.1:5994-10951 GCA_964597945.1 uncultured bacterium
CGTGGATCCACGACACCATCGTTGACCTTCTGGCCATCCAGAAGGAGATCCACACCGGCGTCTTCTGCACGATGGACGGAACGACCGCTGGCAGCGGTCCGGGGCCGCGAACGCTCATCCCGCATCAGAAGGACGTCATCCTCGCATCATCCGATCAGGTGGCGATCGACGCGGTGGCCGCGCAGATGATGGGGTTCGATCCGATGTCGATCGACTACATCGCGCACGCGACGGAGCGCGGACTGGGGCAGGGCGACCCGAGGAAGATCGAGATCGTGGGGATGCCCGAGGTCGCGGACGAGCGCTGGGGATTCAAGGTGGGCGTGAACCTCGGCACCGGCACAGGCATGCTGCTGTGGCGGTCGCCGCTGAAGATCTTCCAGAAGCTCCTCTTCCAGACACCGATCGTGAAGATGTTCATCTGGGCGAGCGAGACCTACCACGACAGATTCTGGTATCCGAGGAACGGCACGCCGGTCGTCGAGCAGTGGAAGCGCGAGAGCCCGTGGGGCAAGCTGTTCGATGAGTATCCCGAGAGCACGGGGTCGGACGATGCATCGTGCCGCGTGGAGCCGTTCGAATAGTCATCGGGCAGACGACGCGCAAAGGAATGCGGCGGGATTGGACTTTGTGTCCTCTCCCGCCGCTTTTCGCTGCGTCAGCCACAGCGTCTTCCCGCCTTGCGCAGGCTCCACCTCTTTCCGCCACCGCGGTGCGCCCTACTCTCCTCCACCGCAGGTCTCGAACTCGTCAGCAGCCCTGACGACGGACTGAATCTCCAGGAAGTACGCATCGACACGCTCATCGCCGCGCTGCGCGGCGTTGTACTCGCGAATTGCGGTCTCGAGCTTCTTCGCGGTCTCCTCACGGAGTACGGCCTGAAGCGCTGTATTGTACCCCGGCCACACGTCGGTCCCCTCGCGCGGCTCGCCGCAACTCAGTTTTCCCGTGACCTCGGCCCAGCGCGTGTAGCTCGTGATGCCGCAGTGATCGAGGATCTCGCGCACGTCCCGATGCATACCCACGTAGTACGTCATGAAGACCAGCTTCAAACCTCCACCCCCTGTCTCTTGCCTCGCCCCTCGAAGATGCTGTAGAGGATGGGCACAAGGAGAAGCGTAACGACGGTCGACACGAGCAGTCCGCCGATCATGGCGATCCCGAGCGGGTTCCATGACTCGGCGCCCTCACCGCGCGAGAGCGCAAGCGGCAGCATGCCGAACATCGTCGTGGACGCCGTCATGAGCACGGGCCTGAGCCTCCGCTGTCCGGCGATCACGAGTGCATCGTAGATGCTCTTGCCGCGCTTCCGCATGATGTTCGCGTAGTCCACGAGTACGATGGCGTTATTGACCACGATACCCATCAGCATGATCATGCCCATGAAGGAGATCATGTTGAGCGTCGTCCCGGTCACCAGGAAGGCCCAGATGACACCGACGAAGGCGAACGGGATCGAGAACATGATGATGAACGGTCCGCGGAACGATTCGAACTGCGCCGCCATCACGATGTAGACGAGCGCGATGGCAAGCACGAGCAGCAGCGTGAGGTCTTTGAAGGAGTCCGCCATCTCCTCAACGTCGCCGCCGAACGCGATATCGATGTCGGGCGGTAGATTAAGCTCATCGATCCTCGACTCGATGAGCGGCTTGATCCTGTTCAGACTCGTCCCGTGAAGATCAGACAGCACGGTCACGATCCGCTGCTGGTCGAGCCGGTTGATGACCGTCGGGCCGGTGCCCGGCACGAGTTCAGCCACAGCCGCCAGCGTGACGGTCTGACCCGTGAGCGTTGTAATCGGAAGCGCGAGGATGTCCCTGGCGCTGCTGCGCCCGTCCTCCGTGGCGCGGAGCAGGATGTTCCACTCCTCGCCCTCTCCGCTGAACCGCGTCGCCTCCAGACCGTAGACCTGCGCGCGAAGCGCCGACGCCACGATGGCCGTGTTGAGTCCGAGCGACGCCGCCTTCTCCCGGTCGACGATGACGTGGAGCTCCTCGAGCGGCTCACCGCGGTCTAGACGGACGTCGCGCGTCCCCTCGATCGTCTGCACCGCATCGCGGATGTCCTCGGCGGCCCTGTTCAGCTCCGCCAGGTCGTCGCCGTAGACCTCGATCTCGACCGCGGCACCCCCACCCATGGCGCTGCTCATCGGGTTCTCACCGGTGACCTCGAGACTGAGAACGCCGGGGATCGTACGGAGATACTCGCGGACATCCTCGGCGATCTCGAAGCTCGAGCGCTCGCGGTCTGCCTTCTTCGCGAGCTTGACCCCGAGTTCGGCGACGTTCGATCCCTCCTTCTCCCCCATCAGCGCGGCGAAACCACTCTCGGTCTGGCCGCTCCGGAAGAAGTAGTGCTCGCGCTCCGGAATGGTCGCCTCGACATACGCGGAGACGTCACCCATGACCTCGACCGTGCGCTCAAGCCTGGTGCCCGGCGCCAGCTCGATGATGGCGCTGACGTAGCCGCCATCCTCCTCCGGGTAGAACTCGGTCCCGAGGGTCCCGGTCGTCATCATCGTCCCGACGAAGACGAGAACGGCAATGAGAACGACGCGTCCCTTGTGAGCGAGCGCGGCCTTGAGCCGACCCGAGTACCACTTCTCGACGCCCTGGAGCACGCGCTCACCGAGTTCGAAGAACCCCTTGCTCCTGCTCTTCTGCGCATCGAAAGACCTTCTCATGAAGGTCGATGTCAATGCGGGTGTCAGCGTCAGCGCAACAACCAGCGACGCCGCGATCGTCACGACGATGATGAGCGCCAGCTGGTTGAACATGACCCCGACGATGCCGGTCACGAAGATCATGGGAATGAACACGGCGATCGTCGTCAGAGCCGATGCCATCAGAGCCTGCCCGACCTCGGACGGAGCGAAGATCGACGCCTCACTGACGCGTTCTCCGGCCTCCACGTGACGGGTGATGTTCTCGAGCACGACGACCGCCGCATCGACGACCATGCCGATAGCGATCGCCAGACTCATCAGACTGATCGAGTTGAATGTGTATCCCATCGCGTTCATGAAGATGAGGACCATAAGGAACGACACCGGAATCGTGATGCCCACGACGATCGTGCTCCGCAAGCGTCTGAGGAAGAGAAGCACGACGATGAGCACGGCCAGGAAACCGAACATCACCGCCGTGATGAGCGTCGACAGCGAGCTCGTGATCGACTCCGATGAGTCCATGGGAAGTTCGATCTCAACGTCGGACGGAAGAGTCGGCAGAATGCGCTCCACCTCCGCTTTGATCGCGGTCGCGACCTCGACGCTGTTGGCGCCCGACTGCTTCTGCATGTACACGATGACGCCTGGTCGGTTGTTCGACCGCGCCTGCATGTTCTGATCGGCGAAGCCGTCAACGACCTCACCGACGTCACCAAGATGGATGAGTGATCCCATATGCTGGCCGACCACGATCCCCTCGACCTGATCAAGTTCGGTGAACTCGCCCGGGACACGGATGGAGACCTCGGAATCACCCTGGTCGATCGTCCCGACCGGGAAGTCGAGATTCTCGGCTGCGAGCACGGATCCGATCTGCTCGAGCGATAGGCCGTATGCGTGCAGCCGCTGCGGATCGATTCGAACTTCGATCTGGCGCTGCGGCCCGCCCATCACGCTGACCATCGCGACGCCGGGAACGCGCCTGAGCCTGTCACCGATCTCGTTTTCGACAATATAGTTGAGGCTCTCGTAGCTCTCGTTGGCGCTGATGGCGAGCACGACGACGGGCGCCATGTCGGCACTCAGCTTGAGCAGCCGCGGCGCCTCCGCCCCGTCCGAGAGATCGTCCCTCGCCATATCGACGGCGGAACGGATGTCGTTCGAGACCTCGTCGAGGTTCGTGCCCCACTCGAAGTTGGCCAGAACGACCGACATATTGCTCTGTGAGACCGAGGAGATCTCGTCGATACCGCTCACGGTCGCAACCGCGTCCTCGAGCGGCTTGGTGACACCGTTCTCAACATCCTCAGAGCCGGCACCGGGATAGAGCGTGATTACCGCGACGGTCGGGAACTCCATCTCGGGGTAGAGATCCAACGGCGTCCTCGTGATCGCAAGAAGCCCGAACAGCGCGATCGCGAGATAGATCATGAAGACCGTGACCGGACGGCGAACCGCCAACTGCGGGAGGTTCATCGGTTACCCTCCCTCTCCTGGACCGCGACCCTCGCTCCGTCAGCAAGACGGTAGCGACCGGTCGTGATGACGGTCTGTCCCGCCTCGAGCCCGGCAAGTACCTCATGGTGCTCGCCTACGCTATGCCCGAGAACGACGTCCACGCGCTTCGCGTGACCATCCTCATGGAGCATTGAGAAGTAGCGGCCCGTTCCCTCCTGCTGGAGGACACCATCGTGCGTCACAAGGAGCACGTCGCGCGGCGCGAGTTCCAGCGTCAGGTGCGCGAACATCCCCGGGCGGAGAACCTCATCGGGGTTCGGGATGACGATCTCGGCCTTCGCAGTCCGCGTCATCGAGCTGATGACGGGCTCCACGAGACTGACCGTGCCTTCGAACACGCGGTCGGGGTAGCTCGCAACCGTCACCTGCGCCTTGAGACCCTCGCGAACCTCCGGCAGGTCCCGCTCGGAGACCGCGATGTCCACCTTGACCTTGTCCATCTGAACGACCTCGACGATGGCGGGAGTCGACGAGCTGCCACCCGGCATGAGAACGAAGACCTCGCCCTCCTCCAGGTAGGTCGCCGCCACGACGCCTGAGAACGGGGCTCGGATCAGCGTGCTCTCGCGCACGAGATCGTACCCCGCCTTCGCGGCCTGATACGCGGCGTCAACCTGATCAAACGCCTGCTGGGTCACCGCACCGGCCTCCAGAAGCCGCGTCATCCTCTCCCAGTCCTTTTCCACCGAGACGAACTGCGCCTTCGTCTGCGTGAGCTGCTCCCCGGTCATCTCGACCATGAGATCGCCCGCGCTCACGCGGTCGCCC
>CAZRAD010000100.1:0-5595 GCA_964597945.1 uncultured bacterium
ATGAAGAAGCGCGTGGCGCTCGCCCGGGCGATCGCGCTCGACCCCGACGTCATTCTGTACGACGAGCCCACGACAGGGCTCGATCCCATCATGGCCGAGCAGATCAACGAACTCATCCGCGACACGCAGAAGGAGCTCGGCGCGACCTCGATCGTCGTCACACACGATCTTCACAGCGCGACCTTCATCGGAGACCGCGTTGCGCTTGTAGAGAGCGGACGGATCGAGTTCGTCGGGACGACCGACGAGCTTCTGAGCACAGAACAGGAAGCCGTGAGGAACTTCATCGCCAGGGGTCACGCGAACCGCGATCGGCCCGAGCCCGATTTCACAGTCAGTTTCTAGGTGCGGAGGCGGCAAATGGCACAGCGAGGAAACGAAGTACGCGTCGGCATCATGCTCACGATCTGCATCGTGTTGCTGGTCGTCGGCATCCTCTGGCTGAGCGGCGCGACGTTCAGCGACGACCGCTACACCTTCGATGTGATGTTCCGCGAGGTCGGCGGACTCAATCCCGGGGATAAGGTGACGGTGGCGGGGTTGGAGGCGGGCTCGGTCTCCAGTCTGACGCTTGTGGAGGACGGCTACGTGCGAGCGTCGGTCAGCGTGGAGCCGGATATCCTCATTCCCGTGGACTCCGAGATCGTCGTCGGAAGCTATGGCTTCCTCGGGGCCAAGCACGTGGGCGTCAGGCCCGGGACGAGTTCGGTCCACATCGACCCCGGCAGTGTGATCATGGGCAAGAACGAGAAGGGCATGAACGACGTCGTCAGCGAGATGGGCGACGCGCTGACCGAGATTCGCAGCGTGCTTCACGCGGCGGACGAGATCCTCAACGACACCGAGGGCAAGGAGCAGGTGCGCCGGACGATGTCGAACGCCGAGGAGGCGACCATCAGTCTCAACGAGGCGCTCGTGGACCTGAAGGCCATGACCGCCGATGTTCGGGACTTTGTCGAGATGAAGAGGGACCCAGCGGCCGACGCCATCGATTCGATGGCCGAGGCATCCGATTCGTTCGTCGAGGTGGCCGGCCGACTGGAGACCATCTCGGCGTCGCTCGACACGATCATCACGCGTGTCGAGGGCGGCGAGGGGACGCTCGGCAAGCTGATCAACGAAGATGAAGCGCACGATGAGTTCCTGGCGACCGTCAAGGAGCTCCGCGAACTCGTTGCGCGCATCAGCGAGAACCCAAAGAGCTTCGTAGCGTTCTCGATCTTCTAGGCGGTGGTGGTGATGAGGCGGGGAGGCAGCGCGTGAAGAACGTGAAGAGGAAGACGGTCTTTTTCTGCGGTGACTGCGGCCACGAGTCGGCGAAGTGGCATGGCAAGTGTCCGGGGTGTGGCGCCTGGAACACGATGGTCGAGTCTGAAGTCGCCACGGGCTCGCGGTCGAAGCAGGTGGCGGCCCGAAGACGACCGGTCTCCGATCCTCCCATCCGGCTCACGGACATCGGCGAGTCACGGGAGGAACGTCTGCCCACCGGTATCGGCGAACTCGACCGCACTCTCGGCGGCGGCATCGTTGCAGGAGCGGTCGTTCTCGTCGGCGGCGATCCGGGCATCGGAAAGTCGACCATCCTTCTCCAGATGAGCGACGCGATCGCCCGTTCGGGCGAGGCCGTGCTCTACGTCAGCGGTGAGGAGTCGGCCGCGCAGATCAGGATGCGCGCGCGGAGGCTCGGCGTCGAGTCGCCGTTGGTCTCGGTCTTCACTGAGACCGACGTGCACCGAATCATCGAGACAGCCTCATCGACTCCGCCGGGCGTGCTCATTCTCGATTCCATTCAGACCGTCTTCACGAGCGATGTCACCGGCTCGCCCGGGAGCGTCTCGCAGATCCGCGAGTCGGCCGCAGCGCTCGTGCGCTTCGCGAAGGAGAGCGGTGTGCCGGTCTTCATCGTGGGGCACGTCACCAAGCAGGGCGCCATCGCCGGTCCGCGCATCCTCGAGCACATGGTCGACACCGTGCTCTACTTCGAAGGCGACAAGCGCCTGCCGTACCGCATCCTCCGCGCCGTGAAGAACCGGTTCGGGTCGACCGACGAGATCGGCGTCTTCGAGATGACCGGCATGGGACTTGCCGAGGTCACCGACCCGTCGAGCCTGTTCGTGGCGCAGGATCGGGACCCCGTCTCCGGATCGGCCGTCATCGCGAGCATCGAGGGAACGCGCGCGCTGATGCTCGAGATCCAGTCCCTCACCGGTCTGACAAGCTACGCCACACCGCAGCGATCGAGCGCAGGGATCGACAGGAAGCGGCTTCCGCTCGTCCTGGCGGTTCTCGAGCGCAGAGCCGGTCTGAGCCTCGGGAACCGTGACGTGTTCGTCAACATCGCAGGCGGTGTTCGTATCGAAGAGCCCGCGGCGGATCTCGGGATCGCGCTGGCGGTCGCCTCGAGCTACTGGGACGTGGTGATCGACCCGACCACGTGTGTCTTCGGGGAGATCGGTCTTGGCGGCGAGGTGCGGACGGTTGCCCTCGCCGGGAGACGCGCGCAGGAGGCTGCGCGCCTTGGCTACAAGCGCATCGTGCTGCCGCGCGGGGCTCTCTCGAAGGCCGAGCGACCCAAGGGTGTTGAGATCCTCGAGGTCGGCCACGTTCGGCAGGCGATCGACGAGCTTCTGTCCCCGCGAAGACGCCGGGGTTCCAGCAGCGGGGAAGGACGCGGCGGCGGAGCCGGCGGCGGACGCGATGAGGTCGACCACCGGCTCGACGCTGATGGCGGCGAGCTCTTCGCCGACGGTCCCGGGGCCGACGCCGGTGTCAGGGAGGTGCTTCCGTGAACAGGACCGGCGCCGTGCTCGTGGCCGCCGGGTCGTCGACCCGGGTCGGCGGATCGATGCCCAAGCAATTCCATCTCCTGGGCATTCGCCCTCTCTTCATCGTCTCGATGGACCCGCTGATCGATCTCGTCGACGAGATCGCAGTCGTCATCCCACAGGCGCACCGCGCTCACGCGGAGGAGCAGCTCCGTGTGGCAGGGCTTCTACCCGGTGACGGGCGACCGGTCGTGCGAGTCGTCGACGGCGGCGAGCGCAGGCAGGACTCGGTTCGCGCAGGACTGTCCGCGCTGTCTCAGGGGATCGAGTTCGTCCTGATCCATGACGCCGCCCGTCCGTTCGCAACACCCGAGCTGGTCGCGCGCGTGCTCGAGGCTGCGGCCGTGACCGGCGCTGCCGTCCCCGCCGTTGCCGTACCCGACACCATCAAGCGCGAGGAGAGCGGAGAGGTCGTCGCGACGCTCGACCGCTCGGTCCTCAGGCTCGTTCAGACCCCACAGGGGTTTCGCCGTGAGGTCATCGGGGAGGCGTACGGTGCGCTCGGCGACCGGGACGTCACCGATGATGCGGGTGTCGTCGAGCTTTCCGGGGCGCCGGTGGCGATCGTTGAGGGAGATCCGGGGAATCGGAAGATCACGTGTGCGGACGACCTCGCCGAGGCCCGCCTGCTCGCCGGGGCCGAGACCGGTCTCAGCGGGGTGCGCGTCGGGTTCGGAGCCGACTGGCACGAGCTCGTACCCGGAAGGAGACTCGTTCTGGGCGGCGTCGACATCCCTTTCGAGAAGGGACTGCTCGGCCACTCGGATGCCGACGTTCTGACGCACGCGGTATGCGACGCGCTTCTCGGCGCCGCGGCGGCAGGTGATATCGGTATTCACTTCCCGCCGGACGACCCCTCGTACAAGGACGCATCGAGCATCTCGCTTCTCGCGCGCGTGGTCCGGATCATCGCGGACGCGGGATTCATCCCGACGGCGATCGATGCGGTCGTCGTGGCGCAGGCTCCGAAGCTCGCCGTGTACATCCCTGCGATGCGTGAGGCGCTCGCGCTTGCCGCGGGGCTCTCGGTCGACGCCGTCTCCGTCAAGGCGACGACGACTGAGGGACTCGGACCCGAGGGCGAGGGGAAGGCCATCTCCGCGACGGCCGTCGCGGTGGCGGTGCCGTCGCCGATCGGTGAGAGCGGCTGCGGAGGCTGTGGGTGTGGCGAAGGAGGAACGTGTGGGTGATCGTGTCAGGGTTCGATTCGCGCCCAGTCCGACCGGGCAACTTCATCTGGGGAACGCGCGGACCGCGCTCTTCAACTGGCTCTTCGCGAGACACGCCGGCGGCGACTTCGTTCTCAGGATCGAGGATACGGATACCGCGCGGTCGACACCGGAGTCGGAAGCGGCGATTCTCGACGACCTCCGGTGGCTCGGCCTGCACTGGAACGAGGGACCCGGCGTGGGAGGCGAGCTCGGGCCGTACCGGCAGTCGGAGCGTGGCGAGATCTACAGGCGCGAGGCCGCCAGGCTTCTTCGGGAGGGACGCGCATATCCGTGCTACTGCTCGGACGAGGAGCTCGACGAGCGCCGCGAAGCGGCGCGCGCCCGAGGGGTGGAGCCGCACTACGACGGGCGTTGCCGTGATCTGACCGACGATGAGAGGAAGGCGCACGAGGCCGAGGGCAGATCCCCGGTCCTGCGCGTACGCGGCCCCGAGCACGATGTTGAGATCGAGGATCTCGTGCGCGGCCGCGTCTCGTTCGACCGCGGGATGCTCGGCGATTTCATCATTCTGAGGAGCGATGGCCGACCAACGTACAATTTCGCCGTCGTCGTCGACGATGTGCTGATGCGGATCACGCACGTCATCCGCGCGGAGGACCATCTTTCGAACACGCTCCGACAGATCCTGCTCTATGAGGCGCTTGGAGCCACACCGCCTGCGTTCGCGCACGTATCGATGGTCATTGCGTCGGACGGGAGCAAGCTTTCCAAGAGACACGGCGCGGCATCGGTCGGTGACACACGTCGAGATGGCTATCTTCCGGCGGGTGTTGTCAACTACCTCGCGATGCTCGGGTGGTCCCATCCCGAGGCGAAGGAAATCCTCTCGCGCGAGGAGATGGCCGAGGCGTTCGAAATTGAGCGTGTGAGCTCGCACCCGGCGGCGTTCGACGAACAGAAGCTGATGTGGGTCAACGGGCACCACATCCGCGAGGATGACATCGCGTCGCTGCTTGAGCACGCACGGCCGTTCGTCGCGGCCGCAGGGCTCGACGCGGACGATCCGCGGCTCGAATCGATGGTCGAACTCGTTCGTGAGAGTACTGAGCGGCTCGTCGACATGCCGACCGAGCTCAGGCCCCTCTACGACGTGGAGTACGATGTCGAAGCGGAGGCGGCCGACTGGCTCGCGACCCCGGAGACCGCGGGGCTGCTCACGGCTCTGGCCGACGCGCTCATGGGCGCCGGGGAGGCGGCAGCGGCGGCGACAGCTCTTGACGAAGCCTCTTTCAAGGCGGCCATCAAGTCGGTCGGGAAGGAGCGGGGCGTCAAGGGCAAGGAGCTGTTCATGCCCGTGCGTGCAGCTCTGACCGGCAGAACACACGGACCCGCGCTCGGCAAGACGGCTGAGGTGCTCGGACTCGAACGGGTCGTCGCGCGGCTTCGGTCCGCGGGAGCGAAGTGATCGGATCGCTCAGACGACTGACGGACGACGGCTGACGGACGGCGATTGACGGACGACGACTGACGGACGACGGCTGACGGACGACGACTGATGGACGACGACCTGGCAACGGTGAGCGGTTGGCGCGGAGACA
>CAZRAD010000100.1:5695-10800 GCA_964597945.1 uncultured bacterium
GGACGACGACTGATGGACGACGACCTGGCAACGGTGAGCGGTTGGCGCGGAGACATGGGGGAAGCATGAAGATCGTGGTTCTCTATGGCGGCAGCTCGACCGAGCGGAATGTCTCGCTCGCGACCGGCCGAGCGGTCGCGGGAGCACTGACCGAGGCCGGCCACGACGTTCTGCTCGTGGATCCGGCGCGCGGCGACACTCCGGTCGGCGCGCCTGAGGCCATCGCAGCCGCGACCATCGGCGGCAGGCCACCCGAACCGACTGATGAGACAGGGAGCGCGCTCAGAGCCGTCGCAGGCGCAGCTGTGACCGAGGCCGATGTGGTGTTCGTCGCCCTCCACGGTGGGACAGGCGAGGACGGCACGGTCCAGGGGCTGCTTGAACTGGCGGGGAAGCCCTACACGGGGTCCGGAGTACGCGCGTGCGCGATCGCCATGGACAAGCGAGCCTCGAAGCTCATGTTCCGTGAAGCCGGAGTCCCGACGCCCGACTGGAGGGTTGTCGGCGGCGAGAGCTCCGGAGGCTCCGTCTGTGCCGGACGCTGTTCGAAGACGCACTGTATCGTTCCGGGCGCTCCGTCATTCCCCTCGGACCTCCTGCAGGATGAAGCCGCCTCCGCCGTGGCGGGACTCGGTGGTTTCCCGGTTGTCGTCAAACCGAACGATCAGGGCTCGACCGTGGGGCTCACCGTCGTGCAGGACGAGTCGGGCCTTCCCGACGCGATCGCTTTGGCGGCCCGGTTCTCGCGACACGTGCTCGTTGAGACCTTCATTCCGGGGAGGGAGCTGACGGTTGCTGTTCTCGACGGCGAGCCACTGCCGGCCGTCGAGATCGAGCCGCACAGCGGCCTCTACGACTACGTGAGCAAGTACACGTCGGGGAGGAGTGACTACACCTGTCCGGCGGAGCTTCCGGACGATGTCGCGGCGGGACTCGCCGAACTGGCGCTCCGCGCCTACGCCTCGCTCGGGTGCGCAGGCTATGCGCGGGTCGATTTCCGCCTGGACGACGGGCGCGATCCCTCGTGCCTCGAAGTCAACACGGTACCGGGCATGACGACCACGAGTCTCGTCCCGATGGCCGCGGCGGCCGCCGGGATGACCTTCCCTGAACTGACGGACAGGATCGTCAGGCTGGCGCTTCTCTGACCGGCGCGCCGGCGGCTTCGTCACCGGTCCGGGACGTCCCATCCCCGCGCAGTTCCCACCGCAATGCCGCCGTTCATGGCACATCCGATGCATCTACAGACATCCGAGACGGCGATGAGCGCGGCATCCGGCAGGGCTGTCAACCTGTCCGACACCACGCACCGACATCAATGAGCTCTGTAATCGGCCTGTACACAACAGCTTAGGTCGATGTCACGCATACGTATATGCTCTCTGATGTCGGAAATCCTTACACTTTCGCGCTATCTCCGTTGACCGCCATTCGCCGTGCTGGTAGCTTTGTGCATATCCGGCGCTGCCGATGCGGGCGTTCTGCCGTGCAGAAAGCCCTCTGAGGCACGCCGTGGCCGGGAACGACGATGGCATATCGATACAAACTGGTGCAGCTGGCGCGGAGGCGCCGCGGCGAGGGGGATCGGTCCATGCGTGCAAGAGCAATTATCTGGATGGTTCTGGTCTGCAGTGTCCTGGTGTGGTCGGGCGTGGCGAAGACACAGACGACGGACTACATTATCGGCGCCGGTGACCTTCTGACGATCTCGGTCTGGCGTCATCCGGAGCTCGACCGGCCGGTCACGGTCCGCTCGAACGGACTGATCACCTTCCCGCCGGTAGGCGAGATCATGGCCGAGGGACTGACCCCGATATCGCTCGGACGCGAGCTGACACAGCGTCTCCGCGACTACACGCGTGAGACGAATCAGGTCACGGTCACGATGGACCAGTTCAACAGCAGAGCGATCTTCCTCACGGGGCAGATCGCGATGCCGGGACGATACAGTTTCGAGCACATCCCCGACATTCTCCAGGTGATGAGCCAGGCCGGCGGTCCGCTGCCGTCCGCCGACCTTTCATCGGTATCCATCATCCGGGCGACAGCCTCGGGGCCGCAGGTCGTCCCGGTCGATCTCGGGTCCTACATGCGCGGTGAGGCGGGACGCTCGCTGCCGGAGCTCCGCCCCGGAGACACGATCGAGTTCCCCGCCATCTACGGCGGGAGTGTCGGAGGTCCGGGCATGATCTACATCATCGGCGAGGTGAACATGCCGGGCGCGTACTCGGCGAGCGAGGGCATGGATGTGATCCAGGCGCTGGCGCTGTCGGGTGGACCGACTCGCGAAGCCGCGCTGTCGGATGTCGTCGTCATCATGGACGCGGGGGGGTCCCAGGTCGCGGCCAATGTCGATCTCGCCGCCATCACGAGACGCGGGACCGCTGCACCGTTCTACGTCTCGGCGGGCGACCGGATCGTGGTGCCTCCGCAGGACTCGAGCATCGGCGAGGTCATTCTCACGGGCGCGGGCTCGATCCTGGGCGCCGCGCGCGACGTGCTGCAGTCGTATCTGCTGTACCTGTCGGTCGACAGCACGCTCGAGGACCGGAGGCTCCAGAAGGAGCTCGAGGAACTGCAGAACGAATAGCGAGGGAATCTGAGAACCGGCGGTCAATCCGCACGGACCGCCGTGAGTGCGCCGCGGGCCGACACAGGGGGTCACATGCACGAACAGGAAGCGAAAGGCGTAGACCTCAGAACCTACATGAGGGCCATGCTGAGAAGGAAGTGGCTCCTTCTCATACCCGTGCTCGTGGGTGGTGTGGCGGGGTATCTCATTTCGATATCGCTCAGCCCGGTCTATGAGGCGAGCAGTACGGTGGTGATGAGGAGCGAGGAGCAGCTGTCCGAGCCGCTCGCGCGTCTCGTTGGGCGGTCGCCGCACGAGGAGCAGCTCTCACGTCTTCAGGAGAAGGCGAAGAGCACATCTTTCCTTGTTGAGCTCGTCCGCGCGCTCAACATGGCGGATGACCCGGGGGTGCAGGAGTGGGCTGAGGAAATGCACGAGAAGGACCCGGCCGCGTCGGTGGCGGAGTATGCCGAGATGCGGATGGTCGGGTTCCTCGAGACCAGGATCGCGGTCGTCAGGACATCACTCAACGCGTTCCAGGTCATCGTGCGCGATCTCGACCCTGACCGCGCGGTGCTCCTTGCGCAGCACATCACCAACGCCTTCGTTGGAGCCTCGAACCGCGAGCAGCTCGAACAGATCCGGGCTGTCCACGATTTCAGCGTGCGGCAGCTCGTCATCTACAGGCAGAAGCTCGATGAGGCCGAGCAGAGACTCCACGAATATCAGTCTTCGAGGATCACCGGGCGCCGCATCGAGAACCCGGTCAACGCGGCCAACGTCGGTCGCGTCGATGTGCTCATCAGTCAGGCCATGGTCGAGAAGGGAGACGCACAACAGCGTCTGGACGGCTGGCGGACCGATCTTCGCAACATGGACTCAACGACCTACACGACCCTCATGGGACGCGAGTTCCCTGAACTCGACGCGCTGGTCGATCAGCTTGCGTTGCTCGAGCGGGAGGTCGCCCCGGCGCTCGTTCTGTCGGCCAACGGTCCCGAGATCAGCTCGCTCTCCGTGAGCATCGCCGAGAAGAAGGACCAGCTTCGGTCGGCGGCGAGGTCCGCGGCGATGAGCGCATCACCGGGCGCATCGCAGAACGCCATCGACGCATTCGCAGACATGCGCGTCGCGGCGGCCGAGGTCGAGATGATCGAGGCGAGGCGCTCGACACTCAACCGGCTCATGTGGAACTACACGCAGGGTGTGGCCAATGCTCCCGAAGAGGAACTCGAGCTGACGCGCCTGACGCAGGAGGTCGAGAGCAACCGGGCGCTCTACGAGGCGTTTCTCGAACAGTCGGCGGCCGGTCAGATCAACGAGGCGCTCGAGGCCGCGAGGGCCGGTGGCAGGTTCGAGGTCATCGAACCACCGACGCGGCCGCTCTCGCCGGTGGCTCCCGACAAGGTCATGATCATCGGGCTGTCTCTGCTCGGCGGACTCGTTATCGGGATGGGACTCATCCTCGCGACCGAGCAGGGCGACTCGTCGTTCAAGAGTGTCGAGGACGTCGAGACGGTGCTCGGCCTGTCGGCGCTTGCGACCGTACCGAACGCCGACATATTCGCGGAGATCGCGAAGGACGAGAAGAAGAGCCGCCAGACGGGGAACAGACCGATCGATGGGAATCCGAAGCTCCTCAGGCATCTCCTCCGCGAGACGCCGATCTCGTTCGAGTTCCGTCGTCTGACGCGGAAGATAGCGAGAAGCGGTCACGGAGCTCCGAAATCGATCCTCGTGACGAGCACGAACCGCGGTGAGGGCAAGACGACGACCGCTGCGAGTCTCGCCATCACGCTGGCGAGGCACCATGCCGGGACGACGGTGCTCATCGACTGCGATCTTCGGAAGCCGAGGATCCACCGCGTCATGGAGGTCGACAACTCGACCGGCCTGTCCGACGCGCTGCTCCGGGGCAACCTCGAGGAGGGCGACGTGAAGGCCACGGCGCTCCCCAATCTCTTCGTGCTGCCGGCCGGGTCCGAGCGAGATGAGCCGACGCGGCTCGTCGAGACGTTCCCCGATTCAAGGCTGATGTCGGAGCTTCTCTCGCGGTACGACCACGTCATCATCGACTCCGCTCCGAACGTTGCCGTACCCGACGCGCTCTTCGTGGGCGCTCGCACGGACGCCGTCGTGCTGGTCGTCAAGGCCGGCGTGACGCCGCGCGAGGTTGTGACTCGCGGTCTCGAACTCCAGCGCGACGAGAGAGACAACGTTATCGGAGTCGTCGTCAACAACTTCGAGCACGTGCTCCCGTACTACTACGACTACAAATACTACGGTTACAGCAGGTCGAGCACCGAGGAGGCGAGGGGAGAGCGCGACGGATGATCCGTGTCCTCTCAGTGTTCGGGACGCGTCCCGAGGCCATCAAGATGGCGCCCGTCGTGGCGGAACTCAGTCGCCGTTCCGACATCTTCGATGCGCGCGTCTGCGTCACGGCCCAGCACCGCGAGATGCTCGACCAGGTGCTCGAGTTCTTCGATATCTCGCCGGATGCCGACCTGAACATCATGCGTCAGAGTCAGAC
>CAZRAD010000101.1:0-10761 GCA_964597945.1 uncultured bacterium
ACTCGATGAGCGCGCCCGCGCTCTCCCCCACCTGGATGGTCCGCCACGGCGTGACAAGCGGTGCCGCACCGCGGACCTTCACGCCGTCGGGCCACGGAACGAGTTCGCAGGACAGCGCGAGCTCGCGTTCGTCCGAACGCCTGAGCGTCATCCCGGCGTACCGGGTCAGGTTCGCCTCGTGGACCGACAGGTGCAGACCGTGCTCGGTCCGCATCGTCACCGGCGTGTTCGCGGCATCGAGTTCGGAAAGCGGCGTCTCGTTCCACAGGTGTTCGTAGCTGTCGTAGTCGGCCTTGATCCACCACGCGGTGTGGTCGCCGGCGAACCGGAACTCGGTCTCCTCGGCAATCAGCTCGTAGTCCGAAAACCCCTCTGCGCTGGGCATTTCAGAGCGGAAGGCGACGCCGTCGTCGTACGCGCGGAGGGTGATGATGAGCTCGCGCCCGCTGGGTTTGACAAGCTGCACGACCGTCTCTGTGCACCGGTCGTTCACCGCCTCGTCGGTTCCCCAGACGGGCGTCCAGGTCTCGTCGATCGACCGTGTCGTGGAACGCATCGTTTCGAACCCGCGACTCATCGGCTCGCCGTCGGCGAACCGGAACCCGATGACGGACGGCACGACGATGGGGCGCCCGTCGCGCGCAACGGAGTACCTCGGGATGCCGTCCTCGAGCGAGAGCATGATGGCGAGTCGTCCGTCGGGCGAGGTCGCCGCCGCCGTCCTCTCCCCCGCCGCGAAGCCGGGAGGAGCGAAGCATGTCAGCATCACGATCGTGACTCCTGAGAGGATCGCTGTGAGTGGTGTTCCGCGTCTGGTCTTCATCGCTCGTGACCTCGGTGGTTGTCCTGGTGTCTGTTGCGCTATCCACACAGTAAGTACTCTTCTAACTCTCTGATATAGAAAGTTCGAAGCAGTAGTAGGGGCTGTGGATTTGTGGGTAACTCCGTCCGCTCTACACCCTCGTGCAGAGAGAACGCTCCGCAGACCGGCATGTCTCTCGGGCGCCTCACGCGTGACGGCTGTGAACATCGCGTTGGACAATTCGGGATGTCCTCCACAGCTCTCAACAGAACGCCTCCCCTGTGGAAACATGCTCACACTCCCTAACATGATACGCACATGCTATCCACTGTCCGTTTCGTGAAACGGGGCGGCCCCGTCCTGGTAGACGGGGCCGTCCGTTCGGCGTAGGCAGGGTTCACTTGGGGGTTCCATCTGCTACGCCTTCACCTGCATCGCTACACCTTGAGCATGCGCGTGAGGTTTTCGATGTCGCGACGTGTCTGTGCGTTGTTCTCGAACTCGTCGGTGATCTTCCGGTGCGCGTGGAGGACCGTCGTGTGATCGCGTCCACCGAACTGCTCACCGATCTGCGCGAGGGACATGTGCGTCAGTTCGCGCGCGAGGTACATCGCCACCTGTCGCGCATGCGCGATCTGACTCGCGCGACCTCTCGCCTTCATCTTCTCGACCGGAACGCCGTAGTTCTCCGCGACCGCCTGCTGGATGCGTGCGACCGAGACCGGTCCGCGAGGCTTCCCGAGGAACTCAGAGAGAACCTCCTGCGCCAGGTCGGTCGTCATCTCGCTTCCGGTGAGACTCGAGAACGCGAGAAGCCTTACGAGTGAACCCTCGAGTTCGCGGATGTTCGTCGAGACGCTGTTGGCGATGAGATGGATGACGTCGTTCGGGATCGAGATCCCGTCGAGCTCCGCCTTCCGATTGAGGATCGCGATGCGCGTCTCGAGGTCCGGCGCCTGGATGTCCGTCACGAGGCCGGACTCGAAACGTGAGACGAGACGCTCCTCGAGCGTCGCGATCTGTTTCGGCGGCCTGTCGCTTGTGAGGACGATCTGCTTGTGGGCGAGGTAGAGCGCGTTGAACGTGTGGAAGAACTCCTCCTGCGTGCTCTCTTTGCCCGCGAGGAACTGCACGTCGTCGATGAGGAGCAGGTCCTTGCTGCGGTACTTGTCCCGGAACTCGAGCGTCGTGCCGCGCTGGATGGATGTGATGAGCTCGTTCATGAACGTCTCGGACGAGACGTAGTAGACCGACATCTCCGGCCGGTGCTCGCGGACGTAGTGTCCGATGGCCTGCATGAGATGGGTCTTGCCGAGTCCCACACCGCCATATATAAACAGCGGGTTATATGTAGTACCTGGCGCCTCCGCTACTGCCATAGAAGCAGCCTGCGCAAAGCGGTTGCCATTCCCCACGACGAAAGTCGTGAACGAATATCGTGGGTTCAACTGGCACTCATCAGCCGCTACTGTGGTCAGCGGCGGAGGCGCTGGTCTTCGTGTCGAAACCGGCTCGTATTCGTCAGGTCGGCGGTGGGAGACCTGGAAATCGGCCTTGAGAGGCTCTCCAGCGTGCTCCTCGATCGCCCGGCTGATGAGCGTCATGTAGTGCTCTTCGAGCCAATCGGCGAAAAACCGGTTCGGAACTTCGATCCTCAGTGTTCCATCAGTGAGCTCGACGGCTTTGGTCGGCTCAAACCACGTGCGAAAACTCTGTCCTTCGGTCTCTTCCCGTATGGTCTCGAGACAGTGCGTCCAGAGGTCGCCGGCGGTCAATGTTGTCCTCATGTTACCCACATAGAGTTAACAAGTTATCCACACACTGAGCATTCAGCTGTCAATCCGCGAAAATCGGCGTTTTCGAGCAGCGGACGCAGAAAAGCAGGGGTCACGATTATCGACACAGCTGCGCCCAATTGTGGATAACGCGCTAACTTCTCATCTGATGTGTGGTTATGACGGCCACCGAACGACTCGCTGTTGTTGCGCTCTGGTGGGTCTGGCCATAGTGTCGCGGGGCCGCCTGACATTGACTTCGTGTGCCGCCTGCGATCGCCGGTTATGCACGACTGCTGTGGCGACGGGGCATAGTATCACCACCCCCGATTTCGCGCAAGCGTTTTTCGCGGTTGACACGAACTTTTTTCCACAATGCGCTGTGATGCCCATGCGCTGGGGGTTTCCGTGTTGCGACGGGCGCGTCGCCGTCTGCCATGATGGGGCTCAGGGTGCAGAGATCGATGGCGTGACGGAGGGGGTGTGGGCACCCGTGAACTGTCGTTCACGGAGGATGCCGGTGTTTGTGCGGGCCCAGCTGTCCAACGGGGACGCTGGAGAGCGTGCCGAGGCCGATCATCGCTGTCCGAACGGCGAAAACCACAGGAGAGGGCGATGTGGAGATCTGTGTACATAGAGAGGGGCCGAGCGTGCGGAGCCAGGGGGCGTGACGCGGAAGCCGCCGCGCGCCGGGCAGCCCCCTGCGGGGCGGAATCCGCTTGACACCCGCGCACCTGCGCGATAAGATATCGGGTTTGGATGTACTTCGTAACTGCGAACGAACAACACTGAGGGAATCATGAAGCGGACCTACCAGCCAAAGAAGCGCAGGGGCAAGAGGAAGCACGGGTTTCTGAACCGCAGTTCGTCCGCGGGTGGACGCAAGGTCCTGGCCCGTCGCCGTGCCAAAGGCAGGAAGCGACTGACGACCCGGTAGGTGCGCTGTGGCGTCCTTCAGACTGCCCAGGGGCAGGATGATCAGACAACGTTCGCTCCTGGACGATACGATCAGGACCGGGCAGGTGTTGCGTACGCGCTACTTCCGTATGCACTGGCTGGCCGGAGATGGGCCGCCGGGACTGGCGTTCCTGGCGGGACGAAGAGTCGGAGGAGCTGTTCAGAGGAATCGCGCCAAGAGGGTCCTTCGGGAGGTCTTCAGAACCACCGAGCAGGATCTTGCAGGAATCGCGACCCTCGTCCTCGTAGCCACTGACCTCACGGCTCGAGCGCCTCATGCCGATGTCAAGGCCGCGCTCGCAGCCGCTCTGAAGCAGGTCTCCGACGCTACCGGCTGAAGCGGGTTTTGATGCGGCTGCCTCGGGTGGCCAGGACACACGATTGATGCACACCTCGATTGCTTCTTCGAGGGCGGTCTCGGCATCGATGCCGAGGGGTCCACACGCGGCTACGCGCGCGTTCGTCCGGATCATCCGGGCGTACCAGCGCGTCGTGTCGCCGATACTCCCCGCCAGCTGTCGCTACACCCCTACATGTTCCGAGTACACCGCACAGGCGCTCACCTCGCACGGCATCGTGCGCGGCGCGTGGCTGTCTATCAAGAGGGTGGCCCGCTGTCATCCGTGGACCGATGGCGGGTATGACCCCGTGCCCTGACCGAGCGGCACAACGCACGATCTTCTCGCGCGAGCGCATCCACAGGGAGCGTGTCGCGCCCCCCGGAAGAACGGGGAACCCCGGGAGGTTTCATGGACCAGAGACGCGCGCTGATAGCCGTTGTCCTCATCTTCGTCGTGCTCTTCGGCTACAACTACTGGGCCGGACAACAGGCCAGACAGCGTGCCGAGCTCGAGGGCGGGAGAGTCCCGGCCGCGGCCGTCACCGAGGCCGTGGATGGCACCGGGGCGAGCGCGGTTGACTCGCCGGGAGCCGCGGCAGACGAGGGCGCGCCGGCACAGAGACGGACGCCGTCCGGCGACATCGTCAGCGAAGAGGTGGTGGGGGAGAGCGTGGTCGCGGACGCGGTCCTCGAACCCGCGCGTGTCATCACCATCGAGACGCCCATCTATGAGGCGAAGATCAGCACGCACGGCGCCGATATCGTGTCGTGGACGCTCCTCGAGTACGACGCCGCCGACAGCGCGGCGGTGAACCTCGTCCCCGAGGGTTCGCGCGGACTGCCCCTGGCGGTCGGCTACGGTCCGGAGACCGTGGAGGCGAGACGCAGGAGCTTCGACTACAACGGCCCCGAGCGGATCGACCTGAACGAGAGCAGCGCCTCGGCGACACTCAGGTTCGAGTCCATGGGTGCCGACGGCGTCAACATCACGCGCATCTACACATTCGATCCGACGACATACGCATTCTCCACGACCGTCCAGGTCGTCGTTCCGCCGGGCCCCGCGGCCAGGCGCGAACTCAGTCTGGGCTGGCCGGGAATCATGCCGACCGAGAGGAAGGAGGAGGAGAGAGCCATCTCGTCCGTGATGATGCTGGACGGGGGGGCCAGCAGGCAGAACCTTGGCGGACTGAAGAAGGAGAGCAGGAAGGACGCGGGCGAGATCGCCTGGGTCACGTCGCAGTCGCGCTATTTCATGGCGGCGGTCGCGCCGGTCGAGAGAACGTTCAACGAGGCGCTCCGCTTCGGTGATGAGGATCTCCGCACGACCGGGTTCGACGCGACGATGCAGTTCAGTGGTGAGTCCGTACAGCAGACGTTCCTCGTCTACGCGGGACCGCAGGACTTCCTGGAGATCTCGAATCTCGGGATCGAACTGGAATCCGCGGTGGATCTCGGCTGGCGCGTGACCCGACCTCTGTCGGTGCTCATGCTCCGCGCGCTGGTCGCGGTCTACAAGGTGATCCCGAACTACGGCCTCGTCATCATCCTCTTTTCGGTTCTGACGAAGCTTCTCTTCTACCGGCTCACGCACAAGAGCTTCTCGGAGATGAAGCGGATGCAGGACCTCCAGCCGAAGCAGAAGGAACTGCAGGAGAAGTACAAGGACGACAAGGAGGGGCTGGCCAAGGCGCAGATGGAGCTCTACAAGACGGAGAAGGTCAACCCGCTTGGCGGGTGTCTCCCGATGCTGCTCCAGATGCCCGTCTTCGTCGCGCTCTTCCAGGTGCTGCGCACCACGATCGAGCTTCGTGGCGCACCCTTCGCGCTGTGGATCACCGACCTGTCGCAGCCGGATACGATCGCGACGGTCTTCGGGTTCCCGATCCACGTCCTCCCGCTCATCATGGGCGTCGGCATGCTCGTCCAGCAGAAGTTCACATCGAAGGACCCGCAGCAGGCCATGATGGGCAATCTCATGCCCATCGTGTTCACGGCGTTGTTCTACAACTTCGCATCGGGCCTCGTGCTCTACTGGTCCGTCAACACCGCTCTCAGCATCTGGCAGCAGTACTACATCCACCGGGGAGGCAAGGCGCAGGAGACAGAGAGCGAACCTGCCGTCGTTGCCACGGAAGCTACCTCGACCACGGCCGCGCCCGATTTCACGGATGCGGAACCCGCGCCCCCGACGAACGGACCGACGAACGGTTCGGGACGGAAGAAGAAGGGGCGGCGGAAGAAGTAGGTCACCCGGGTGTCGCATGGAGGACATGAAGCAATGACCCGTGCAGTTGAGATCAGAGGAAAGAGCGTCGCAGAAGCCACGAACACAGCGCTTCGCGAACTCGGCATCGGCAGAGACGATGCACATATCGAGATCATCAGCAAAGGGAGCCGCGGCTTCCTCGGTATCTTCGGTGGAACACCTGCGCGCGTGCGAGTCACGGCGCAGGCAGCTGCCGACGACCGCGTCGAAGACCTCGTGAAAGCGATCCTCATCAGGATGGGGTTCAGCACGCAGCTTCACATCACCGAAGAGAAGAACGCGCTCATCGTCGACATCGAAACGGCGGGAGCCGACGGTCTGCTGATCGGCAAGGCCGGCAGCACCCTGACCGCGGTGGAGTATCTGGTCAACCGGATCCTCCAGCGCGAGAACAAGCGCACACCACGGATCATCCTCGACGTCAGCGGCTACAAGCGCCGCCGCGAGGATTTCCTCAAGAGCAAGGCTCTGAGTCTCGCCGAGGAGGTGAAGTCGGCGAAGCAGCAGGTCACGATGGAGCCGCTCGACGCGGAGGACCGCAAGATCGTCCACAACGTCCTGAAGTCCATCCCGGGCGTCTCGACAAAGAGCGTCGGCAGCGGCCGCACCAAGAGTATCGTCGTCGTTCCCGCGTCCGAGAAGAAGAAGTCGCGGAGCGGCGGACGGCGTCCGCGCAGAAGGAAGCGTCGCAGCTAGCCCTCGGGCGGCCGGCGACACAGGGAGTACATATGAGCGCATTGCCCGGGGATACGATCGCGGCGATCTCCACGCCGCCGGGCCCCGGGGGCGTGGCGCTCGTACGGCTTTCGGGGCCGCGGGCCATGGAGATCGCAGATGCGGTCTTCCGTGGTGCGCGGCCTCTTGTTGATTGCTCGACGCACACGGTCCACCACGGCCGCGTCTTCGATACCGACGGCGCGGAGGCCGACGAGGTCATGGCCACCGTGCTGCGCGGCCCCTCCAGCTACACCACCGAGGACATGGTCGAGTTCGGGTGTCACGGCGGGACGATGGCGTCGCACCGCGTGCTCGATGCGTGTCTCGCGGCGGGCGCGCGTCCGGCTCGCCAGGGTGAGTTCACCGAGCGCGCGTTTCTCGGCGGGCGGATCGATCTCGTTCAGGCCGAGGCGGTCGCCGACATCATTGCGGCGCAGACACGCGAGGGTCTTGCGCTCGCCCTCGGCCAGCTCGAGGGCGGGCTGTCGGGACGGCTCGCCGAGCTCCGAGGGACGCTCGTCGACTATCGCGCGGAGGTCGAGGCGCTCATCGACTTCTCCGACGACGACATCGAGCCCGCGACGATGGATGCCATCGCCGCGCTCGGTGAACGCGCCGGGGGAGTGGCGCGCGAGCTTCTCGCGACCGCCGACTACGGCGTGGCCGTGCGTGAGGGTGTCTCGGTCGCCATCGTCGGTCGACCCAACGTCGGCAAATCGACGATCATGAATGCGCTCCTGAATCGGGAACGCGCCATCGTCACGGATGAACCGGGAACGACCCGCGACGTCATCGAGGAGACGATGTCCCTCGGCGGGATCGCGGTGCGGCTCATCGACACCGCCGGCTGGCGCGATGCCTCGAGCGCCGCCGAAGCAGAGGGTGTGAAGCGCGCGCGCGCCGCCGCGAGTGGTGCTGATCTCGTCCTTCACGTCCTCGACGCAGGGGTCGGGGTGACCGGCGAGGACGAGGAGATAGCCCGCGCGCTGACGGATGGTGATGCGGCGTGGCCCCTCGTCGTCATCAACAAGGTCGACCTCGTCGCGTCGACCGATGAGAATGAAGCGCTCCGAGAGATCGCGCACGCGGTGTCGATCTCCGCGCTGACAGGGGAGGGGCTCGACGAGCTTCGTGCGACGCTTGCGCGCGCGATCGTTCCGTCGCACGATTGGGCGAACGACCCGGCGAGCGAGGCTCCTGGGGAGACACGCGAGGAGGCGCGCGTGGATGGCGGCGCGGTCGTGACGAACGCGCGCCATGTCGACGCGCTGATGCGGACCGCGAATGCGACGACCCGCTCGCTCGAGCAGCTCCGCGCGGGCGCGTCCCCGGACGTCGTCGCACAGGAGATCGCCGACGCGGCGGATGCGCTCGGTGACATCACAGGCGAGACGGCGCCCGAGGACGTGCTCCGTCGGGTCTTCGAACGTTTCTGTGTCGGGAAGTAAGTTCACGTAGGGTAAGCATATGCGTAGATATACATACAACGGCTCCTCGTTCGATGTCATCGTCGTCGGCGCCGGCCATGCGGCCATCGAAGCGGCCGTCGCGGCCGCCCGGATGGGGAGGAACGTGGCCGTGGTGACGCTCTCGCTCCGTCACGCGGGGGAGATGCCGTGCAATCCGGCCGTGGGTGGGCTCGCAAAGGGCCAGCTGGTCCGCGAGATCGACGCGCTGGGTGGTGAGATGGGCGTCCTCGCGGACAGGACAGGCATCCAGTTCAGGATGCTCAATACCGGGAAGGGCCCTGCTGTACGCTCGCCTCGGGCGCAGGTTGACAAGGATGCCTATCGAGCCGAGGCTCTCACGCTGCTCCGGTCCACCCCGGGCATCACGCTGATCGAGGGCGCGGTGGCCAGGATCAACGTGGAGCGTGGGTCTGTCAGTGGTGTGACGTTGACAACATGTGGACAACTCCACTCCCCCACTGTGGTCTTGACAACCGGGACATTCCTGTGTGGTCGGCTCCACGTGGGAACTGACAGCCGGCCCGGTGGCCGAACGGCCGAGCCACCGGCCCGATCGCTGTCGTCGAGCCTTCGTGAGCTCGGATTCGCTCTTGGGCGGATGAAGACCGGAACGCCGGCTCGGATCAGCGCGGCCAGTGTGGATTGGGACGTGCTGGCGCGTCAGGACGGCGACGCGGAGCCCGAGCCCTTCTCGTTCCGTACACGGATTGTGGATACCCGGTGGACACGCGGTGCGCAGATGCCGTGCTTCATCACCAGTACCACAGCGGAATCGCACGATATCATCAGAGGCGCGCTCGACCGCTCCCCGCTCTTCGCTGGGACCATCACGGGGATCGGCCCGAGGTACTGCCCCTCCATTGAGGACAAGGTGGTCCGCTTCCCTGAGCGAGACCGGCATCGGATCATCCTCGAGCCCGAGACGCGGCGCGGAGATGTCATCTACCTCAACGGGCTGTCGACGAGCATGCCACTGGATGTTCAGATCGATGTGATGCGGAGCATGCCGGGTCTCTCCCGCGCGGAGATTCTCAGACCCGGATACGCCGTCGAATACGACTACGTCGATCCGCGCGGCCTGAGGCAGAGCCTCGAGGCGGAGCACATCCAGGGGCTGTTCCTCGCGGGCCAGATCAATGGAACGTCAGGTTATGAAGAGGCCGCCGCACAGGGCCTCCTGGCGGGCATCAACGCGGTTCGTCACCTCGATGAGCAGGAACCACTGGTGCTCAAGCGCAGCGAGGCGTACATTGGGGTCCTCATCGATGACCTCGTGACCAAGGGGACCGACGAGCCGTACCGGATGTTCACCAGCCGCGCGGAACACCGCCTGGTCCTGCGGCACGACAATGCGGATGTTCGGCTGGCCTGGCGCGGCGCCGAGCTTGGATTGACCCCGCGTGAGGTCGTTGATGCGGCTGAGCGGAAGATGTGTGAAGCCGATGCGGAGGTCGCGCGGCTGACCGCTGCAGCGGTGTCGCCGGAGGCGGCAAATCCCGTGTTGGAGGCCCGTGGGGCGGCGCTTCTGACCGAGCCTGTTCGGGCGATCCGCCTGCTCGGCAGGCCTGAAGTGCGCCTTGAGGATGTCTACCTGATGGTACCGCCGGAGGTGACGATCCCGGCGGCGACGGCGGTCGAGGTCGAGACACGAGTGAAGTACCAGGGGTATATCGAGCGGGCGCAGTCACGGATGCGGAGGCAGGCTGCGCTGGACGATCGACGCATCCCGGGCGGACTCTCGTACGAGGAGGTCCACGGACTCTCGATCGAGTCCAGGCAGAAACTCGGCCGCATCCGGCCGGGCACCATCGGGCAGGCGAGCCGGATCCCCGGCGTGACGCCGGCGGATGTCGGCGTGCTGCTCGTTCATCTGAAGGCACATTCCACGGATACCAGGGAGGTCCATTGACCACCAAGAAGGCGGCCGGGAAGGGCAGAGCATCGCCCAGGGCGAAGAGCTCCACCGGACGGAAGCCCAGCGCGGGCAGGAAGCCGCGACCCACGAAGACCGGCAACAGCGGCAGAGGTGGCAGCAGCGGCGCAGGCAGCAGAGGCGGTAGAGGGAGCGCCGGCGGCAGGGTCAACTCGGGCGGCAGAGCCGCAGCGGGTGAGTCGCGGTCCGCCCGGCCGCGCCAGGAGCGCAAGAGGCGGCGTCCGGGAACCGGCTCGAAGCCGGGGAGTCCGGCGCGTCCGTCGGCCAGGCGAAAGCAGAGCTCCGAGACACGGGCTGACGGAAGCCGACGCCCGGCGAGCAGGGCGAAGCCGACGCCCAGGAGCCGCGCCGGAGCCAGGCCGACGAGCAGAGCGAAGCCGGCAGGTGCACGGAGCGGTGGTCCCAGGACGGGTTCCTCGAGCACTCGAGGCACGGGCGCCAGGATGCGATCTGACAGCAAGGCGAAGCGGTTCAGCCCCGGAAGTGATGGGACCATAGC
>CAZRAD010000102.1:0-10698 GCA_964597945.1 uncultured bacterium
TGCGCGGGCGCTTCAGGGGGTGATCTGCGCCCTGCCCGCGGACGCGGCGCGTGAGTTGGGGGCGGCGTTCGGCGGTCTCGGGTGGTCGCTCGGCATCCGCCGCAGAGTCGTTCTCGAGCAGATCGAACGCGCGCTGGGTCCGGGGCTGGAAGAGCGTGAGCTGCGGCGCATCGCCCGCGAGTCCTATCGCAACTTCGGTAGGATGACGTTCGAGTACGCGCGGTTCTCCCGCGTGACGCCGGCCGACGTCGAACGCACCGTCTCGCTGACGGGACGCGAGCATCTCGACGCGGCGCTCGAAGCCGGGAAGGGCGCCATCATCGTCTCCGGGCATTTCGGAAACTGGGAGATCTTCGCGACGCTTGCCACAATGGGCTACCCGGTCACGTTCCTTGTGGGGGAGCAGCACAACATGCTCGTCGACGGTCTGATGAACCGTCTGAGGGCCCGGTTCGGCGTCGAGATCGTGCCCCTCACCGGGAGCCTGCGGGGCATCTTCAAGGCGCTCAAGAACAACCGTCTGGTTGCGATGCTGTCGGACCAGGACGCCGGGAAGAAGGGCGTATTCGTCGACTTCCTGGGCCGAAAGGCCTCGACGCCGTACGGCGCCGGCCGGTTCGCGGAGGCGACCGGGTCCCCACTGCTGCCCGGGCTCATCGTCCGACACGGCACGGACCGTCACGAGATCGTCATCAACCCGCCGGTGGTCGCAGATGGCGACCTGACGACCGACGGGCGCGTCCAGGTCCTCACACAGGGCTACACGAGCGTCTTCGAGGAGTTCATCAGACGCTACCCCGAGCAGTACTTCTGGATGCACAAGCGCTGGAAGACGCGGCCGCCGGCTGGAGAGTAGCCCGACACGACGTCGCATCAGACCGACTCACCACGCACCAGAGAAGACGGGGGGACCGCTCTGCGGTCCCCCCGTTCCGTCGTCTATCTGCTGCTGTCAGACCGAAGGCCCGACGGATGCTACATGCTGCTCCAACCGAGCCACAGGCCAAGGCCCCACTCGGAGTACACATTCTGACCCATCAGGACATAGTGGATGTCGAGGCCGACGTCCATGCCGTTGTCCATCAGGTAGACGACGCCCGGGTTCAGCGAGACCATGTTCATCGCGCTGTCCTCGACCGTCTCGCCGTCGAACTCGTCCTCGCTGCCGAAGAAACCGTCGACGCCGACCTTGAGGTCGAGCATGTCGCTCATCGGGTAGCGGTAGCAGAGGGCGAAGTGGATCTCAGATCCGCACTTGTACTCGGCCGTCTCACGCACGTACACGTCGACGTCCTGCGCCCCGAACATGCGGTAGCCGGCCTGCGCGCCGAACATACCGGGGCCGGCCGGCATCCCGAACATGAGCGCGACATCGAAGTCCGTCGTACCGGAGCCGGTGGGACCGTTGTCCTCGTCACCCTCGTCGTCGCCGGTCGGGAGCTTGACGGCGGCACGGGCGGAGAGCATCGGCTCGGGCATGAACATGTACTTGGCGTCGATCCATGTATCACCGAGACCCGTGGCGTCGTACTCGTCGCCGTCGTAGTCGGTGTAGGAGTTCATCCAGAAGATCGGCTGCACGCCGACCTCGAGCTGGTCCATGACGCTGTAGTAGAGGTTGATCGGGATGCCCATGGTCGTCATGGCCATGTCACCCTCGAAATCGAACTTCTCACCGTCGGCGTCGTACACGCCGTTGGCCATGAAGTAGACCAGGCCGCCGGTGACGCCGAAGGTGCCGGCGTCGTGCGTCATCACTGAATCGTTCGTGTACAGTCTGTCCCAGGCACCGGCGCTGACGGCCATGGCCAGCACCAGCGTCACAACCATGATCGAAAGAACGCTGCGTCTCATTACATAACCCCCTGATTGAACCCTGCGCTTATGCTCCACCAATTCCACCGACACTCTCGAACTTCCCTGGTCTCCCAGTTGGTTCTCCGTGTGCACCTCCCTCCGGAATCACAGGCACCTCATTGAGGCACCCAGTGGACCGTAGAAAGCTCTTCATGTCCAATCCGACCGCCCATCGGCCTGACGGGTTTCGTCCAGGTCACGGCCCGTTCGAACCACGCATCGACCTCCGGGGTATCTGTCTGTTCGGTCCTCCCTGCCCGTTCGGGCAACCGCTACTGGAAGCCTATCTGCTTGTCCGACTGCTCCCTGCCGGCCGCCTGTATCTCTCCGTGCTTGGCCTCGTACTTCTGGATATTGTCGGCCAGAGCCTGTGAGAAGGCCTTCACGTTCTGCGGGGCCATCACGATCCTCGCGTGGACCCGGCTCTTCTTGGTTCCAGGGAGCACTCTGATGAAATCGACCACGAACTCCGCGGGGGAGTGGGTGATCACGGCGAAGTTGGCGTAGACGCCCTCCGCCTCTTCATCACGGAGCTCGATATTGATCTTCTTCTGCTCGGCCACTGGCTGCGCCTCTCCGTCTGCCGCCAGCCAGGCGGCCACTGAGTCATCAGTTTGCGCTAAGATAGGAGTGAGATGGAGGAGTGTCAAGCCCTTTTTGGGCGGGCCCTTAGCAAGCGTCGTGCCATCGGAATGAGTGACTGTTCGGGTTGGTGGCGGGCGGACGTCGCTCTCACGGGCGATCACGCCGGCGACGAAACCGGCTCGGGTGAACATCGTGATGCGGGGTCGGGCGAGCGAATCGGCGCAGTCGAGTACACCGTTCGCCGCGATGAGCAAGCGCGGAAAGTGACGGCTGTGACTTTTAGCGAATATTCCTCTTGACACCTTTTGGTGGAAGTGATATCGTGACCGTGGTGATTGACACGCGTAACAACCTGTGCTAATGGACAACGAGCTACAACCTGCGATCGAACAGCTTTGTCAGTTGTCCGGACTGTAGACTGGAGGGGCTATGGTTGCGGAACTGAGCGGGCTGGACGCGAGAACCGTCGCGCCCGACCTTGAACGTGAAGAGATAGTCCGCATATATGAGGACGTCTCAACCAAGCGGCGTAGGCGGTTCCCGAACAACTTCTTCGAAGGGCCCAAGGGCAAACAGCGCGCGGGCACCATCACGCGGTACCTCCTCGAGGACAGACTTCAGATCGCTGTCGAGGATATCCCTCGCGCCATCCACAAGAAGCTCTTCTATGACAACGGGCTGACCTGGATGCTGGGCAGCTGCTTCGACTGGTCGCCGTACAAGGCGATCGACAACGCATATCCCGGTCGCTTCCACAAGTGGCAGTTCAACGTCAAGGGTATGTGGCAGGGGCCCGACCGCTTCAAGCTGGCGGCCGAAGCCACGCGGTGGATGATCGAGGAGAAGGAAGGCTGCTCGGTTGAGGAGATCCCGCAGCGCATCTCCGCGACGACGTTCGGGAAGTACAATCTGCGGGGGATGCTCTCGGTCTGCTTCCGGGGATCGTTCTTCCGGGCCATCGAGAATGCATATCCGGGCCGGTTCTACCCGTGGGAGTTCAGGAACGTCCCGAAGAACTTCTGGCAGGGCGCGAAGGGTCTCGAGAACGCCCGCCGCGCGACGCGCTGGCTCGTCGAGGACAAGCTCGGGGTGCCGCGTGACCGCGTCTTCCAGGACGTGACATACCATCTGTTCAGGGAGTACGGACTCGGCGGCATGCTGACGGGCTGTTTCAAGGGGTCATCCATTCAGGCGCTCCACAACGCCTATCCGGACCTCATCGTGCCCGAGCATCCGAAGCGCAAGCCGCGCCGCAGACGCAAGATCGAGCCGGTCAAGCTGACGTGAGGAACTCAGGTCAGCCGCTCACAGAGAACTGAGCATGCGGAATCGAGCGGACTCGATTCCGCCTAGCTGGCACGACGAAGTCGAGCCAGCCCCGCACACATCGGACGGCCGTCCCACACGGGGCGGCCGTCCTTGACTTGCGGGGGGCACTGCAATAGCATCGCCTTGCCGCGCGGTTGCCGGGCTCGGATGTCCGGTGCGGTCACTCACAAGGCGGACGCCATCGGAAAGGAGCCCCCGTGAGTTCGAGCACGATCGAGATGGGCAGACTGAACGACCTCCTCGGTGGTTTCAGCGGCCGTCGGATTGCGATCCTCGGTGATGCCATGCTCGACCGCTACATCTGGGGTGACGTCAACAGGATCTCACCCGAGGCTCCGGTCCCGGTCGTCGAGGTGCGTGAGGAGACCGTCCGCTTCGGGGGGGCGGCGAACGTCGCGGAGAACGTCGCGGCGCTCGGAGCCGCGGCCGACGTCGTCGGGGTCGTCGGGACCGACGATCACGGCAGGAGTCTCCTGGATCGCCTCACGGCGCGGGGCGTCGGTGTCGGACACCTTCTGCAGATCGAGGATCGACCGACGACCACGAAGACGCGCATCATCGCGCAGAACCAGCAGGTCGTGCGTGCCGACCGGGAGCACGCCTTTCCGCTCGCAGGGCCGGCTGAGGAGTTGGTCGTCACTGCGATCCGGGAGGCCGTGCCCGCGGCGGACGTTCTCATCATCTCGGACTACGGGAAGGGCGTCGTCAGCGAGCGGACGCTCGAGGCGGCGCTCGACGCGGCACGAGTCGGGGGCACGCGAGTCTGCGTAGACCCCAAGGAATCCCACTTCTCGCGGTATCGCGGCGTGACCGCCATCACACCGAACCTCAAGGAGGCGGCCGGCGCCGTGGGGTACGCGATGGCTGCTCACGAGGATCTTCTTCGCGGGGGCTGGGAACTGCGGGAGCGACTGGATGCGGAGTGTGTCATCGTGACACGAGGTGAGAACGGGATGTCGCTGTTCCTGCGAGGTGGCGAGTACACCCATCTGCCGACGGTGGCGCGAGAGGTCTTCGACGTTACGGGCGCCGGCGATACCGTCGTCAGCGTGCTGGGTGTGGCGCTCGCGGCCGGGGCCTCGATGGTGGAGGCCGCCATGATCGCGAACCATGCGGCGGGCGTAGTGATTCGGGAGATCGGCACGGCGTCGATCACGGTTGATGAGATCCGCCGCTCGTTCGAGGAACTGGAGGAGGTCACTGGTGGGTAGCGTCGTGGCGCGCGACGATCTGGCGGCGTTGTGCGAGTCGGCGCGGAAGGCCGGTCGGACGATCGTCTTCTCCAATGGGTGTTTCGATATCCTCCATCACGGTCACGTTGACTATCTTGCCCGGGCGAAGGCGCTCGGCGACGTGCTCGTCGTCGGTGTCAACACGGACGACTCGGTCCGGCGTCTCAAGGGGCCGACGCGGCCCATCGTCGCAGAGGGCGATCGCGCGGCCGTCGTCGCCGCGCTTGGGGCCGTCGACTACGTCTGTCTCTTCGATGAGGACACTCCGTACGAGCTGATCGCCGGCATCGTCCCGCACGTGCTCGTCAAGGGTGCGGGATACTCGCGCGACACCATCGTGGGCGCGGACGTGGTCGAGAAGGCCGGTGGCCGGGTCGTCGCGATGGAGGCTCTTGAGGGGCACTCGACGCGGGGGATCATCGCCCGTATCCGCTCACTCGGAGAGGAATGTCCGGAGGACTGACCGGCTCCCCGTTGTCGGAACGCGATTCCCCGCCTCGTCGCGGCGAAATGTCCCTTCGAGGGTGGACTCAATCGATGTGTTCGCGTATACTTGCCGTCTTGTTCGCCTCGGCCTTCCGGTCGGGGCATGCGGTCGGCGGGACCGTCTTCCGGAAGATCGGCAGGCGCGCTCGCGGGCCTCTTTGATGACCTGGATCCCCCAGACAAGTGCGCTCCCCAAGGGAGCGAGGCTGATGGGGGATTCGCGTGCGATTGGCCGGGTGCGTCGCGGCCTTGTGGTGACGCAACGAAGCAACCTCGGTACCACCTGAGGGAGGATGAATGGAGAGGCGACGAGTCATTATCATGGGCGCCGCTGGAAGGGACTTTCACAATTTCAATCTGGTCTATCGCGGCCGCGAGGAGTTCGAGGTCGTTGCCTTCACGGCGACGCAGATCCCTGACATCGACGGTCGTGCATACCCGGCCGTGCTCGCGGGTGAGCTCTACCCGAACGGGATTCCGATCCTCGCCGAAGAGGACCTCCCGAAGTTGATCAAGGAGCACAAGGTCGACGACGTCGTGTTCGCCTACAGCGACGTGTCCCACGAGTATGTGATGCACAAAGCCTCGCTTGTCAACGCGTGCGGCGCGAATTTCATTCTCCTCGGTGCGCGTGACACGATGGTCAAGTCGAACAAGCCGGTCATTTCGATCTGCGCGACGCGGACGGGGTGTGGCAAGAGCCAGACGACGCGCGCGGTCGCAGAGATCCTCCTCGCCGCCGGCAAGAAGGTCGTCGCCATCCGGCATCCGATGCCGTACGGAGACCTGAGCAAGCAGATCTGGCAGCGGTTCGGCGAGTACGACGACATGCTCAAGCACAAGTGCACCATTGAGGAGATGGAGGAGTACGAGCCGCACATCGATCGCGGCAATGTGGTCTTCGCCGGCGTCGACTACGGCAAGATCCTCGAGGAGGCTGAGAAGGAGGCCGACATCGTCCTGTGGGACGGCGGCAACAACGACGCCTCGTTCTACGCATCCGACCTCTACATCGTCGTCGCCGACCCGCACCGTGCTGCGCATGGTCTGTCCTACTACCCGGGCGAGCAGAACCTCCGGATGGCCGATGTGGTCATCATCAACAAGGAGGACTCGGCGACGCCGGCTCAGATCGACGAGATGGTCGCGGTCATCAAGAGCCTCAACGACTCCGCCGTCATCATTCACGCCGATTCACCCGTCACGTTCGAGGAGGACGTCGACCTCAAGGGCAAGCGCGTGCTCGTGGTCGAGGACGGCCCCACGCTGACGCACGGCGGCATGAAGATCGGCGCGGGCACCGTGGCGGCTGAGCGCGCCGGGGCCATCCTGGTCGACGCGCGTGAGCACGCCACCGGCAAGATCAAGGAGATGTACGAGAAGTACCCGCATATCGGCACGCTGCTGCCGGCCGCCGGGTATTCGGACGAGCAGGTCGCCGATTTGCAGAAGACGATCAACGCCGTGGACTGCGACTACGTCGTCATCGGCACGCCGATCGATCTCCGCAAGGTCGTCGACATCAAGAAGCCGAGCGTTCGCGTCCGCTACGAACTCGGGGTGAAGGGCAGCCCCACACTCGTGGATGTGCTCAAGGACTTCGTGTAGATCCCGCTGCGGGGGTCAGGAGGATTGCGTGAAGATCCACGAGTACCAGGCGCGCACGATTCTTCGTGGACGCGGAGTACCTGTGCCCCGTTTCGAGGTCGTCACCGACCCGGCGGAGGCGCGGCGCGTCGCCGAGGAGATCGGCGGTATGGTTGTTGTAAAGGCGCAGGTGCACGTCGGCGGCCGCGGTAAGGCCGGAGGCGTCAAACTCGCCGACACACCCGAAGAGGCCGAGCAGCACGCGAGGAACATCCTCGGGATGGACATCAAGGGGCTGACCGTCCGCAAGGTCATGGTCGCTCACGCGGTCGATATCGCGCGTGAGTACTACGTCGGTATCGTCGTGGACCGGGCCACCAAGGGGCCGGTCTACATGGTGAGTTCGGAGGGCGGGGTCGACATCGAGTCCGTCGCGGCCGAGTCTCCGGAGAAGATCTTCAAGCTCCCGATCGATCCGGTGCAGGGTCTCACGGTGGCGCAGGCGGCGGAACTCGCCGCGCACCTCGACGACCGTGTCGAGATCGTTGCCCAGGTCGCATCGGTCATCACGAAGCTCTACAACGCGTTCGTCCAGAGTGATGCTTCACTGGCTGAGATCAACCCGCTCGTCGTCTCTCCCGATGACCGCGTGTGGGCTGTCGACGCCAAGATGAACATCGACGACAACGCGCTCTTCCGTCACCCCGACATCGCCGCGATGCGGGACTCCGACGGTGAGTCGGAGGAGCTCCGGAAGGCGCGCGAGATGGGTCTGTCGTTCGTCAAACTCGACGGCAATGTCGGGTGCGTCGTCAACGGCGCCGGTCTCGCGATGACCACGATGGACCTCATCAAGTACTTCGGCGGCGAGCCCGCGAACTTCCTCGACATCGGCGGAAGCTCAAGCCCGGAGAAGGTCATGACGGCCTTCGATATCATCACCAGCGACCCGAACGTCCGGGTCATTCTGCTCAACATATTCGGCGGCATCACGCGGTGCGACGACGTCGCCGAGGGGCTCATCGAGGCGCTCGAGGCGCGACCTCTCTCGCTCCCGCTCGTCGTGAGACTGACCGGGACGAACGAGCATCGCGCACGACAGATCCTCGCCGAACACGGCATGGAGTCGGCGCAGACGATGGATGAAGCCGTCGAGAAGGCGGTCGCTATGGCGGGGGGGCAGACGTGAGCATCTTCATAGACGAGAGAACGCGCGTCTGTGTCCAGGGGATCACGGGTCGAGACGGTTCCTTCCACACCGGAGCGATGATCGAGTACGGGACCCATGTTGTTGCCGGCGTCACGCCCGGCAAGGGCGGCCAGGACCGCGGCGGTGTTCCCGTGTTCGACACCGTTCGCGAGGCGGTCACTGAGACCGGTGCCAATGCGACGATCGTGTTCGTCCCGGCGCGGTTCGCGGCCGACGCGGCGATCGAGGCGGCGGAGTCCGGCGTCGAGCTGATCGTCGTGATCACAGAGGGTGTGCCGACGCTCGATGCGATGCGGCTGTATCAGCGGACCAAAGCGCTCGGCGTGCGGATGATCGGACCCAACTGTCCCGGTCTTATCAGCCCCGGGAAGGCCAAGCTCGGGATCATGCCCGGCGCCATTCACACGCGGGGCCGGATCGGCGTCGTCTCGCGGAGCGGCACGCTCACGTACGAGGTCGTCGACAGTCTCAGACGCGGCGGCGTCGGGCAGTCGACCGTCATCGGGATCGGGGGAGACCCGATCATCGGGACGACGTTCATCGACACGCTCGAGGCATTCGAGAAGGATGAGGGAACCAGCGCGGTCGTGCTCATCGGTGAGATCGGCGGGACCGATGAGGAGCAGGCGTCGGCGTTTATCAGGGAGCACATGACGAAGCCGGTCGTCGGCTTCATCGCGGGACGGACGGCACCCCCGGGCCGCAGGATGGGTCATGCGGGAGCCATCATCGCAGGCGGCAAGGGTACAGCGGAAGACAAGATCAAGGCGCTATCGGACGCCGGCGTACCGGTCGCGGACCGGCCGAGCGAGATCCCCGGACTCCTCCGGACGACGCTTGGGAGGTAGCATGGAGAAGAGCGCGGCGAATGCCGCTCCGCGGAGGGCCTGGAACTACCCGACTCGCGACGAACATCCCGAGCGAGAGGTGTTCGTGTACGACGCGTGGTGCAAGGGCTGTGGACTCTGCTACGAATTCTGTCCGACGGGCGTCTTCACGTCGGACCGCACCGGTCGCCCGGTCGTGTCGAATCCCGACAAGTGCATCGCGTGCCATCTCTGCGAGATGCTCTGTCCCGACATGGCGATCACGGTCTACAAGGAACGCGAGAAGAAGACCGCCGAGACATCGGGCGGCGCCGCAGGCGGGGAGGGGACCTGACATGGCCGCGACAGGGAACAAGGACGTCAAGGTCCTCCAGGGTAACGAGGCGTGCGCCATCGGCGCGGTCGCGGCTGGGGTGAACTTCTTCGCGGGCTATCCGATCACCCCGTCCTCGGAGGTCGCCGAGTTCATGGCACGGCATCTGCCTCTGATCGGCGGCAGGTTCATTCAGATGGAGGATGAGATCGCTTCCATCGCTGCGATCATCGGCGCGTCGATAGCGGGATCGCGAGCGATGACCGCGACGAGCGGCCCGGGTTTCTCGCTCATGCAGGAGAACATAGGACTCGCGTGTCTCGCGGAGATCCCGTGCGTGATCGTCAATGTGATGCGAGCCGGTCCGTCAACGGGTCTGCCGACTCAGCCTGCGCAGGCCGACATCATGCAGGCGCGATGGGGAACGCACGGCGACCACGCGATCATCGCGCTGGCGCCGTCGACCGTCCTCGAGTGCATCGAGCTGACGGTGAAGAGCGTCAGTCTCTCGGAGAAGTACCGCACGCCGGTCGTGCTGCTGCTTGACGAGGTCATCGGTCATATGCGGGAGAGCGTCACGCTCCCGGTCGCAGGGACGTACCACTGTGACAGCCGGATTGCGCCGGATGACGATGATGCCGACTACAGTCCGGCTGCCTGCGTCGGCGATACCGTCGCGACGATGGCGCACTTCGGTGGCCCACACCGCTTCCATGTCACCGGTCTGACGCACGACGCGCACGGGTTCCCGACGATGGTCCCGGAAGAGGTCGACCGGAAGATCCACTGGATCGTCGACAAGATCGAGTCTCGGGCCGACGAACTCGCTATGAATGATGAGTTCATGACCGAGGACTGCGACATCCTGCTGTTCGCGTACGGCTCGACCGCGCGTGTCGCGAAGGCATCCGTCCGACAGCTCCGTGAGCAGGGTGTGAAGGCGGGACTTCTCAGGGTGAAGACCATCTGGCCTTTCTCGGGCAAGCGGCTCCGGGAGCTCGCTCCACAGCTCCGCGGGATCGTCGCTCCGGAGATGAACATGGGACAGCTCGTGCTCGAGGTCGAGCGGACCGTTGGAGGCAAGGTGCCGGTCAGGCACCTCGGCCGCGTCGACGGCAGGTTGTTCACGCCCGATCAGATCACCGACTTCGTGACGGAGGAACTGAGCGCATGAGCCAGGCGATAGAGACAGCGAGAACCTATCTCAAGCCGCACAAGAAGATGCCGACGGTCTGGTGCGGAGGCTGTGGTCTCGGCGTCATCATGAGCAGC
>CAZRAD010000103.1:0-10636 GCA_964597945.1 uncultured bacterium
GGCGTGAACATACCGTAATGCTCGGCCGTCATCGCATTGCCCGCCGGAGCGTGCATGCCGCCGACGTCGGTCCAGAGCACCCAGCCGTAGGCGCCGGTCGGTGGTCCGCAGCACGGGAACCCGAACTCCTTGAGGTGGAGGTTCATCCCGGTGTCGTTGTACACCGTCACGATGAACCACTCGCCCCAGCCATCGAACGAGCCGCCGGTGTCGGGCACGAAATCAAGTGATCCACCGGTGTTGTACTCGAAGTCCGCGCGAATCCCGCTCGGGCTGTTCGGCTGATTCGCCTTGGGGATGAAGGGATCATCGGTCTTGGAATTCTCGAAACCAAAGGCAGGCGCCGCCAGCAGCACGACGGCGAGAAGGATAGCAACAGCTCTCATGATACGGCCCCCCTCCTGTGGACCACCGTGCGTCCGCGGGAGGAGTGCTGAGCTCTCTGCAGTGCCATGATGTGAGGTCCGTTGTGCGAGCCCGACGAGGAGATGCGGCGCGCGGAATCGGCAGTCCGGTCTGAGATCGCGGTCTCACGCACGATACTCCGGTGTCGCTTCCGCTCCACTGCAGTGGAGTATACACCCGGACGGAGGTGCGGTACAGCCCGGAGATTCGTCTATACTGAACGAGTGTTCAGACCTCGAGTTCCTCCCCGAGTTCGCGCAGCAGTTCGTCCATCCAGGCGCCAGCCTCCGCGTGCCCCGCCCGGATCTCAGCGGCGTCGCGCACGAAGAACAACGGCGTGAGCCGCGTCACGATCTCCTCCGGAAGGTCGTGCTGGATGTAGCGCGTGTGGAACTGCTGACGCCCCGGACAGTGCCGTATGCGAAGCAGCTCGACAAGCGGGCGCAGCATCGACCCGTTGTAGTAGGCGAGCGCTTCGAGGTCATTGCCGCGGGCGAGTTCCTTGAGCGTCCCGGTCCGTCCGAATGCCGTCGTCCGCCTCATCGCCGCGACTCTCTTCGCGAGCCGCTCACGCGTCTCCGCCGGGTCCGCCGGAGTTTGGTCGATGAAGCCCGCACGATCGAAGTGAACGAGCGCCCGCCCGTGTGTCTCCGGTTCGAGGAACTTCCTCTCCGTGTCGTCGTTCATGAAGCAGCTGTCCACGAACTCGTACGGGCTTGCGCCCTCGAGCATATAGAAGACCTGTGAGTGACCGTGCCACGCCGGCTCCGGTAGCCGGTATCGCACCGCGATCGGCGCGAGGCTCCCCAAGGCGTCATCCACAAGAGCGATCGCAGCGTCCTTCGTCCCGCTCTTCACGGCGATCATGATATCGAGGTCCGACCACTCGTCGACCCGATCGAACGCCGCCGCCCCACCCTCCCAGAGCGCCGTCACGTCCTCGGATGCCTCGAGAGCCGACGTCACCGCCCTCAGGATCTCCTCACGTTTGATGCTGAACTCCGACATCGCCCCTCCTCCGTCACTTCGTTCCCACCGCGATCACGTGCGTCGCGCCGGCAAAGCCCGCGAGATGGAGTCTCTCGCGCAGCTCCTCCCCGCGCGCCACGAGCGACGGAGCATCATCGCCATCGACCTCCCCGGCGCGCCCGATGTAGATGTCGATGGCCTGCTCGACCCTCGCGACGGTCTCCGCGGCGAGCGGATCGACCTCGTCGTCCTTGTGATCGTCCATGATGACATCGGACAGCGGCAGTCGCTCAAGCATGTCGCGGATCTCGTCCCGCGTGTGTGTCTCGCGGTGATACACGCCCCGGGCCCTATCGACCGAGGCCCACCAGTGATGGAGGTCGACGTGCGTCTGCTGCGCTTCGCTCTGGTCATCACGGTACATCTCGAAGACGATGAGCTTTCCACCGGGCTTCAATACGCGCAGCATCTCGCTCATGGCCTCGTCGAATCGCTCCAGGTGGTGGAGCGAGTTCGCGATCGCCACCGTATCGAACGTCTCATCCGCGAACGGGAGCCTCTCGACATCGCCGACCTGGAAAGCGATCCGCTCGTCATCAGAGGATTCACGAGCCTTCTCGATAGCCGCCTCGAGCGGATCGATGCCCGTGATCATCTTGAAGCTCCCGAGACACTCCGCGAGAGCGCCTACGAACCCGCCGGCCCCGGTCGCGACGTCCAGCACATTCCCGCCATCGATTCCGCTCAACGCCTTCCTGAAGCTGTCCATCCATCCCCTTCCGCGATACTAGTCATCGGACGTCGGTCTCGCCCCACGGTCGCGCTTGAGACGCCCGCGACGCTTCTTCGTCGTCAGTCTTCGCTCTCTCGAAGCTCTCGTCGGCTTCGTCGCACGCCGGCGCTTCGGTCGCGCCGCCGCCTTTCTGATCAGCTTGATCAGTCTGTCGGTCGCGTCCTGCCGGTTTCTCTCCTGCGTCCGGTAGCGTCGCGCATCGATCACGATGACACCGTCCGCGGTCATGCGCCGGCCGGCGAGCTTCGGCAACCGTTCCTTCACGCGTTCGGGCAGTGACGGCGACGCCATGGCATCGAACCGGAGCTGCACTGCGGTGGCGACCTTGTTGACATTCTGACCACCGGGACCGGACGACCGGACGAACTCGAAACTGAGTTCGCGGTCCTCGATCGCGATTGTCCGTGTGATCTGGATCACGACGCGCTCCTGGCCTCCCGGAACGCGCGCGCGAACCGTTCGAGTCGCTCCGGGGCGAGCCTCTCCATGAACCGGCCGCCGACCCTCAGGGAGGAGCCAACGATGAAACCGTCGGCGTGCGGCATGTACGCTGCGATGTTCTCCGGCGTCATCCCGGAGCCGACGAGCACGGGAACGCCGGCGGCCGCGCGAACGGTCTTCAGCTCAGACACGTCCGGCGGGACCTCGGTCCGCGCGCCCGTCACGATCACACCGTCGACGTCGAAGAACTCCGCCTGCCGCAGTTCATCGATGATGTCGATGTCGCCCGTGAGCGCATGCGAACAGTGCTTCTTGTGGATGTCGCCGAAGACGAGAATGTCTCCCGCCCCCAGACGGCGGCGGAGACGCAGCAGCTCGCCCGCGCACCCCTCGATCAGCCCCGCTCCGCCGACGTGTGCGAAGACGAACCCCTCGACGCGGACGAAGTCCAGGTCGCACGCGGCCGCCACCTCGAGCGCCTCGAGATTCGCGGCCTCCAACAGCTGGATGCCAACGGGACCCTCGAACCGCGCGCGCACGTCCGCGGCGATGTCCTTGACCAGAGACAGCGCACCGGCATCAAATGGCGGTCTGACGTACGGTACGTCGTGGCTGTTCTCGAGCACGACCACATCAACCCCCGCCGACACGTAGTGTGAGAGATCGCTGAGAGCCATCTCACGGATCGCGGCGTCGTCCTCCTCGTACCGGGGACTTCCCGGCAGCGGGGCCAGCGCTATCATTCCGGCGAGGAATCGAGGCGGGAGCGGTATCACGATTCCGTACCCTCCGCGGACCCGAGGATGCGGACCGGCTCGTGGAACAGGTCATGCAAATAGAGCATCTGTACGAGGACGACGATCACAACGAACAGCGGGGTCGCCATGAGCACGCCCCCCGCGCCGAGTACCACCCCCATCAGGATCTGCACACCGATGAGGAGCGCAGGCGGGAGCGAGACCGCCCGTTGGTCGATCTGAGGTGTGATCAGGTAGTTCTCGAGGATCTGAACAACCCCGAAGACGAGGAGCACATAGAGAGCCTTGATGGGGTCGTCCGACAGCGCGACCAGGATGGCCGGGATCGCGCCGAGGACGGGGCCGATGTACGGAACGAAGGAGGCAAGCGCCGCGATGAGCGCGAGTGTGAGCGCCAGAGGGACACCGGCGAGCAGAAGCCCGACGACCGTCAGAACGCCCACGACGAGCATCGAGGCGAGACGCCCCGCGATCCACCGCCGCAGGACGTGGCCGAGCGCCGCCGCGACGTCGCCGCCGCGTTCGCGTCCTCCGGGTGGAATGAGCCTGAGGAACCCCTTCACGTACATCTGCGGCGCGATGGCGAAGTAGATGCCGAGCGCGAGCACCACGATGACGTTCAGCACGACGGTCGCCGTGCCGGAGAAGAAGCGTGTGAGCGGTCTGAGCAGCTCGGGACTCAGCGAGGCGATGTCGCCCGGCTCGGGGAACCGTGCCAGCACGGCACGTCCCCATGCGTACCGCTCAAGCGCCTGGGCACCCCGATCGAGCGCGTCCGGCAGAAGCTCTGCGAGCACCGAGATCTGCGCGGTCACCTGCGGACCGATCGACCAGAACAGAGCGATGATAACGCCGAGAAACAACAGCACGAAGACACCGAGAGCCGCAAGCCGTGGAAGACGCGTCCGTTCGCACAGGAACGTCGCAACACCGTCGAAGAAGACCGCGAGCAGCACCGCGGCGAACACCATCAACAGCACGCTCGCCGTCTTGAACACGAAGACGAGCAGCAGACCGGCGGCCACCACAAGGGCGATGACTATGGCGACCCTGCGCGTGAATTCGGCGCGCTCGGCGCTCTCCTCTCTCATCAGGAGCCGCTCCCTTCGCGCCCATGCTCATCGAGATCGAGCGCCACGGAGTTGATGCAGTAACGCAGTCCGGTCGGTTCCGGCCCGTCCTCGAACACATGCCCGAGGTGTGCGCCGCAGCGTCCGCACACGACCTCGGTGCGGATCCGTCCGTCCGAATGGTCCGGCGCGGTTCCCACACTCTCCTCGCCCGCGGGCTGCCAGAAGCTCGGCCATCCGCTCCCCGAGTCGTACTTCGTCTCACCCTGGAAGAGGACGTGCCCGCAGCGAATACAGCGGAACGTCCCGTCTCCCTTGTAGTCGTTGAGCTCCCCGGAGAACGGTTCCTCCGTCCCGCTCTCGCACGTGACGCGATACTGCTCTGGTGTCAGCCTGTCACGCCACTTTGCGGTACGCTCGTCCTTCGTATCGGCCATTCCGAGGTACTCCTCCGCTGGCTAGGCTTCACCCGAACCCGCTTCCTTGTCGCCGAGATGGCGAACTCCGCCCATGCCGTCTATGCTCTTCGAGAGCGATGGCGATCCGTAGTATTGAACGTCTCCGCTACCTGCAACACTCACCCGAAGGCGCTCTGTCGCCCAGACGGTGGCTTCGCCGGAGCCGGCGATATCGATCCGAGTCTTCTCGGTCCGAAGGTCTCCTGCCGCCACGTCACCCGAGCCGCTGATATCGATCGACTGCGTCGTTGCGACACCGCTCATTCTCACATCGCCCGAACCGGCGATGTTGATCTCGAGTGCCTCGCACGTCATATCGTCCAACACGACCGTCCCGGATCCTGCGATATCGATGGTGAGCTCCCCGGCGTTCAGACCGGCGCAGTCGACGCTCCCCGATCCGGCGATACTGAACGCGCTGACCGAGGGCGTGGTGATGGTATAGCGAAGCCGGCTGCGCGTCCTGAAGCTCACCCGCTTCTCCGGATGGCGGAGTCTCAGATGAAGCGTGCCGCCCTCGACCCTCGTCTCGATGTACTCGAGCAGGTTCTCATCGGCCTCGACGACGATCGATGGTTCGGTGCCGAAGATCACGATCGCATCTCCGGAGCCCTCGATGGCGATGCCTGTGAACTCCCCGATCATCCGGGTCTCCGTCGCGGCGACTCCGGATCCTTCGATCGTCGTGCGCCCGGACATGGCAATGCAGCCCATCGAGAGCGCCCCGACAGACAGCACCACAACGACCACAGCGATGAGAGACGCCTTCATTGGTCCTCCCCTTCCGTGTGTTCCGTGCTCGCCAGCCCGCGCCGCCCGCGCGCATCGGTCCGCCGACGGCCTGCCGGCCGCCAGCCCCTGTCTATATCGTCACGATCTTCTCTGCGTTCATGAGGTCGGCGACGATCGTCACCATGCTCCCGATCCTGCCGATCTTCATCTTGTCTCTCAGATCGAAGAACTCGACGCATGTCCCACATGCGACCATGTCGACTCCCAAACCCGCGAGGTGGTCGAGGGCGTCCAGCACAGGAGACCCCTCGGCGAGAAGCTTCACCCCGGCATTGTAGAAGATGATGCGTTCAGGTCTGTCAGACGATGCGGCGAGCTTCCTCAGGAAGGCCGCTATCAGCGTGCGCCCGAGGTCGGCTGACCCGCGACCCATCGTCTCACTGTTGATCACGACGACGTTTCTCACTCGTTCTCCTCCCTGTTTCCCTTGCTACACCATCGGACCCGCGGATTCAAGAAATCGTTGTTCCCAATGACAACATCCGCACGATGCGCCGGGTCCACCACGTTGAGGTAGTGCTGCTCGCCGGGTATGTACCGCGAACGGTACCGTTCCCGCACGGCCGCCTCGGACCCGAAGAGCTCGAGATCCCGCGTCTGAGCACGCTCGAGAGCAGCCTCGAACGACACATCGAGAAAGACGCGGAAGTCCCAGTGTCCATTGAGTTCGGGCCGCAACAGGAAGATACCGTCGCAGACGGCCACGCCATCCATCGGGACGAGTTCCTCAGTCGACTCCACCGGGGAATCCGTCCGGAAGTCGTACACCGCACGAATCACGCGGCGGCTGCCGCCGGGACCAAGCGGTCCGAGCACATGGCGAACGAATGCGTCGTAGTCAAAGGAGTCCTCATAGTACCCGAGCGGCGATCGATCGCCCTGGCGCCTCCGCACCAACGCAGGATTGTGGAATCCGTCGATCGAGACGCGCACTGCGGTGCGACCGTTTCGCTCGATCTCCCGCCCCAGTTCGTCGGCGAATACGGTCTTCCCCGCGACGCCGATGCCGTCGACCGCCACACGGATCGGGTGCGGACGTTCGACGGCGCGGATAGCCGCAGCGACCCGCCTGATGACGCTCTCGCGGGTCACGAGGTCGCAGATCCGTTCATCCGGAGATGATACTCCGTCCACGCGGGAACCTCGCGGAACCCGAGCATCAGGTTCAGGTCGAACATGGGGTTGTTCTCCTCATTGTCGGTCTCGATGACGCGGGCACCGCGATCACGAGCCCACTCGACCCCCTTGACCTTGAGTGCCGAGGCGATCCCCCTGCGACGGTGACTCCTGACGACACCGGTCAGCCCCGTGTAGAGCTTGCCTTCGTCGGCGTCGCTGAGCCACATCCCGCTCGAACCGACCCAGCGTTCTCCGTCGCGCGCGAACCAGTGCGCCTCCATGGAGAACCTCGGGTTCTCGAAGCGCTTGCAGAACTGCTCGAACGACTGCCGTGTCGGAGGGTCTGTGAACGGCACGTCCTGGAAGATCTTCCACTGCAGGTCGTAGTACGACCGCTTCCAGTCCGGGTCGAGCTCGGAGAGCTCCGCGAGGGTGTGGATGGCCATCCCCTGCTCCAGCACCTTCGCCACGGCGGGAGACCAGCGCTCGAAGTCGAACTCAGCCACCGCCAGCCGGGAGATGGCGTACCGCATCCCGAACGCGTACCCGCGGTCCGTGATGAACTTGACGTGCTCCGGGTGGTCCTCCCGGGTCCAGGTCACCAGCTGCGACGGGGAGCGCTCTTCCAGCTGCGCGACGACGAAGTCGTACATGCGTGAGCCGATACCCTGACGATGGTAAGCGGGGTCTACGTTGACCTCAACGAAGTACTTCCCCGGCTTGTGGCACCACGCCAGGTCCCCGCACGTCCCGACGGCCACGATTCGCCCGTCGACCCGACCGATGAACCGTCGATGGAACCACTTCATGTCGCGGTTCTCGTCGTCGTGACGGAACTCGTCCTTGCTCTCCGCCTCGTCCGGCCAGAGCGCCGTCGCGATCCGGACGACCTCACCGTACTCCTCGTCCGTCCGCTCGAACGGCCGGATGTCCAGATCTATCGCTGTCCTTGTCATGATGATGTCTCCGTGTCGTTCGCGGTACCCGGTCCGCATGAGCCGTCCCGCTCGTTCGAGCGCGATCGTTCCAGCGCCGGGTCCAGATATCGATGGTAGTCGATCCACCCCGGCACCGGCGTGAACCCGAGCCTGAGGTTGATGTCGTACATCGGGTTCGACGCCGCGTTTTCAGTCCTCACCGCGCGATACCCGAGATCGCGAGCATCGGCGAGCACGGCCACCTTGAGCGCCGTCGCTATCCCCCGGCGGCGATGCGTCCTCAGCACCCCCGTGAGCTCGGTGCCGAGCGTGTCCTTCTCCGCGGGGTTGCGCCAGAGCAGGGTCGCCCCGACCCACTGCTCCCCTTCGAGCGCAACATATCCCAGCCTCGGGTCGAAACCCGGCGGCTGCATGATCCTGAGATACGTCTCGAAGCTCCGTCGGACCGGCGGGTCGTCGTTCGGCATGTCCTGCATGGCCTCCCAATCAAGATCGTAGAGCCGCCTCAGCGCGTCGGTCTCCCGGTCCATCAAACGGTCGAGCCGCTCGATGACGAGGCCGCCTTCGAGCACACTGCTGAGGACCTCTGCGAAACGGGCGTCGTCGAACTCCTTCAGTTCAAGACGCGACGATGCGCCCCGCATGATCTCCTTGAACCCACGCGTCTCGACGAAGCGAATCGCGATATCGCGGTCGTCCCGGACCCATGTCGCGAAGTACGTCGGCTCGGGATCGGCCGCGGCGAGTTCATTCATGATGTACTCGTAGGTCGCCGTTCCGATCCCTCGGTTTCCGTACTCCGGGTGCACCGAGAAGTACATCGTGTACTTCCCGGGCACGTGGCTCCAGTTGGATTCGCCGAAATTGCCCGTTGCGACAACTCGCCCATCAAGCTCCACAATGAACCTGCGAAACATATATTTCTTCTCGCGGGCATGGTCGCGGTGCTTGATGTTCTCCACGCACGTGGGGTTGTCCGGCTCCCGTGCGTTGGCGATCCCCACGACGGCCTCGTAGTCCGCGTCGCTTCCGTCAAACTCGCGTATCCGAATTGCGGTGTTGGCCTCAGCCACCGGCCACCTCCTTCGTCTCCGCGCGTCCTGTCGAAGCGTCGGTCTCGCGGAGCGTCTTCGTGAAGTCCACCCACGCCGGCGCCGGCTCGAAACCGAGCTCGACATTGAGCAGGTACATCGGGTTGTTCTCCTCGTTGTCGGTCTCGAGCGTCTCGGTTCCGCGCTCCTTCGCCATCTCGACCGCCGTCACCTTGAGCGCCGTGGCGATGCCTCGCCGCCGGTGGCTTCTGAGAACGCCGGTGATCCCCGTGTACAGCTTCGTGGGCTCGGCAAGCGAGACCCAGAATCCGGTCAGACCGACGATCTCGTCACCGTCGACCGCCGCTAGATGAAGGTCCGGATCATAGTTCGGCGAGTCGAGCTCCTTCATGAACGAATCGAACTCCACCTGTGTCGGCGGGTCCGGAAGCGGAACGTCCTTCCATATCTCCATGTTGAGCTTCCAGTACCTCCGATCCCAGTCCTCGAACCGCTCCGGAAGCTCCGCGTTCCTGAGGATCTCGATCCCCTGTGACTCGATCTTCTTCCGCGCCCCCTCGAACCGGGACGGCTCGAAGTCAGCCACGTCGAGCCGCGAGATCTGGTAGCGCATCACGGACTCGAAGCCGCGCTTCTCCAGGAACCGGACGCACTCCGCGCGGTCCTCCCGCGTATCGGCACCGAACTCGATCGGATCGTGCTCCGACAGGTGATCGACCAGATGATCGTAGATCGCTGCTCCGTAGCCGTTCCGCTGGTGATCCGGATGAACCTGAACCCACAGCACGTACTTCCCCGGCTTGTGACACCACTCGCTCTCAAGGCATCCGCCATAGCCGACGATCTCGCCACCCACCTCACCGACCACCCTGTAGAACAGGAACTTCGGGTTGCGCGTCCTGTCGCGGTACTTGATCGGCTCGACCGCCGACAGCTCGTCCGGCCAGTTCGCGTTGTTGATCCCGACCATCGCCTCGTACTCGGCGTCGACGGGAACGAACGGTCTGATAGCAATTCGCATCGTGTCTCTCCCTGATTCGTTGTCATGCGTTGATCATCCGCGGGTCGCCGCGGACGAGCTCTCATCGTGATTCGGTTGCTGCCGGCACGCCTGGGCCGCTCGCGCTGCCCACGCTGCCGTGGTCCGGCGCCCGGTCCTCTCACGTGGCGCCCCTGGATCTCATATGACTGACCACCGCTCAATCCAACAGATGCAGAGACCCTGTGGACGGAGTAAGCCGCGGTGTCTGTGTGCGTGCTCTTGTGAGTGTGGGTTCGAGAGAGGCCCCTGGGCTCCAGAGACCCCGTTGGTGCGGTCTTACTGGAGGTGTGAAGCAGGGCCGGTGTATCTCTCGAGGTGCGTTCTCACACAGACGGGCTGGGTGATGTCAGACATCCGCACCTCCTCCTTGATCTGAAGCCTTCGCCGACCTGAACTCAAACGTACCGTGTATCCTATCGTGCAGTTCTGACACCGGTCAAGCCAAATCGTTGAATCGACGTGAAAGCGTCTCGCTGAGACGGCGCACATCTGCGCCGCCTCCGATACCGCGCGCCGTGCGGGCATCAGCCCGTGGCGACCTTGATGAGGTTGGTCGTCCCCGGCTCATAGAGCGGGAGCCCCGCGGTGATCACGATCCTCTCCCCCTCACCGAGACCGGCGTGCTCGCGCGCCAGTCGCAGCGCTTCGAGCTCAATGTCCTCCGCCGTGGCCGGCCTCCCGGCCGCGGCGAGAAGGGGCGTGACACCCCACACGAAGGCGAGCGCGTGCATGGTCTCGCTTCTGGGCGTGGGCGCGAGGATCGTCTGCTTCGGCCGGTGCTTGGCGACCAGCCGTGCCG
>CAZRAD010000104.1:0-10622 GCA_964597945.1 uncultured bacterium
TACAACATGGTCGGTCGGATCGCCGGGGGATGGGTGGCGACACCCTTGATCGCAGCGCTTCTGGCGTTCTTCGGTCTGTTCTTCCTTCAGAACGTCTTCGATCTTGCTGTCGTGAGGCCCGTCACCTACCAGCTCACCGATGCGGCCGTCACGCGGCTTGCGGAGGAGAAGATCGAGGACGAGGATCTCGCCGCCCTCGCCGGGGAAAGCTTCGAGAGCGCCGTGGCGCTCAACGACGAGCTCAAGGCCACGACGACGCTCGATCGAGGCGATCGCGAGGTGGTCGTTGAGATGGCGCGCCGAGAGCGCTACACGGTGGCACCCGAGCGGCTCGAGCGGGTCGATCTGAGCCTCCTCGACGTGCGCCAGGTTCGTGCGCTCAGGGACCTGAGCGGGCAGCGCTTCAACTACGCGTGGGAGTTCGAGGATGCACTCGTCGAGGGCAGTGCGCACTGGGCACCGCTTCCGGACACGCGTGAGAACTACCTGGCCAACAAGCGACTCAGGACGAACATCGAGTACGTCCTCGACGCGTTCCGGGACGAGGGCCGTCCCGGCGACAGCAGGAGGTGACCGCCATGCTGAGGTGGAGACGTGTGTCCAACATCGCCGCCGCGTTCGTCGCGGCGCTCTTCGTGTTCCCGAGTGCGGCCAACGCCGATGAGTCGGTCGGGTCGACCCGGTTCGAGGCCGCGGCATGGATGGAGCCTCTCGCGGAGCTGCTGGTGACCGAGGACGCCGACGCGCGCGACGATGGCGCGTACGATGAACTCATCGCTCGCGTGCTCAATGAAGAACCCGTGTGGAGCGATGTTGCTGATGCCATACGCTCGATGTCGTATCCGGATCTCCAGACGTCAGGAGACGCCGAGCTTCGCGCGACCGTCTGCACTGACGGTGTCGAGCGACCGTGGGTTCTCGTTCCGCCTTCCGGCTACGATCCGGCACACCCAACTCCGCTGCTCGTGGTGCTCCATGGCGGCGTCGGTCGCGCCACGCTCATCGATGACCCTCTCGAGTACGCCACGGAGAGCCACTTCGTCGGGCTCGCGCGTGACCGCGGGTGGTTCGCGCTGCTCCCCTTCGGTCAGATCGAAGCGACCTGGTGGGACGAGGTCGGATACGAGAGCATCGAGTCGCTTGTCCGTACGGTGAAGCGCGAGTACAACATCGACGACGACAGGGTCTACATGTCCGGCTTCTCCGACGGTGCATCGGCCGGTTTCTTCTTCGCGATGACGATGCCGACCGACTACGCGGCCATCGTCGCCCTCAACGGTCACATAGGCGTCGGGAGTCTGGATGGCGATCAGCCGACGTACGCGCAGAACATGGCCGCGGTCCCGGTCTACGCCACGACCACGTTCGATGACGGGCTCTACCCATCGTGGAAGATGCAGGGAACGATCGAGATGGCGCAGCGAGCGGGCGGCGACATCCTCTACCGTGAGCTGGCCGGGGAGCACGATCTGACGCCGTTCGCCGGTACGGAGATGCCGTTGATCGGCGACTTCCTCGACCGTCATCCGCGCGACCCGTTCCCGCCCTCGATCCAGTGGGAGTCGACCGGCGCGCTCTTCGGGCGCTGCCGGTGGATCTCGATCGACGCATACGCGCCGGGCAAGACCGCGAGGTGGCACCGCGATTACAACGTCGAGATGATCGACGACCGGATCACCTTCGGGTTCCATCCCGACTGGGACGGCTCGGAGGAGGGCAATGGCATCCCGGTTGATGGTCTCTCCGACGGAGACTACCCGGCGACCAGGATGGGGCTGCTGGCGGGAGACGTCATCGTCGGCGCCGGCACGCCAGCCGCGGAGGAAGAGCGAGCCACCGTGATGGACATCGGAACGCTCGACGACCTCAACGCATTCAAGGAGACGCTTGAGCGTGGGGACGCTTTCTCGCTCGTTGTGATGAGGGATGAGGGACGCATGACGCTCGATGGCGCCCTCGATCCGGTGGGATACTACAACATCTTCAAACGCGAGGTCCCCACGGCCGCGGTCCGTGCGCACGTGTCGGGGAACCGCGTTCACATCGACCCGTCGGCGCTCGGCGCGTTCAGCGTGTACATCTACCCCGAGCTGTTCAATCTGGATGAGAAGATAACGGTGATGGTCGGTGAGGATGTGCTGTTTGACGCGACGGTCGAACCGGACCTTGCCTACACGCTGCGGGATTACCTCGAACGGCGTGACCGGAGCATGCTCTGCGCCGCGCGGCTCAGCTTCGATCTGGGGGGTAGGGGAGAGTAGGGGTGGCCTTCACATGGTGGGACGCGCAGCAGCGCCCGGCCATCCGGGTGCTGCCGCGCTACCCGCGGAGTTCGAGCACCGCGTCAGCGAGGTAGGAGTACTGCTCGATGCGGTTGTAGATCTGCGCTGAGATCCTCAGGATGCTCGCCGGTCCGTTCGGGCAGGCGAGCATCGGGACCTCGATCCCGTACTCGTTCCTGAGGGTCTCCTCGATCGGGTCGAATGCCAGCGCGGTCGTATCGAAATGATAGTCTCCGGACCCGAGCGGCACGCTCGCCAGCGTACCGATCATCGAGTCGGGACACGCGGGCTCGACACCGAGCTTCCCGCACAGCAGCCCCCGCGCCTCAAGTGCGAGCGCGCGATTGGCGGCCATCAGTTCTTCCCACCCGCCGGGCAGAAGCCCTCCCAGGAATCTCACGCAGTCCCCTACACAGAGATACGAGGTCAGGTCGCGCGTTCCAGTCCAGTCGAACTCAAGCCAGAATCGGGACCGGTCGGTCCGTGTCGAATTGGCGCCGTGGCTGATGGTCAGCGGGCGGATACCGCGCTGGAGGTCGCGTCTGACATAGAGGAGCGCCGCGCCCTTCGGGGCGCACAACCACTTGTGACAGTTGCCGGTGAAGTACGCCGGTCTGATCGTGCCGAGGTCGAGGGGGACCATCCCCGGCGCGTGGGCGCCGTCGACCATCGTGTCAATGCCATGCTCGGACAGCGTCCGGACGATGTCGGCGATCGGCATGACCATGCCGGTCAGACTCGTGATGTGATCGAAGAGGCCGAGCTTCGTCCGCGGCGTGATGTGCTCGGCTATCGCGCCGACGACCGACTCGGGCGAGTCGATCGGGAAGGGAAGATCGACGGCGACGACCGTGGCCCCCGCGCGCGCTGCGACGAAGTCGAGCGCGTTGCGGCAGGCGTTGTACTCGTGTGTTGTTGTGAGAAGCTCGTCGCCCGGCTCGAATGAGAGCGAACGGAGCACCGTGCTCACGCCGGTCGTCGCGTTGGGAACGAAAGCGATGTCCTCGGGCGCCGCTCCGACGAACGCGGCGAGCTCCGCGCGGGACTCATCGTATGGAGCTTCGACATCGCGGACGAGGAACTGAAGCGGCTGTCGCTCCATCCTCTCCCGCCACTCCGCCTGCTTCTCGAGCACGACCGTCGGACACGCGCCGAACGAGCCGTGATTGAGGAACGTGACTGATGGATCGAGCCCCCAGTGTCTTGCGTGCTCGCTGCCTCCCGGTCCCCGTCTGCGCATGTCCCGCCTCTCGCGTGAGCCCGCCGTTCTACTTCCCTGACAGCTCGGCCAGCCGGTCCTGCTTCTCCTGCCAGCCATCGGGGTCCCAGCGTGGCATTCCCGCCTGCTCGAGTTCCCCGAGCGCCTGGCGCATGAACTCGATCGCAGCCTCATCGTCGCCCTCGGCCAGCGCGGTCTCAGCGAGCTCCCAGCGGCTGAAGCCCATCCACTCGATCGCATCGAGATGACCGGCCTCCTGCATCGCGTCGGCCTGATCGAACACGCCCTGCAGCTCGGTCTTCGCCGCGGTGAGGTCGCCCATCAGCCGCTTGACATGGGCCACCGCGTAGTCGGCGATGAGCATCGAGAGCTGCTGTCCGGTCGCGTCGTGGTAGATTCTCGCCTGCTCGAGCGCTTCAAGACCTGCCTCGTACTCGCCTGCGTCGACATAATCCCAACCCATGTTGTTCCACAGCGGGCCAAGCCAGCCGGTGAGCTCGCCGGCCTCGGCCATGGCGATACCGTTGCGCGCCCACTCGAGCCGCTCCTCACGCGGCGCGACCAGCGCGTTCATGTGCGTGGCGTCGACGGCTCGTTCGTAGAGCCCGTTCGCCTCGCAGTAGTCGAACAGCTCTCTGAATGTCGCGACCGTCGCCGCGGAGTCCTTCGCCGTCCACTCGAACCGCCCGCGGACCCCGAGATAGCGTGACCATCCGAGTGGGTCATCGACGCTCGTGCGAGCGCGCGCCTGTTCGAGCCACGCCTCGCCGCCGTGACGGTCGCCGAGCTGGAGCATGGTCCTGGCTCGCATGGAGGCTGCCTCCGCGTAGGCGGTGTTGTCGCCGGCGGCGTCGGCATCGGCTGCGATGTCCTCGAACAGTACCCCCGCCTGTGCGTACTGTCTGCCGCTGAACACCTGATCCGCCTCGGCGAGACGATCGGCGAATCGGCTCTCGGGCTGTTCGTTCGAGCAACCGGCGAACGATGTACACAACGCCAGTGCCAGCAATGCATAGAGTAGGTGTGTTGCGAATCCTGTTCTCACAGTTCAATCTCCGTTCGTCCCGCGGTTACCGGGATTTGTCGTCGCCTCCACTCAGCGGCGGATGCGCCCGAGTCGGGAGTTCGTCAATGATCGGGAAGCTGCCGAGGTGCTTGGCAAAGGCCGCGCTCAGGAATGAGTCGACCCACCGGAACACGTCGTGACGTCTTACGATCTGCCGGAGACTCCTCATTCTGCTTCTGCGCTCGTCCTCCGGCATGGAGAGCGCCGTGTGCAGTGTCTCCGCGATGCCGACGACATCATGCGGGTTGACCAGGAGCACCGACTTGCCAAGCTCCGCGGCGGCCCCCGCGAACTCACTCAGCACGAGAACGCCGGACTCGTCGGTGTTCGCCGCGCAGTACTCCTTGGCGACGAGGTTCATCCCGTCCTTGAGGGGCGTCAGCAGTGCGATCTCAGCGGTTCGGTAGTATGCGATGAGCTCCGTCTGGCTGAGCGAGCGGTAGATGTAATGAACCGGAACCCAGCCTGTCCTCTGCGTGAATCTCCCATTGACCTCCCCGACAACGCGCTCGATCTCCGTCTTCAAGGCTTCGTATTCCGGGATGCCTCGTCGACTCGGCACGACGATCTGCACCAGCGAGACGCGATTCTGCCATTCGGGATGACGTTCGAGCAGACGGCCGAATGCATCGATCCTGTGCGGTACACCCTTGCTGTAGTCGAGACGGTCGACGCCGAGAATGAGCTGGCGGTCCGGCAGGTTCGCATGGATCTGCCAGGCGCACTCGGCTACCTCGTCGCTCTTCGCTCGCTCAGCGAAGTAGTCGAAGTCGATGCTGATCGGGAACGCGCCGATCCTGAGTGCGCGATGCTCCATTGTCAGCCCGCAGACGTGACCGCGGCCTGAGTAGCTGGCGTCCCCAAGGATGGCCCGGATGCATCGCACGAAGTTGCGCCGATCGCGCATGGTCTGAAATCCGACGAGATCGAATTCCGTGAGCGCAGCCAGAACCTGCGTTCTCCAGGGGAGACGCAGGAACATGTCGAGAGAGGGGAACGGGATGTGCAGGAAGAAACCTATCTTGCCTGAGAACCCGAGTTCGCGGAGGTATCTGGCCGTCAGCATCAGATGGTAGTCGTGGAGCCAGACGAACGCATCGTCTCCCGCCGCTCGCAGGATCACCTCTGCGAATCGTCTGTTCACCCGCTCGTACGTGTCCCAGTAGGACGGATCGAAGTTGCAGTGAGACTGCAGATCGTGGAACAGCGGCCAGATGATCTCATTCGAGAACCCGCGGTAGTGACGCTCGATCTCCTCGGCGCTCAGACCGACCGGGACGAGTGAGTATCCGATGTCTCCGGCGAGCGATGCGAGGGCTCCCTCGATATCACCGTCCTCGGATGTGCCCGGCCATCCGATCCACGTACCGCCGCGGTCGCGGAGCACGGGCGCGAGCGCCGTGACGAGGCCGCCCGAGCCTGGCTCCACATCCCATCCGTCCCGTCCTCGAGAGAGCACGACGGGGAGCCGGTTTGAGACGACCGTGATCTTCTTCTTACTGTCGTGAGCCATGGGTGGATCGCTCCTGTCCTGTCGCGTTCCTGCCGCGTTCCACATCGAGCCACCGTCTGATGAACCACCGGACGTCGGCTACATCCCTGAGCATGGCGTCTGCGCACGTCGGGGTTCCCGTCTCGCCCACGCGTATCGCGACGCCGCGTCCCTTGAGCGCGCGGAAGGCATCCTCGTCCGTCTCGTCATCGCCGACGTAGACGACCAGGTCGGCGTCCGAACAGCCGTCGAGGAGAGCGATAATGGCAGTGCCTTTGGTGATCTCCTCGAGTCTGAGTTCGACGCCCCCGAGAAACGGGCGGCACCTGAGCCCGATCTCCGTTGAGTTCTCCGACCAGAGCCTGCAGATCGACTTCTCGGCGGCCAGTGCCTCTGCTGCCGGTACACCGCGGGTGTGCAGGGCGACGCTCGCCGGCTTGCGCTCCACGCGCTCCGGCGGCGCAAGGCTGAGGGCCTCACGCTCCGCCTGGATGAGCCGGGCGCGCTGGGCCGCGGAGGGGAGGAGCGTGAACCAGCGGCCGTCCGGGTAGCGGAACTCGGTCCCCTGGCTTCCCGCCACCGGTATCCCGAGGTCGCCGAGGAGTCCGAGGATCTGGCGGATCGGGCGCCCCGTCAGGATGGCCAGCTGTGTCTCCGTCTCGTCCCGGATCGCACACAGCGTCTCCCGGATGCCGTCAAGCGGGAACGCCTCCCGGCGGTTGACGACGAACGGGGCGAGCGTTCCGTCGTAGTCGAGTATGAGCATCCTGCCGCGCGCATGGCTGACGCGGTCCCAGAGACCGGCGAGTTCGGAGACGTGTGGAGTGTCGGCCGCCGGGTCGCTCATGTGAGCTCGATCCGATCCTTCATTCCCGATGTGAGCGCTACCATGGCTGTCAGATACTCGCGGAGGTGCCGCGTCAGAAGGAAGTTCTCACGAACGAACTCACGGGCTTTCAGCCCCATTCTCTCGAGTCGGTCAGGTCGCTGGAGGAGGTAGCACATTCTGAGCGCGGCGCCCTCCGGCGTCGAGACAAGAAATCCCGTGTGATGATCGATGACCTGGAGCCGTATGCCGCCGACATTACCACCGATGACCGGTGTGCCCTTCCAGAGAGCCTCCGTGACAGTCAGGCCGAATCCCTCTCTCTTCGATTTCTGGAGAACGACATCGGCTGCGCGCTGGAGGGCATTGATCTCCCTGTGCGCGTCCGGCGGAAGGAGGAGAATGTGAATGTCCGGATCGCCGTTGGCGGCCGCCTCGACGGCATCAAGCACCGCGGCGCCCTCCGGATCGTCCGTGGCGGTACCGCCGGCCAGCACAAGCTGCAGGTCGGGGCACTGTCGCCGAGCGATGCGGTACGCCTCGATCACTCCGACAGGGTCCTTGAACCAGTCGAAGCGGGATACCTGAACGGCGAGGCGCCGCGTACGATCGATACCGTAACGCTCGCAGACCTCGTCGATCTCGCCGGTCGGAAGATCCACGTTCTTGTCGCTGAGCGGGTCGATGCTCGGCGGGATGACGTACTGCCAGTGCGGGAGCCGCTGCGTGAAATCCGGCAGAGAGAACACGCTTGCTTCGTAGTTCTGCACATGCTCTCTGAGGTGCTTCCAGACCGGTCGGTGAGGACGGCTCGCGTCGATGTGACAGCGCCAGATCCAGGGGCCCTTGCGTTTCGGGATGAGGCTCAACAGGGGGGCCGGTTGAGGATCGTGGATGAACACGAGGTCGGCCGACGAGAGCGTGTCTCCGAGCCTTGAAGCGTTCTTCCGGTTCACTGCGGCGTAGTGCTCGTACTGTGATGCCGATATGTTGACGGGATTGCCCTGCAGCGCGTTGTGGAACGACTTGGTGACCTCGAAGAAGTCCTCGTCGCCGGCAATGACCTCCCACGACGCATCGATGCCAAGCTCTCGCTTGAGCGGAATCAGCTTGGCGAGGATCTCAGCGACGCCGCCGCCGACCTTCGTGGAGTTGACGTGCACGACGCGCAGGCCTTCGAGCGGAGCGGCCAGCTGTCTGAGCTGGTCGACAACGTCCTCACCGGCGACTTCGGCGTATCGTGAGAGCGACGCGGTCATGGTGTCACCTTTCATTGCTATCGCCCGATCGTCTCGCGGAGCGCCGACTCGATCTCCGCTCGGAGCTCCACGAGGCTCCTGAAGAAGGGATCCACCTTCGCCAGCCTCTTGGCGGCCGGGCCGTGATCGCTCGGGAGGCCCGTGAGCCACGCGCGAAAGTCATCGACAGCCTCCGGGGTACGCCGCCTCGCATCCACGAAGTGATAGAAGATGCTGCCGGCCGACATGTTCGACACGGCGTCGGCCAGAAGAGACGGATCCGTCAGAGCATGGCCCGTATCGAAGACCACGATCTGAGACCGCATGAACCGGAACTGCGAGTTGTGAGACGTCCAGGGCAGCACTTCGCTCCGGTCGAGTTCCTCATCCACGATGTCCAGAAGCTCCTGCCGGAGTCCTTCGATGTCCTGGAAGTCAACCGGATCGAGCACGCCAAGCCGCTCTGCAAGCGGCTGATTGTGAAGCGCGTCGAACACCCAGATAGCGAAGTCATTGTTGTAACGCGGGTCGTCGAAGACGGGCCGCAGTAGCGTGCCCCAGAAGTGGTAGTATATGCAAGCGGCGTCGACCGTCCCCAGACGGTCTCGGAGTTCCTTGAGGTTCTGAGCTCGCTCGCCGGTGGCGAGTGCGGCGAGCGCACAGTCTTTGACCTGGAAGGTCAGCGCGTCGTCTCCGGCTTGCCGGGAACGGGGCGGTGCGCTTCGACGTTCGCGGCGGGGCATCGGGACTCCTTCCTGACTCGCAGTGCTGTCGACGCTTCCGAAACAGAACACGCCCCGGCGCATGACGTCTGGTGACCGGGGCTTCCTAGACAACGATCCATGCTCAGCGTCAACGTCGTTTCCGAGGCTTAGATCTCACTCCGCATTATGGGTGTTCAGACGTTCCGTGTCAAGACACGGCGCCCGCGGGTGAGAAGGAGCGCACGAATGGATGTCCTGCGGTACAGATCCGAACTCCTCACGTGGTACGACGCGAACAAGCGCGACATGCCGTGGCGGAGGACGCGTGACCCGTACGCGATACTCGTCTCGGAGGTGATGCTCCAGCAGACGCAGGTCTCGCGCGTCGAGGCGTACTGGACTCGGTTTCTCGAGCGCTTCCCGACGGTGGAAGCTCTGGCCGCTGCAGCCGAGGACGACGTCTGCTCGGTCTGGTCGGGGCTCGGGTACTACCACCGCGCCCGGAATCTCAGGAAGGCGGCCGAGGCGATCGCCAGGAGTGGAGGAGACGTTCCCGGGACCGCCGAGCTCCTGAGGGAGCTCCCCGGGATCGGCGCCTACACGGCAGCGGCCGTGGCGAGCATCGCATTCGGCGAGGCTGTGCCCGTACTCGATGCGAACGTGGTTCGTGTTCTCGCCCGTCTTCTCGCCGAGTCGGAGGTAGTGACGCGCGCTCCTGTGCGCCGTCGCCTCGAGGCCGCCGCTGTGGAGCTGCTCGACCCTGAGCGTTCCGGCGATTTCAACCAGGCGATGATGGAGCTCGGCGCGGTCGTGTGTTCGCCTGCGTCTCCCGACTGCGGCCGATGTCCCGTCGGCGTGCACTGTCTCGCCCGATCCACCGGCAACCCCGGGGAGTTCCCCGTGACCCGCGGCGCGGCCCGGACCAAGGAGATGTACGAGACCGCGGCGCTCGTCGTCAGGCGCGGACGTGTTCTCCTCACGAGCGACCCCGACGAGCGAGGATGGTGGCCGGGTCTGTGGAGGCTCCCGCGCGTCGTGTCCGGGGCCGGGAGCGAGGGCGCGGCATCTCGTGAGACGAAGCTCCATACGCTGCTTCTCGACGACTTCGGGCTGACCTGCGATGCGTTGGTCCCGGTGACGACGACGGCGTACGGGGTTACGACCAACCGGGTGACACTCGACGTGGTGAGCTGTTCGTCGCCTCGCGGGGCGCTTCGGCGCGCACGATCGATCCGGTGGTTCACGGTCGGGGAGGCCCTGTCTCTTGGGGTTCCGGCCGCGGACAGGCGCATTCTGGAATTGCACGGCCCATCGCTCACAGGACAGTAGGTTCGCGTGATGGCCGGATGGCCGTCTCCGGCGCCCCCGCCGTGTTGTCAAACCCCGTGACATCCGCTGGAACAACGCACCGAACACGAGGGAGCCGCGCGAAGACCCGGGCTGCATGGCCCGGGCCTTCGCGCTTCACTTCCTCCCTCGTCCGGTATAGCATTGAGGAGTTGAGAATCCACGAGGGTAGCGCGCCGCGCCGGCCCGAGCGCATGTTCACACCGCACCACGGAGATGGATATGACTTTTCAGGAGAAGCTCGCCGACCTGCTTTCGAAGCGTCAGAACGTGCTCGCCAACATCCCCCGCGAGCGGATGATCCGCGAGGCTCTCGCCAATGGCGAGGCGATCGCCAGCGCGTGCGGCGCGCTCGCTACGTGGACGCCGCCCGAGTCGACCGGCCGGAGCCCGAAGGACACCTACATCGTCAAGCGTCCCGAGAGCCAGGATACGATCGACTGGAACA
>CAZRAD010000105.1:0-10525 GCA_964597945.1 uncultured bacterium
TGGGACATCGACCTCGACGGAGACCTCGAACTCCTTGTGGGCGCAGGACACATCCACTGCTGGCACGAGAACGGCGTTGAGTACCGCGACGGCGACGGCGACCCGCGAACGAACGGGGTCTACGAGGTCGACGGTGTCGGCGGATACCGCGCCTCGATCGCGGTCGGCGAGCTCGACGGTGACGCCTACCCCGAGATCGTCGCGGCCGCCTGGGGCAACATCGGAGGCCTTGAGGCCGAGTACGCCATCTACGCGTGGAACGCGGAGGACGCATCGGTTCTGCCGGGCTGGCCGGTCACGACTCCCAAGTTCTGCTGGGCCACGCCTGCTCTCGGCGACCTCGATCGCGACGGACTCGACGAGATCGCCATCCCGTGTGCCGACGGCAACCTGTACGTCTGGAGTGGCGACGGCGAGGAACTGATCGACGGTGACGGCAATCCGTCGACGGACGGGATATTCAGGTACCTCGGCAACGCGTGGGCATACGCCTCAGCGAGCATTGCGGACCTCGACGACGACCAGGAGAACGAGATCCTGGCCCCGTCGCGCTCCGACAGCATCTACGTCTTCAACCCGGACGGCACACGCGTCCCCGGCTGGCCGATCGGACTTCGTGACAGGGTTCTGTCGTCTCCGTGCGTGGCCGACGTGGACGGCGACGGTGACCTCGAAGTCATCGCGTCCTCCGAGGCCGACTCGATCTGGGTCTTCGATCACACCGGCCAGAAGCTGCCGGGGTGGCCGCAGTTCGCGAGCATCGGCGGCGACTTCCCGCCATCTCCCACGGTGGCCGATATCACCGACAACGGGCAGATGGAGATCATCTCGGTCGACAACGTCGGCCAGATCAACATCTTCACGTGGTACGGCACGAAGCTCTCCGGATGGCCGCAGTTCATGAACAGCAGCAGCCACTCGAGTCCCGCGGTGGGCAACATCGACCGCGACTCGGGCTGGGAGATCGTCGTCGGCTCGGACGACGGCCAGGTCTACGCGTACGATGCGGACGGCGGCATTCTTCCCGGATGGCCGATCCAGACCGGCGCTGAGATCTACTGCACGCCGTCACTGGCGGACTTCGACCAGGACGGCGACATCGAGGTCATCGTCTCGAGCTTCGACGCCATGGTCTACGTGTGGGACGTCGAGGGCGACTACGATGACGGCGACGGCGTGCTCTGGGAGACGTTCCGCTGCAACTACCACCGCAACGGTCTCGTCGGATACGAAGAGCCGGTCGGGGTGCCCGAGGACGCACCGGTCAACGTCACGCGCGCGACGCTCGAGCAGAACTACCCGAACCCGTTCAACCCGACGACGACGATCGCCTTCTCGGTTCGCTCTGAAGGCGCGAGTATCGAACTCGGCATCTACAATGTCGCCGGAGAGCTCGTCCGGACGCTCTCATCCGGTGAGGTCCCCGGTGGCCAGCACACGATCGCGTGGAACGGACGCGACGACAGCGATCGTCAGGTCTCCTCGGGCGTCTACTTCGTCAGACTCGAGTGCGACGGACAGGCCGAGACGCGCAAGATCGCGCTTCTCAAGTAGAAGTTCGGACGGAGGCGTCCGGCGCGAGCCGGTGACAGGTTTCTGAACGCTGCGGGCCGGGCTCTGATGAGCCCGGCCCGTTCTGTGTTGGTCATGATCCTGCGTGGTCATGATCCTGCGTGGTCATGATCCTGCGTGGTCATGATCCTGCGTGGCCACAGTGTCCAGGTCGACGCATCTGTGGCAGAGCGGCCCCGCCGGTCAGCGTCAGTCCTCGAGTTCGGCCCAGCGGGCGTAGAGCTCCTCGACCCGCTCCCGGAGCCTCCGCTGCTCGGTCACGAGGAGCTTCGCCTTCTCGCCGTCTGCGTAGACGGCCGGGTCCGCCAGCAGGATGTCGAGCTCCTCCAGCCGCATCTCGCCCGTCTCGATCTCACTCAGCGTCGCCTGCCGCTCGTCGCGCCGCGACCGTTTGCGTCCCGAGCGCTTCTGCCGCTCGCGGGCCTCCTTGCGCTTCTGTTCCTTCGACTTGGGGCCACGTTTCTTCGCGCTCTTCTTCTTCGCGGCCGCCTGCTTCGCGCTCTTCGACCGGCTCTGCCGGGCGGACGCCGCCTCGGCCGCCTCGGCCGCCTCCCGCTCCTTGGCCCAGAGGTAGTCCTTGTACGTGCCGTGGTAGTACCGCAGGCTGCCGGGCTTGACCTCCAGCACCTTCGTTGCGATAGCGTTCATGAAGGCACGGTCGTGCGAGACGAAGATGATGGTGCCCGTGTACTCCGAGAGGGCGCGCTCGAGCACCTCGCGCGACGCCACGTCCAGGTGGTTCGTCGGCTCATCGAGCAAGAGCAGATTCGCCGGGCGAAGGAGCATCTTCGCGAACCCGAGCCGGTTCTTCTCCCCTCCCGAGAGAACCCGGACCTTCTTGTCGATGTCGCTCCCTCGGAAGAGGAAGGCGCCCAGCATCGTCCGGAGCCGGGGTCTCATCGCATCCGATGCGACGGTCTCGAGTTCGCCGAGCACGGTGTTCTCCATATTCAGGTCCTTCGCCGGGTCCTGACTGAAGTACTGGATGGAGACGTTGTGCCCGAGCTTGCGCTCGCCGGCCAGGATCGGGAGCTTCCCCGCGATGACCTTCATGAGGGTGGACTTGCCGGCCCCGTTGAGACCGACCAGCGCGAGACGCTCGCCGCGGAGAACCTCGACATTGACGCCGTCGAGAATCACGCGGGAGCCGTACGCCTGCTTGATCCCGCTCAGCGAGACGGTCACCGCGCCTCCGCGCTCCGGCTGCGGGAAGTCGAAGTGAATCCCCTTCTGCACCGTTGGCACCTCGGTCAGCTCGATCCGCTCGATCATCCTCTGACGGCTTCTGACGAGGTTCGCCTTCTTCTTGTCCCCCTTCCATTTGTAGACGAAGGTCTGAAGGTGCGCGATCCGCCGTTCCTCCTGCTTCCGCGTCGCGATGAGGACATCGCGCTGCTTCTCACGCTGCTCGAGGAAGGACGTGTAGCCGCCTGTGTAGTCGTTGATCCCTACGGACGTCAGATCGCTGATGCGTGTGACGACGCGATCGAGGAATGACCGATCGTGCGACACCAGGACCACGGCGCCGGGATAGCTCTCAAGGTACTCCTCAAGCCAGATGATCGACTCGAGATCGAGGTGGTTCGTCGGCTCGTCGAGAAGCAGCACCGTCGGCTCCTCAAGCAGGAGCTTCGCGAGCGCGATGCGCATCTGCCACCCGCCGCTGAACTCCTCGGTCATCCGGTGCTGGTCCTCGTTGCTGAACCCGAGACCGGCGAGGACCTCGAGAGCCCGCGTCTCGATGACGAACCCGCCCTCGGCCTCAAAACGATGCTGCACGTCGCTGTACTCCGCCATCACACGGGTGCACTCGGCGACGGCCTCCGGTGATTCCGAGGCGCCGAGTTCGCTCATCCGGTGCTCCAGCTCCCGCATACGATTCTCCATGTCGAGCACGTGCTCGAACACGGAGAGGACCTCGTCGAGCAGCGTCCGTCCGGACAGCGTGAGTTCCTCCTGTGGAAGATACCCGTACGTCGTCCCTTTGGTGGCGGTGACCTGTCCCTCATCCAGGTCGATCTCGTTCCGGATGAGCTTGAGCAGCGTGGTCTTGCCGCATCCGTTGGGTCCCACCAGACCGACCCGGTCCCGGTCACCCACGCGCCAGGAGAGCCCCCGGAAGAGCGGATGACCGCCGAAAGAGATACTCACGTTGTCGAGCAGTACCATCGGTGAAGCTCCAGTCGCGATGAAGTGCGTCGTCCGGCACTGACCCGTGCCGAACCAGCTATCAGTATACCCGCGGAACCCCGAGGCGCCAAACGCGACGCGCGCAGCGTTCCACGCGTCCTCGACCTTCGCGCCCGTATCCGGACCGTTTCACCCGCTCCCATCGACGGTTCACGGGTTCTGGAGAGCGTCTGTCGATCGTGCATGGTTCAATGAAACCGTCGGAACTCATCGCGTGTCCAAGTATGCGTGACTCGAGAAGCGCCCGCTGCGCGGGCACTACACGCGGCACGTTGCTGCGGACGTACCCCTCGGAGGATGCCATGAAGAAGCGGATACTGTGGATCGGTGGCGCGGCGGTCGTCGTCATCGTCGTCCTGTTCATCGTACTCGGCGGACGGAACGGTGGTGAGGTCTCGGCCGATACGGGTGGCGAGGCTGGTGGAGCCGTGCGAGGAGCGACCGCGACCGCCGAGATCGGCGATGTGTCGGTCATCCTGACGGAGATCGGCGAGATCCAGCCGGAGACGATGGTGCTGGTCAAGTCGAAGATCAGCGGCAAGGTGATACGACTTCCCGTCGAGGAGGGTGAGCTCGTCCAGCGGGGAGCGCTCGTGGCCACGATCGAGCCCGACATGGCTCAGGCACGTACAGTCGCCAACCTCAAGAGCAGCTACGGCCGCGCACGCGTCAACCTCGAGAGGGCCCGCCAGGACTACGAGCGCGACCTCGCACTCCACGAGGCCGGGCACGTCTCCGACGAGGAACTGCGTCTGTCAAAGGACGACTACGACATCGCCCGCGTCGACTTCCAGTCGGCGCTCGAGCAGATGCAGCTCGCCGAGGCGGACGGCGTCTCGATGGACCTCGACGCCGAGTCCGAGGAGGTCCTGGACGTTCTCGCGCCCGCGACGGGGACGATCATCGACCTCAGCATTGAGGAGGGCGAGATCGTCACGTCCGGCGCCATTTCGTACACGAGCGGCTCGACGCTCATGACGATAGCCGACCTCTCAGTGATGCAGATCGCCGCCGGCGTCAATGAGGTGGATGTGGGCAAGATCAGGAACGGCCAGGATGTCGTCATCGACGTCGACGCCTACCCCTCGACTACCTTCCACGGTATCATCAGCCACATCGCTCCCGCCGCGCGGAACGAGCAGGGGGTGAAGATCTTCGACGTCGAGATCACGATCACCGACAACGACCCCCGTCTCAAGCCGGGCATGACCGCGAATGTCGAGATCCAGGGCGACCACGCGGAGGGCTGCGTCACGATCCCGATCGAGGGAGCGTTCCGCAAGAACGGAGGGTACGTGGCGTACGTGTTCGACGGCAGTGAGACTGAGCCGGTCGAGCGGCACATCGAGGTCGGCATCAGCAACATCTCGAAGGCACAGATCATCTCAGGACTCGAGGAGGGCGAAGAGGTCGCGCTCTACGATCCGCAGCTCGCCGAGACGGAGATGACAGACGACGAACTGAGACGCCAGCGTATGACGGCGCGCGCCGGGAGGTAGAGCATGCTGATAGCCGTCAACCAGCTGACGCGGACCTACGATCTCGGCGAGACGAAGGTACACGCCCTGCGGGGCGTCGACCTCGCGGTCGAGGCGGGAGAGTACCTCGCCATCATGGGACCGTCCGGATCGGGCAAGTCCACACTGATGCACATCCTCGGCTGTCTCGACACCCCGTCGACCGGGCGCTACGTTCTCGGCGGCGAGGAGGTCAGCTCCCTGTCCGGGCGTGAGCTCGCCAGGGTACGAAACCGACGGATCGGGTTCGTCTTCCAGAACTTCAATCTCCTCCCCCGCATCGACCTCGTCGCGAACGTGGCGCTCCCGCTCGTCTATCACGGATCGGTCTCGAAGGCGGAGCGGCTGAAGCGCGCGGCCAGGCAGCTCGAACAGCTCGGACTCGGGCACCGGCTCAAGCATCGACCGAACGAGCTCTCCGGCGGCGAACGCCAACGGGCCGCCATAGCGCGGGCGCTGGTCAATGAGCCGAATATCGTGCTCGCCGACGAGCCGACCGGCAACCTCGACTCCAAGACAGGTCGCGAGATCATGAGTATCCTCGATGGTCTCTCAACCGAGGGCAAGACGGTCTGCCTCGTCACACACGACGCCAACGTCGCCGAGCACGCCAGACGCACCGTTCACATGCAGGACGGCGCGATCGCCCGGGAGGACTTCTCTTGAATCTGTTCGAGAGCGTGGGCGCCGGTCTCCGTGACATGGGATCGAACAAGGGACGGTCGGTCATCACGATGGTCGGTATCGTGATGGGCGTCGCATCGGTCGTCGCCGTGCTCTCGCTCATGCAAGGCGGTCAGGCGCAGACCGAGGCCTTCTTCGAGGAACTCGGAGGCCTGAGGGAGATCCGGATCACCAACCAGCGAACCAACCGCATTTTCATGACCGCAGCCGAGCGGGCATTCGAACGCCTCACCTATCGCGACGCGCAGGCCATCCGGTTCGAATGTCCATCCGTCAGCTACGTCGACCCGGAGATCTCCCGGCATCTCACCGTCAGCTACAAGGACAAATCGTTCCAGATGCGCGTGCTTGGCACGACGGGCGACTATGTCTTCGCTGACGACATGCCTGTTGCGGAAGGCCGCTTCATCACGGACCGCGACCTCGACACCTACGCGAACGTCATCATGATGGGGCCGACGTACCGAGACGACATCTTCGGCGACGAGGACTGGCACGGCAAGCAGGTGCTCGTCGAGGGCATCCCGTTCACGGTCGTCGGCATCATGGAGAAGAAGGAGTTCTATTTCCGCCAGGGAGGCGGCGAGCGAAACGTGCTCGAGTGGTTCAACCGCGGCCACTACATTCCCATCACGACGATGATCAGGCGCTTCACCGTGAGCGACCAGCTGGGCGGACTCGAGATCGCTGCGAAGACGGTAGAACTCGTCCCGACGCTGATGGAGGAAACGCGGACCGTTCTCTCCCGTCGCCACGGGGTCGAGGACTTCGACCTCGAGTCCAAGTCGGAGCAGGTCCAGCAGCAGGCCGAGCAGCAGGCGTTCTTCAATATCGTCTTCTGGGTGGTCGCCTTCATCTCGCTCTTCGTCGGCGGTGTCGTCATCGCCAATATCATGCTCTCATCGATCACCGAGCGGATCAGGGAGATCGGCGTCCGCAAGGCGATCGGCGCGAGTTCGCGCGACGTCTTCATCGAGTTCCTGGTCGAGGCGCTCGTCATTGCCTCGCTCGGCGGAGCGATCGGCCTCGTGGTCGGATACACACTCGTGAAGCTCATGGAGAACGCGCTCGCGATGCCTATGGCGCTCTCGCCTTCCACCCTGGGACTCGCGTTCATGACGTCGGTCGCGGTCGGCATTGTCTTTGGCATGTTCCCGGCGCTTCGCGCCGCTCGTCTCGACCCGGTCGAGGCGCTCAGATACCAGTAGGCGGAGGTCGTTGTGAATCTTCTCGAGAGCGTCGCAAGCGGACTGGCTTCCATCTGGTCGAACAAGCTGCGGTCGGCGCTGACTCTGGTCGGGATTATCGTCGGCGTGGCGTCGGTCATCGCCATGTTCTCGTTCGTCGGCGGCATCGCGTCGCGCGTCCGCGAGGACTTCGAGAAGATCGGGTTCGACAACACCTTCTTCGTCGGCAACATGGACGCGATGAACCCGGAGGGCCGGGCGAGTCTCAAAGCCTCGAAGGGACTGATGCTTCACGAGATAGACATTCTCGAGGCCGAGGTTCCCGAGATCCGAGGAATCACACCGGTCGTTGCGCACTACGGCGTGCTCCGCGGCGGGAATGAGGCGCTCCACGGAGAGGTCTTCGGCATAACACCGGACGGGTTCATTCTCTTCGAGCTCAATCTCGGACCGGGGCGCTACATCAGCGATCTCGACGTGGAGAACCACGCACGCGTCTGTGTCCTCGGCGAGCTCATCAAGAACGATCTCTTCGGAGAGGAAGCGGACGCCATCGGACGACATGTTCTCATAGAGGATGTCAGCTTCGAGGTCGTGGGCGTCCTCGCCATGAAGGACTTCAGCCAGATGTTCGGCAACTCCGGTCAGGAGCAGGAACACCGGCGCATCTACACGCCGACGACGACGATGACGTACTACATTGCGGGCACGAAGCGGATCGACACGTTTGCCGTGAAGCTCTACGAGGACTCCGACATCAGTGCTGCGTACGATCACATCCACGAAACGCTCATCAGAGAACATCGCGGCATCGAGGACTTCCAGATCGAGAACATCGCCGAGCAGCTGGCGGAGGCCAAGATGCAGATGGAGACGATGTCGGCCCAGTGGAGTATGATCCTCGGGAGCATCGCGACGGTCTCTCTCCTGGTCGGCGGCATCGGGCTCCTCTCGGTTCTGATCATCTCCGTCAATGAGCGCCTCCGCGAGATCGGCATCCGCAAGGCGGTTGGCGCTGAGGACCGCACGATCTTCCAGCAGTTCATCATCGAATCCGTGACGATCAGCACGGTCGGCGGGTTCATCGGGGTTGCGCTCGGAGCCGGGCTGTGTAAGCTTATCACGTTCGGCGCGCAGGCCGCCGGACAGGACATCGTCATTCCAGTGTCCGGGATGGGCGTCGTACTCGGGCTCGGCTTCTCGATCATCGTGGGATTCCTCTTCGGGCTCTACCCCGCGGTGAAGGCCTCCCGCCTCGATCCTATCGAGGCTATCTCCCGCTACGCGTAGCGCCTCCCGGACGGATTACACCTGTGCGTGGAGGTATCATGTTCGAGGAATTGGCACGCGACAAGACCTCCGGCGCCACGGCGCTGACCCGCAGGGCCGCAGAGATCCTCTCCGAGGCACTCATTGACTCCAAAGCCGGCGACCCCGGCGAATTCTGGAATGAGCTCCAGGCTCTGTGCCGCAAGCTGATCGCGGCGCAGCGCGAGATGGCGCCCCTGATCAACCTGGCGGGCAAGGCACTCTCGATCACCGAGCGTCTCGTTCTCTCCGGTGTCGGTGCGGAGACCCTCAAGCGCGCGGTCGCGCTCGAGCTGTCGACCTTCGTCAGCGCGATGGACGACGGCGTCGAAGCTCTCGCCAGAGAGGGAGCCGCGGCACTGCCCCCCTGCTCATCCATCGCGACACTGAGCGCCAGCGAGTGCTTCATGGCCGTGCTCACCGGCGCGGTCCGTTCGGGTCGGACGCTTTCCGTGATTGCCGCGGAATCGCGCCCCGCACTCGAGGGAGTGACCCAGGCGGAGCGACTGCGAGCACTGGGCGTGTCTGTCGGCGTTGTCGCTGACGACGCCCTCCCGAAGCTGATCGCCGATGCCGACCTCGTCCTCGTCGGAGCGGACCGCGTCTCGCAGGAGGAGTTCGTCGGAAAGGTCGGCGTCCACGCCGCCGCTGCCGCCGCGCGCGACGCAGGCGTGCCGTTTCTCGCGGCCGCGACGGAGGAGCGCCTCATCTCGGGCGCGCTCGCCCCGAGGGCTGAGGAAGATTCGGACGCGGCCTCTCTCTTTGAGCCTGTCCCACTCACGCTCATCACGGGGATACTGACGGGTGCCGGCCTACAGACTCCCGAGGAGACGGCCGCCCGGATCTCCAGGAAGCCCGTGCCGCCCTCTCTGCTGCGGCTCCTCTTCGACAAGACACCACCGTCGGGCCTTTAGAACGAACTGCGCTCACAGACGCGGGCACACCTGCTTCACAAGTCGGCGCCTGAAGCGCCCCGTCTCAATGCCCTCGTGGGAAGCGCCTGCGCACCCCTGTCTCGACGTTTTCGGGGGAGATTCGGGTGGAACTCGCCTCGCTCGATTGATATGATTGCTATCTTGACCGCGTCGAAGGGTACCGGTGCTCCCCTGAACGCGGTCCGGCGCCCGGAGTGCGCCCGCGCAGATGGTCTAATCGCATTGGACAAGATGCGCGTGATTCAGCTACTCAACGACACCGAGCGTCATATGGAGGCGGCAATGGCGGAGAACAAGTTCGTCAGCGCGATCGCACCGGAGAAGGTTCACTCGACGATCGGCAAGCTGATGCTCGCCGACGGTATGGACATCGTCATGGACCTCGAGAACAGCAGAGGTGCGTATCTTCGCGACTCGAAGTCGGGCAAGGACTACCTCGACTTCTTCACGTGCTTCGCATCATCCCCTATCGGGTTCAACCACCCGAGACTCACGGAGCCGGAGTTCATCACGAAGCTGGGTCGGGCTGCGGTCAACAAGCCGTCCAACTCGGACCTCTACACGACCGAGATGGCCGAGTTCGTCGAGACGTTCGGCAGGATCGCCGTCCCCGCCGAGATGAAGCATCTGTTCTTCATCTCCGGTGGTGGTCTCGCGGTTGAGAACGCGCTGAAGACCGCATTCGACTGGAAGGTCCGCAAGAACATCGCGGCGGGCGTCAACAGCGCTGACGCGCCTGACAGTGAGCTCAAGGGAATGAAGGCTATCCACTTCAAGCAGGCCTTCCACGGCAGGACCGGCTACACGCTCACGCTGACCAACACGTTCGACCCGCGGAAGACCCAGTTCTTCCCGAAGTTCGAGTGGCCGCGCGTGAACAACCCGATGGCCAGCTACCCGCTGGAAGGCGAGAATCTCGCAGCGACCGAAAAGCGTGAGGCCGAGGCTCTGGCGCAGATCGAGAAGGCCTTCGCGGACAACCCGAACGACATCGCGTGCATGGTCATCGAGCCGATCCAGGGCGAGGGCGGCGACAACCACTTCCGTCCCGAGTTCATGCAGGCCCTCAGCAAGCTGGCCGAGAAGAATGACGCTCTTCTGGTCTTCGATGAGGTTCAGACCGGTCTGGGTC
>CAZRAD010000106.1:0-10493 GCA_964597945.1 uncultured bacterium
TCTTCTTGGCCGGCTTCCTCTTCGCGGTCGTCTTCTTCTTCACGACCTTCTTCTTCGCCGGCTTCTTCTTCACAACCTTCTTCTTCTTCGGCGCGGCCTTCTTCTTGGCCGGAGCCTTCTTCTTCTTCGTCTCCGCCATCAGCCTTCACCTCCTTATGTCCCGATCGCGCCCATTCGCGACAGGACTCTGGCCGACCTGGTTTCCCCTCTCAGCGCTCACGGCTCCGACCTGGAGCGGGCGCCACCACCATCATTGGTCCGCGGCTCGTGCGCGTTCTCAAAGTAGCTCGGTCGCGAACGTCACACGAGCATCACACGAACAGTGTATTGTGAAAGACCCCGACGCGCATCGTTCAGCGCGTTCGCGTCACATTTAGAATCCTGCGCGGTGAAGTGTCAAGCGAAAAGTGCACGCAAGGTCGCCGATGGGAACTCGATGAATTCTCGAAACGCGAGTTGAGTATGTGCGAACACGATCCGAGTCCACTCGCGACCCGACGAATCACAACTCGATCGTCTCGCCATCGAGCGGAACACTCACGCGCGGGAATCCGTTCTTCGTCAGCAGTCGACCGAACGCGAGAGACGCGTCTTCGCTTCCGTGTACGACGATCGTGCGCTGCGGCGGACGACGGATGTTCTTCGCAAACGCCAGCAGCTCATCGCGATCGGCGTGCGCGCTGAACTCGTCGAAGACTGCGACCCGCGCCCGCAGCGGATACGGCTGGCCGAAGATGCGTACCTGACGTTCGCGCTCGACGATGCGCCGGCCGAGCGTGTGTTCGGCCTGGAACCCGACCATCATCACTGCATTCCGTCTACTCGTGATGCTGTTCTTGAGATGATGCAGCACACGGCCGGCTTCACACATCCCCGAGGCTGAGATGATCATCATAGGGCCGCTCTTGCGATTGAGCTTCTTCGACTCGGCGGCCTCGAGGACGTACGTGACTCTGGAGAAGCTCAACGGATCGTCCTGGTCACGGACGAGTTCCCTCATTTCGTCATCGAAGCACTCCCAGTGCCGTTTGAAGATCTGGGTCGCGCGCACCGCCAGCGGACTGTCCACGTAGATGGGAAACTCCGGAATCGTCCCGTCGCGCATCAGCTCGTGAACCATATAGAGAATGCGCTGCGTGCGCCCGACCGCAAACGATGGAACGATGATCTTCCCACCTCGCTTCACGGTTTCACGAATAAAGGAGGCAACCCGGGCCCCGACATTCACGATGTCCCGGTGCTGGCGCTGCCCGTACGTACTCTCAGTGATGAGGACGTCGGCGGAACGCACATCGTGCGGATCGTTGAGGATAGGCATGTCCTTCCGGCCGAGATCGCCGGTGAAGATCACGCGCTTCGTGTGACCGTGCTCGGTCAGATCGATCTTGAGGATCGATGAACCGAGGATGTGACCTGCATCGCGGAACGTGACGTCGACGCCTCGAAACGCACGGAACGGTGAGTTGTAGTCGGCACCATGCATCAGTTCGAGAGCAGCATCAACGTCCTGCTCCGTGTAGAGCGGCTCGAGCGGGCGCTCTCCGCGCTTGCGGCGGCGTGAGTTAAGGTACTTGAGATTGTGGTTCTGCACGTATGCGGAATCGCGCAGGAGGATGCCGCAGAGATCGACCGTAGCGTGCGTCGCGTAGATGGGGCCGTTGAAACCGAGTTTCACGAGCGTCGGGAGACTTCCCGCGTGATCGATGTGGGCATGCGAGAGGAGGACTGCGTCGATCGATGACGGATCGAAGGGAAGATGTCTGTTCCTTCGTTCACTCTCTGAGCGACGCCCCTGGTAGAGACCGCAGTCGAGGAGAATGCGCTTCCCATTCACGGACAGCAGATGTTTGGAACCCGTCACATTCCGCGCGGCACCGTACGCCGTAAACTTCATCTGTCCTCCCCCGTTGCCGTCACCTTGACCGGTTGTCAGCGTTCTGATAGGTTATAGCATCTTCAGGAGTGGCTCAAGCGAAGCGGTGGAGGGACGCCGCCGACCGCTTGTGCTCCGAAGTCGTTGGGGGAGGCCGCAAGGCCTGAGAGCAACAACCCTTCGCACCTGATCTGGGTGATGCCAGCGTAGGGAAACGACTCGGCGAAGCGCGGGATACCCCCGGTCCGTGCCGGTGGTCCCGCGCGTTTTTGCGTTCTCGGGCCTTCCACATCGTCCCGGCCCGATGACGCAACAGGGAGGACGAATGAGTATGATCAGCGACGTCACCGTCACACGAGCTATCTCACAGCGGTTCTTCGAGAAGTTCCAGTCTTCACTCGAACTCGACGCGGCCATTGTCGGCGCGGGTCCGGCCGGTCTCGTCGCCGGACGGTATCTGGCCCAGGCCGGCAAGCGTGTCGCGCTCTTTGAGAGCAAGCTCTCGACAGGCGGAGGCATCTGGGGCGGCGGCATGCTCTTCAATGAGATCGTTGTTCAGAACGATGCCCTTCCCGTGCTGGACGACTTCGGGATAAAGTACTCTGAGTTCGAGAACGGTTACTACACAGCCGACGCGGTCCACACCGCCGCGGCGCTCGCCTACGGCGCAACCTCGGCGGGACTGACGGTTTTCAACACGTGTCGCGTTGAGGATGTGATGTTCTCGGAGGGACGCGTGGCAGGTGTCGTCGTTCTGTGGTCACCGGTGACGGCCGCTGGTCTTCACGTCGATCCGCTCTCCCTCTCAGCGCGTACGGTGCTGGACGCAACCGGCCACGACTGTGACATCTCTCGCGTGACGGTCCGCAAGATGGGTGTGAAGCTCGAGACGGAGTCCGGAGGAATCATGGGCGAGAAGTGCATGTGGGCCGAGAGCGGTGAACGAAGCGTCGTGGAGATGACCGGCCGCGTCTTCCCCGGTCTGTACGTCGCGGGGATGGCGGCGGCAGCGGTTCACGGTGGATATCGTATGGGACCGATCTTCGGAGGAATGCTCGTGTCCGGAAGAAAGGTCGCGGACCAGATACTCGCCGAGCTCGACAACGAGTAGCGAGCAATGGAGGTCATCGATGTCCGTGGAGAAACGAGCAGCGCGCTTGCACGGAGGAGGGCTCTATCTGGTCGTCACCGCTCCGGTTGTCGGCCATCTCGAGCTCGCCCGTATTGCGGTTGCGCAGCGCGTTCCGATGCTCCAGCTCCGCGAGAAAGAGATGGACGACGGAGCGCTTCTCGAACTCGCCAGACGTATCCGCGACATCACCATCGGCAGTGACACGCTGTTCATCGTGAACGACCGACCCGACATCTCGGCGGCCGTTGGAGCCGATGGCGTACACGTCGGACGCTCGGACGCGGACCCTGCAGCCGCCCGTATCGCGGTCGGCCCCGAGCGAATCCTCGGCGTATCGGTCAATGGAATCTCCCGCGCGAGTGAACTCTCTAACCTCGATGTCGACTACTTCGGTACCGGTCCGATCTTCCCTACTGCGACGAAGCCCGACGCCGACAACCCCGTCGGACCCGCGCGGATCACCGAGATCGCCGCGGCCTGTCCTGATGTGCCGATCGTCGCGATCGGGGGCATCGACGCATCGAACGTGGCCACCACTCTTCGCGCAGGCGCGAGCTACGCGGCCGTCGTCTCGGCCGTGTGCGCGTCCGATCACCCCGACGCCGCTCTCAAGGAACTCACCTCAGCCATAGAACTCGGCCGACTCGCCACCTACTCCGGCGAGACCGGCTATGATGTCGACGGCCAGGACAACCACGACGCACTCGCGTTCTGCCCCCGCTGCTCTGCAGGACTCATCGCGTCAGCCGTCCGCGGAGCCAGACGTCTCACCTGCCCGCGATGTCACTACATCATCTACTCCAACCCCGCCCCGGTGACAGCGACGATCGTCGAGCAGGACAGTGGACTACTGCTGGTTCGGCGGAAGTACGATCCGGGCAGAGGGCTCTGGTGCCTTCCCACCGGTTTCATCGAGACAGGAGAGACACCCGAGGAGAGTGCAGTACGAGAGGTACGGGAGGAGAGCGGACTCGACGTAGAGCTCACGGGGATCTACGATTCGTGGTCCACCGATGAGGACCCGAGGACGCCCGTCGTCTGCTTCGCCTTCACGGCGCGTGTCATCGGTGGTGACCTCCGGGCGGGTGACGATGCGTCCGAGGCGGCGTTCTTCAGTCTCGACGCGCCGCCGCGCGGTCTCGCGTTTGAGACTCACCGTCGGGTAATCGCGAGGTACTCCCGCTGGCGCAGAGATACTGTAGGGAGAGTGCCATGAACCATGCGCTTCTCACGGAGATAGCCGTCGCCCACTTCGGGCTCGCAGCACTGCACCATGTCGTGACGGTCGTGCTTGGTGCCATCTGGTGGCAGCGACGCGAGGAACTCGGTCGGGTTCTTCCCGTGTACCTTGCGATCTGCTTCCTCACGGTTGCCTGGGCCATGCGCGGACCGCTGTGGCTCTCCGGCGGCGCGCCGGCGCTCGTCTTCGCCGTCCTCTGGATGAGAGAGACGGTTCGCCCGGAGTGCGTCATGGTCTTCACACGCACGCCCAAGCCTCGGCTCATCCTCGCCGTAGCCGGCACCCTCGTCGCGCTGGCATTCCCCGGCTACTCGGGAGAGCTCCCGACGTTCATCGCAGCACCAATCGGTGTGCTCGTTGCGCCTACGCTCCTGCTCGGACTCTCTCTGCTCGTCGCCGTCGACGCACATGAGGCACGCATCCTTACCGCGGCTCACGCCCTCGCCGGGCTCGCCTGCGGCATCGGCCACATCGTCACCGACGGATTCACGTTGCGCGGTCTTGTCGGTGGGCTTTCGCTCCTGGTGATGTCCGTCGCTGCCGCTCTCATCGCGCTGGGACGCGCACCGATGCTCGAGGAGGAACAGCTCCCGCAGGAGACGAGCGTCGAGCAGATCCGCTCCAGGCTCTATCAGAAGAGGACGCTGCTCCCTGGTCCTCGCGACCCCAGGCGTCGCAGCGGGAGGTTCGGCCGACGGTAGCACTCACGGGTGCGCGCCGATGAGGGCGCACTGCTCGGAAACGGCCGCTCCGGACCAACCACACACCAACCACACAAAGAGAACGCCCCTCGCAGGTCTGCGTGGGGCGGGTTCATCTCATCGGGATTCCGCGAAGCAGGATCGTGCACGCCTCGCAATGGTCGGCACGGAGTCCGACTACTCGCCGCGGATGATGCACTCCTCTACGAGCGGATCCATCATCGACTTGAACTCGCTCAATCGCTCGGAGTTGTACGGCGACGCGTTCTTACCAAAATCCGGGTCCAGCGTCTCCCGTCGAGGCATGTAGCTCTGAATCACGTATCTCCGCGCGCCTCGTATCTGCTCACCGATGCGCTCGAGATCGGTAGCCTTGTGAAGCGTCGGAACAACCGTCGTCCGAAACTCGTACTCAACCGCTCCCTCAAGGAGGATCTCGATGCTCGCACGCACACGATCGAACGTCCTGCGATCGCTGATGCCCGCGCTTCGGGAGTAGGAATCGAAGTCGAGAGGCGCCTTGATGTCCATCGCCACGTAATCGAGCACGTCATCGCCGATGAGACTATCGAGCATGTCGGGAAAGGACCCGTTCGTGTCGAGCTTGATCCTCATGTCCGCTTCGCGGAACGTATCGATCAGCTTCGGAAGTTCCTTGTGCAGACACGGCTCACCGCCGGTGATCACAACACCGTCGAGGAAATCATTGTGCTCTGTAACGTACGAAAGCACTTCGTCAAGCGGGATGGTCTCGAACTGATCAGGGGCGAGAACGAGGTCACCGTTGTGACAATAGGGGCACCGGAAGTTGCAGCTCGGAAGATACACTGTTGCCGCGACCATTCCATCCCAATCCAAGAGGGACATCTGGTCGAAGCCCTTGATGGACACCTTCACTTCCCCTCCCCTTTGCGAGCCATGGCGCTATGGTACAGCATTCCACCGTGTCGCACAACCTCTAAGACCCCGGCATCCGTCATCGTGCCGAGTAGTTTCGCACTCTCAGCGAGACTGATGCCGACGGCCGACGCAACATCCTGAACGGTGACCGGTCGACGGGCGGCCATGTCGTAGACGAGTTGCTCGGCTCCGTCGACACGACGCTGCGCCCCTCCCGCTGGTTGCGCAATGACCTCGGCTGTCGGTCCGAGCGCCGTCGCGATCTCCGCAAGCCGCTCAGAGGACACCGCTTCCGTTCCCGCGACAGCCGGCGGCCGCACGACCGTGTTCACCTGCACCCTGTCGGGCCGGATGCGTCGGACGGCCTCCGCGATCAGCGCTATCTCGTCATCGGAGTCGTTGATGCCTGCGACGATTACGGTCTCCAGCCATATCTCGCCGGAGAACTCCCGACGGAGCGCCACCAATCCCTCCACGATGGCCTCGGGGTGGAGGGAGGTGTGAGGACGGTTCACTCGCTCAAACGCCTCCGGTGACACGGCGTCCAGCGACGGCACGATGACATCAGCCTTCGCAAGCTCAGACCGAACGGCAGGATCGGTCACAAGTCCGCCGTTGGTGAGAACGGCAACGCGCGCGTCGGTCATTCGGCGAATGCCGTCGATGATGCGGCCGAGGTCGGACGAGAGCGTCGGCTCGCCGGAGCCTGAGATCGTAACGAAGTCGAGCCGCGGACCGTCTGCGAGGAATGCGCTCAGCTCGTCCAACACGACCGCGGGGTCCACGAACGAGTCGCGCTCGATGCGGCAGTCGGTCGTCGGACCGCACTCGCAGTAGATGCAGTCCATCGTACAGGTCTTCGGCACAAGGAGGTCTATCCCAAGCGAGAGACCCAGCCTTCGTGACGGTACCGGACCGAACACATGTCTCATCGTCTCTCTCCCCTGGCGTGACCTGCTCCGATGTGATCCAGGAGCGCGCTCGCGCCCCGCGCCTTCTCCGCACCCCGGATGGCGTCCGTGACGAACGCCTTCGCCCCGCCGACAGCATCGCAAAGAGATAGACCGCGCGCCAGTCCGGCGGCGATGGCGGCGGACAGTGTGCAGCCCGTCCCGTGGAGACGGCCTCCGTCGATCCGTACGGAGGAGAATGTCCTCACGTCGGTTCCGTCGAAGAGGATGTCGGTGGCCTCGCCGGTGAGATGCCCGCCCTTGACGAGAACGGCCCGCGCACCGAGAAGGACGATGGCCCGTGCCGCCGCCACCATGCCCTCGGGCCCGTCGACATCGAACCCGGCGAGTACGGCCGCCTCCTCGATGTTCGGGGTCACGACCGCCGCCAGCGGGAGCACGGCATCGATGAGAACGCCGGTCGCCTCCTCATCCATGAGCCGGGAGCCCGACGTGGCGATCATCACAGGGTCGACGACGAGCCGGGGAACCTCTCGATCGGAAAGTCCGGCAGCGACCGCACGCATGATGTCGGCGGTCGGAAGCATCCCCGTCTTGGCCGCGGCGATCGGCAGATCATCCATCACGGCGTCGATCTGTCCCGCGACGATCTCCGGCGGCATGTTGAAGGCCGCCCGGACTCCGCTGGTGTTCTGCACCGTGACCGACGTCAGAGCGCTGGCTCCATACACGCCGAGCGCTGCGAACGTCTTGAGGTCGGCCTGGATGCCCGCTCCTCCGCATGAGTCGGAACCGGCAATCGTGAGTGCCGCGGGTCTCTTCAAGGTGAGTCTCCATGATGGCGCGACGGACGCGGCCGGGCTGTCTCCGCCGGTTTGATATTGCCCGCCCACGAGCGTGGTGGTATCGTCGTTAGACTGAAATCCCGGTGTAGGCGACCCGGGTTCCGGTGCCGTCGGTACGATGTCTCGGCGCCGAGAGAACACGTCCAGCTGCGCGAGGTACGTCCCAGCCACCATCATAGTCCGTTGCGGGTGTCGCATCAACGCGAGAGTCGCACGCGCGGACAGGAGCTTCAGCCGTTGCGCATCACAGAGCACCCCATCCTCCAGTTCGATAGAGGCCGCGAGCTGGCGTTCGAGTTCGACGGCCGCCCGATGAAGGGCTACGAGGGCGAGACGATCGCCGCTGCGCTCCATGCGAACGACGTGCGCGTGCTCCGGGAGAGCCCGGAACTCCATCGTCCGCGCGGCTTCTTCTGCGCGATCGGCCGATGCTCCTCCTGTCTGATGACGGTCAACGGCGTTCCCAACGTCATGACGTGCATCACGCCGCTTCGTAGCGGCATGCACATCGAGACACAACGAGGAAAGGGAACACCGGCTATCGGAGATGCCCACTCCCCCCGCATCCGGCCGGACGAGCAGAGCCGCGAATCGGACGAACTCCCGGTGGTTCCACTCGTCATCGTTGGTGGAGGACCCGCCGGACTCTCCGCGGCGGCCGCAGCCGCACGATTCGGAATCGAGACCGTCATAGTCGACGAGAACGACGTCGCTGGTGGACAGCTCATCAAGCAGACCCATATGTTCTTCGGCTCACGCGAACACCACGCTCGAGTGCGAGGTATCGATATCGGCAGCAAGCTCATCGGAGACATCGAAGCGCTTCCCGTACGGTTGATGCTCGGGACCACCGTGCTCGGTCTCTACCAGGACCGGACGCTCTCGCTTCTCGCGGGAGACCGGCACATCGCCGTACGGGCCGAGTCGGTCGTGCTCGCCACCGGCGCATCCGAGAACATGCTGGCTTTCGAGAACGGAGACCTTCCCGGGGTCTACGGCGCCGGAGCGGTGCAGACGCTGATGAACGTCCACGGTGTCACACCGGGAGAGCGCGTGTTGATGATCGGCGCCGGCAATATCGGCCTCATCGTCGCGTATCAGCTGCTGCAGGCGGGAGTCGAGGTCGCGGCCATCATCGACGCCGCCCCCGAGATCGGCGGCTATCACGTTCACGCCGCGAAGATCCGCAGAGCCGGCGTCCCGATCCTCACGTCGCACACGATCCTGAAGGTTTCGGGTGACGACCGAGTCACGTCAGCGGAGATAGCCATGGTCGATGCCAACTGGCAGCCGGTGCCTGGAAGCGAGCGGACGCTCGATATCGATACCGTCTGCCTCGCCGTCGGACTCACGCCGAACTGCGAACTCGCGTTCCAGTCAGGCTGCCGACAGGCATTCGTCCCCTACCTTGGCGGACCCGTTGCCGTGCATGGACGGGACCTCGAGACGACGGTGGACGGTGTGTTCATAGCCGGCGACGCATCGGGGATCGAAGAGGCGTCGACGGCGATGCTCGAGGGACGCCTCGCCGGACTGGCGGTGGCGGAACGTCTCGCCGCGGACTCCGACAAGACGGAGATCGCCCGACTGACCGCGGAGACACGCGAGGGACTCGATGCGCTCCGCGCAGGCCCCTTCGGTGAGAAGCCGCGTCTCGGCAAGGAACGCATGTTCGAGATCCATCGCGACATCCGGGAGGCAGGCGAATGAACCACCGGACCAACGGCATCCTGAGATCCGAGGAACTCGCCGGTCGGCTTCCATCGAACGAGAGACTGAATCTGGGACCGATCGCCGTCATCGAGTGCGTGGAGAATATCCCGTGCAACCCGTGCGTGGACGCATGTCCACGCGGCGCCATCACGATCGATGGAGACATCAACGGGACGCCGAGCGTCGACGACGAGAAGTGTAACGGGTGCACGGTCTGCCTGAGCGCGTGCCCCGGGCTGGCGATCTTCGTGGTGAACGCCGCGGGAGAAGGCGGCATGGGGAGCGTGTCCCTGCCGTACGAGTACCGCCCCCTCCCCGCGCGTGACGAGCGCGTCGACGCGGTCGACCGTGAGGGCGAGGTCATCTGCGAAGCGAGGGTCACGCGGGTTCTCGACTCGAAGGCGCTCGACCGGACGCCGATCGTCACAGTCGAGCTTCCGCGCGAGCACGTCATGGACGTCAGACACTTCAGGCGGAGGTCGCAGGCACCGTGAAAGACGACGTCGTCATCTGCAGATGTGAAGATGTGACTTACGGACAGATCGTTCAGGCCGTCGATGAGGGCCTGACGACGCTCGACGAGATCAAGCGCGTGCTTCGGTGCGGGATGGGTCCCTGCCAGGGCAGGACGTGTTCGCGTCTCATCGCGCGCATCATCGCGGAGAAGACGGGTCGTTCCATGAGTGAGATCGAAATTCCTCTCGATCGACCGCCGGTTCGGCCGGTCGAGATCGGCATTCTCGCGGGTGAGAGAGATGAAGCGTAGCGCTGACTGCGTCATCATAGGTGGGGGAATCATCGGGACGTCGGTCGCGTACTACCTCGCGAAGTCCGGCATGACCGACGTCGTCGTGCTGGAGGCGGACTACCTCGCGAGCGGGGGCACCGGCCGATGCGGCGGCGGCATACGCCAGCAGTGGAGCACCGAGCCGAACGCCCGGCTGGCGATGGAAAGCGTGCGCATCTTCACGACGCTCGAAGACGAACTCGGCGAGGACATCGAGTTCCTGCAGGGCGGGTATCTCGTCCTCGCCTACACCGATGAGGACGTTGAGCAGTTCGAGAGGAACGTCGCCCTCCAGCGCGGGCTCGGACTCGAAGTCGAGATCCTCAAGCCCGGTGAGATCGGTCCGCGGGTCGTTCCTCAGCTCAACACTGACCGCGTCAAGATGGCGACC
>CAZRAD010000107.1:0-10439 GCA_964597945.1 uncultured bacterium
TCGAGGCACGGGCGCCAGGACGCGATCTGACAGCAAGGCGAAGCGGTTCAGCCCCGGAAGTGATGGGACCATAGCTCGCTCGGACGGCAGATCGAAGCCGGCTCGGGGTACGGGTACAGGCCCGCGGAAGCGGCGCGATGGCAAGACGAAGGCTGAGACACGGTGGCGGCGGGATACATCGCACCTGAAGGGTAAGAGGCGCAAGCCCACCGCGGAGCGGGAGTCGGAATCACGATCCGGAACGGCGTCGAGGAAACCACCGGCTGCCGGGGGAAAGTCGCGTCAGAAGACGAAGATCGGTCCAATGAAGAAGCTCAGCCCGAAGACAGGGAGCTCCACCCGGCGGAAGGCCCCTGCGAAGGGCAAGCCGGCTGCGAAGCGGGCACCGGCGACGAAGCGGACTCCGGCCAGAAAGGCCGCAGTTCCTGTTGAGGGGCTTAAGTTCAGCGTTCCGAAGGGTAGAATCGCCCATCTGGCGGGCGCTCCGACCGAGGAGATGGTCGAGAAGCTGAAGAGGTTCGGTGATCTGCTCCTCGAGCACGCCACCAAGATGAGCCTGGTCTCAAGGCACGAGCTCTCCCGGCTGCACATCCACGTGCTCGACTCCGCAGCGCTTCTGGCGACCCGGGAGCTTCCGACCGGCGACGGCTGGACAGCGGATCTGGGCACCGGGGGCGGACTGCCGGGCGTAGTTCTGGCGATTCTCAGGCCGGAGGCCAGGATAGCGCTTGTTGATTCGAGGCGGAGCCGCATCGTGTTCCTCAAGATCGTGAAGCGCGAGCTCGGTCTCGACAATGTCGAGATCGTTCATGAGCGGATCGAGGACCTCGCGGGGGCGCGGAAGTTCGAACTCTGCGTGGCCCGGGCGCTGGGCAGGATCGAGAAGGTGCTCGTTCCGAGTCTCGACGTGGTGGCTCCTGGCGGTTCGCTCGTTCTGTTCAAGGGGCCGAAGTGGAAGACGGAGCGCGACCAGGCGCTTCAGATGGCCCTTGGCGTAGGGGCGGAGCTGGTCGAGGAGAAGGACGTCGATATCCGCGGCGAGGACAGAGTCACGACCTTCGTCGAGTTCAAGGTCTGAGATGTTTCACGTGAAACATCGAAGTTGGGTCTGAGGGTTTCACGTGAAACATCGATGCGACCGCGAAACGTTTCACGTGAAACATGGGCGTAGAACGAGACGTTTCACGTGAAACATCTGCGTGGCGCCTGAGCACCCGAGAGAGCAGTTATCCACATATCCACAGGCCGATGAACACACTCCGAACGCCGTCCTCACGGGCGGCGTTTCACGTGAAACACCCGGTTGTGTCGCCTCCGATGCAGAAATCGGTGGATAACTCGCTGTGCTCCCAGATTTCCGCTTGACACCCCGGCGCGCTCCTGTAAGATGCTTGCAACTTCCCACGCCACGCGCATCAAGACGCGTGAATCCGCACGAGTTATCCACAGGTAGGGGGCTATGGGGCGCATCATCGCAGTTGCGAACCAGAAGGGCGGCGTCGGCAAGACCACGACGGCGGTGAACGTGGCTGCCTGCATGGCCGTCGCTGAGCGAAAGACCCTCCTTGTAGACATCGATCCTCAGGCGAACGCCACCAGCGGCGTAGGCATCGAGAAGGGCGACATCCAGAGGAGCATCTACGAGGTGCTCATTGGCGAGGCCGATATCCACGACTCCATCACATCGGCCCCGGACCTGCCCTATCTACACGTACTTCCGGCCCACCAGCGCCTCATCGGCGCCGAGGTCGAGCTCGTCAATGTCATGGCCCGTGAGACCAAGCTCAAGCGGTCGCTCGAGGCCTGCCGCGACGAGTACGAGCATATCATCATCGATTGTCCGCCCTCGCTGGGGCTGCTCACCGTCAACACATTAACGGCGGCTGATACGGTGATTGTTCCCATCCAGTGTGAGTACTACGCGCTGGAGGGATTGGGCCAGCTTCTGAACACGATCCGCCTGGTCCAGCGCAATCTGAACCAGGATCTCCGTATCGAGGGCATACTCCTGACTATGTACGACGGCCGGCTCAATCTGGCTCGCCAGGTGGCTGAGGAGGCCCGCCGCTACTTCGGAGACCGCGTCTACCAGTCCATGATCCCCAGAAACGTCCGTCTGGGGGAGGCCCCGAGCTTCGGTCAACCGATAATACTTTACGACATCCTCTCGGCCGGCGCGCAGGCCTACATCGCACTCACGAAGGAGATCCTCGAGGACACGGCCCCTGAGAAGCTCGCTCCTTTGGTCAAGCAGGCCCAGCAGAGCTAGCAGGGCCCCGTCAGACTCAGCTGTTATATGGAGGTTCTGTATGGGAGGCGCCATGAAGAACAGGACGGCCCTCGGCAGGGGGCTGGGTGCGCTCATCCCCGATGGCGATGACCGCGCGACGCTCGCGCCGTCGACCGGCGTCCGCGAGCTCCCCATCGAGCACATCGAGGCCAACCCAGAGCAGCCGCGCACGAGGTTCGACGAGGACCGTCTCGAGGAGCTGGCAGCGTCGCTCGGCCGGCACGGCGTCATCCAACCGGTCGTGGTCCGCGCCACGCCCGGCGGCGGATACCGGCTCATCGCCGGGGAACGTCGTCTCCGCGCAGCGCGTCTGGCAGGGCTCGAGATGATCCCCGCGATCATCCGTGACGTCGATGAGGGTGTCGGGCTCGAGATCGCGCTCGTCGAGAACCTCCAGCGTGAGGACCTCGACCCTATCGACGAGGCGCACGGCTACGAAGCGCTCATGGAGGTCTCGGGTCTGTCGCAGGCCGAGGTCGCCGACCGGGTCGGCAAGAACCGGAGCACGGTCTCCAACTCGCTCCGTCTGCTCGACCTCGCGCTCGAGATCCAGGACATGATCTCATCGAGCGCGCTGTCGGCGGGACACGGCCGCGCCATCCTCGCGGCGGGTGACGCCGCCGCGCAGCGGAAGCTCGCCGACCGAATCGTCACGCGCGGGCTCTCGGTCCGCGAGGCGGAGGCACTGGCACGAGGCACTCTGAAGCGCCGCAAGAAGTCCACTCCCAGGCGTGCTCAGGCCGATCCGGTCCTCAGGGATGTCGAGGAGCGGCTCCAGCGGATGCTGGGGACGCAGGTGCGCATCGACAAGGCGGGGACCGAGGGAACCATCCGGATCGAGTTCTACTCGCAGGAGGAACTCGACCAGCTTCTGGACACGCTGCTGTCGCTCGAGTCGAGCGACCGGCCGCTGTAGCTGACTGCCCTGTGCGGCTGAACTGGTCACATTTTGCAACCAGTTGAGTGGTTGCGAGGCAAGCGGCGGTGGCCATCATTCCGAGACACCCCTTGCTTACCCCGCGGAGCAGCGAAGGAAATGGCGAGGACGAGGAGTGCGCATGCCGGCTCGATTCAGGAGCGAATCCTCCTGATTCGGGGGGTGAAGGTCATTGTTGATGCGGATCTGGCGAAGTTCTACGGCGTCGAGACGAAGCGGTTGAACCAGCAGGTAACGCGCAACGCGCGACGGTTTCCGGCTGATTTCCAGTTCAGGCTGACAAGGGACGAGAAGCGGGAACTGGTTGCAAAATGTGACCACTTGAAGAAGCTCAAGCACTCGCGAGCATTGCCACGGGCTTTCACGGAACATGGAGCACTGATGGCTGCGAGCGTGCTGAACACAACGAGGGCCGTGGAGATGAGCGTGTTCGTGGTTCGGGCGTTCGTCAACGTCAGGGAAGCGGTTTGGAAGGGCAGAGAGGTGGCGCGCAGGCTGGATGCGATCGAAGCCCGCCTGGGCAAGCACGGCGATAGCATCGAGGCAATCGTGAAGGCCATACGGAAGTTGATGGCGCCAGATGTACCGCCGGAGACACGACGGATTGGCTTCCGCGGGGAAGCTGACAGTGGAGGTGAGTGAGCGGGGTTTCCGGCGCACAGGTGATGCGCTTTGAGATCCCGGTGAGGAGTGATACATATTGACTCTGTGCATTCCGTTTGTTAGCTTCAACCACTCTCACCCTGAGTGAGAGACAACAAGTGGTTCGGCGCACAAAGCCCCGGACCGCCACCGCAGGGGGTTGCGATGTTCACAAAGGAAGGTGATAAGCTCGTGAACGGTGTGAACACGACGATCGGTGCGGGGACCACCCTGACCGGTGACATCAAGGTCGAGGGAAGCATCCGCGTGGACGGTGAGTACACTGGCAAGTGCGATGCGACCGACACCCTGATCATCGGCGAGACGGGCAAGGTCGAGGGCGACGCGAACGTCTCCAACGCCATCATCGGCGGTCGGATGTACGGGAACGTCTTCGCCTCAGGCAAGATCGAGCTGCAGCGCGGCTCGCAGCTCCTGGGCGACATCGAGACGCGCGGCCTCGTTATCGAGGACGGCGTCGTCTTCCAGGGCAACTGCCAGATGGGCGAGGTTGACGGCGGCCCGACGCGGCGCCGCGAGGATTCCGAGCCCGAATACGACCTGATCGATGAGCTGGAGGAGGACGAGGCCACCGTCTAGCGGGCCTTGTCGGAGCCGTCTGATCCGGGCTTGCATGCATGCCTCTGTGGATAAGTGTGCACAACCGCCCGGCGGAGCCATATCTCCTTACCATAGCGGCACTTAGGAGCTTGCCTCGAATCGGCAGAACCACGGTTATCCACCGTGGTTCGCGCGTGTCAACCGGGCGACACCCGCGCAAGTGCGCGTATCCCCCGAGGTTGCGCGGGGCAGACGAGGAGGCACGGTGGTCTCAGAAGCGATCCAGCAGATCAAGGACGCGGAGCGCGGCGCGGAGGAGCTCGTCCGTCAGGCGCGCGCCGAGGGCAAGAAGGCGATCGCCGACGCGCACGACGAGGCGGCGCGGCTGCTGGAAGCGATGCGTGCGAGCGCGCGAGACGAGGAGAAGTCGCTCGTCGAGACCGCACGCACGACCGCGGAGACAGAGGCGTCGCGCATCCTGGCCGAGAGCAAGAGCGGTGTGGAAGAGATTCGGACACGCGCGGGGTCGAAGGTGAAGGACGCAGTAGCGAAGGTCCTCGACTCCGTCTCACCGGCCTGACCGCCCGGGAGTAAACGCGCATGGCCGTAAGCCGCATGAAGAAGATCCAGCTCCTGGTCCACAAGGGAACCGGAGCCGACGTCGTGGCGGCCCTCCGCGAGGAGGGCGTCCTTCACGTTACGGAGCCGGCGGAGCAACTGGAACTCGCAACCACCCACGACGGACTCAAGGACCGCGAGCGCGAACACACATCCCGCATCACGAAGCTCGAGCACATGAGGAACTTCCTTCGGCCGTACCACACGCCGTCGAAGAAGGGCCTCGATAAGATGTTCAACCCGCACATCGAAGTGACACCCGACGACCTGAGCCGCAGCGTGGCTGAGTTCGACGTCGACGCATGGTACCAGAAGTGTGTCGACCTCGAGGGCCGTATGCGGAGCGCCGAGGCGGAGATCGATCGCAAGGAGACGCTCGCCGCCGAGCTGTCGCACTGGGAGGGTCTGTCCGGTTCGGTCGAGGACGTCCGCGACACGAAGCGCGTGCGCGCGATGCTCGCCACACTCGAGGCGCGGGAGTACGACGAGTTCGCGCACGAGCTGACGGAGGCCGTGCCGGAGTCCGAGGTCACCGAGATCTCACGGTCCGGTTCGACCGTCTACGCTACTGTCCTCTATATAATAGAGAGGGAACCCGACGCGGCGCCGGTGCTCAAGCGCTACAACGTGCGCGCAGCCGACCTCTCGGGCGCGACGGGCAGACCCGCCGAGGCGGCTACTCGTCTGCGCGAGGAGGCCGAGGCCGGTGCTTCCTCTATAGAAGAGATGAAGAAGGAGGCGGAGGTTCTCGCCGAGAGCTACGAGCAGGTGCTCGTTGTGCTCGACGAGGCGTCGGAGAGCCTCGCGCGCGAGAGCGTTGCGGAGAACTTCGGCGCGACGGAGTCGACGTATCTTATCGAGGGATGGATGCGGACGCGGGACCGGGAGCGGGTCGAGGCGCGGCTCGCCGAGATCTCGCCCGAGCTTGAGCTGACGGCACGTGACCCCGAGGACGGGGAGAAGGTCCCGATCGATCTGAAGAACAGCACGCTCGTCTCACCGTTCGAGTTCGTCACCACGCTCTACGGTCGCCCGGTCTACTCCGAGTTCGACCCGACACCGCTTCTCGCACCGTTCTTCATCGTCTTCTTCGGGCTCTGTGTCAGCGACGGCGGGTACGGTCTCACGCTCGCCGCGCTCTCGCTCTTCCTGATGCTCAAGATGCCGCAGGGTGGCGGCAAGCAGCTGATGAAGCTGCTGTTCATGGGTGGGCTCTCGACCGCGATCGTCGGCGCCATCACAGGGAGCTGGTTCGGCATCGACCCGAACATTCTCCCGGCGTCCATCCGAAACGCGATCGTCATGAATCCGCTCGCCGAACCAATGAAGATGCTCAACGTCGTCTTCATCCTCGGCATCGTCCAGATCTTCACGGGGCTGGCCATCAGAATGGTCGCCGACTTCAAGGACGGTCGCTGGGTTGACGGCATCCTCGACCAGTTTCTCTGGATCATCTTCCTCGCGCTGCTCGTCCCGCTCGGCTATGGGTTCATCCTGGGCGGCGACGTGCCTCCTGAGATCAACGCGTTCGCGACGAAGGGTACGATGATCGTCGGTGCCATCGTCGTGCTGACGGGAGCCAGGAAGAACAGAAACCCGATCATGAAGCTCCTCGGCGGCGTCCTCAAGCTCTACGACATCGTCGGCTACTTCGGCGACGTGCTGTCGTACGCGCGACTGCTCGCGCTCGGGCTTGCCACCGGGGCGATCGCGATGGCGATCAACGGCGTCGCGGACATGGCGCTCGAGATCCCGATCGCGGGTCCGGTCATGTTCGTGTTCGTGCTCATCGGCGGACACCTGTTCAATCTCGCCGTCAACTGTCTGGGCGGGTTCGTCCACTCGGCTCGACTGCAGTACCTCGAGTACTTCGCGAAGTTCTTCACGGGTGGCGGGAGTGCATTCACGCCGTTCGCGAGCGCGAAGAAGTACTCGATAGTCAAGAAGGATGCATAACAACTCAGTGCGATAGAAACGGGCATCACACACCCAAAAGGGGGAGTACTCATGGAAGGACTGATGCTGGGCATCGCGGGCGCCGCGCTCGCGGCTGCGCTTGCGGGAACCGGATCAGCCGTCGGCACCGGCATCGCCGGTCAGGCCGGCTCCGGTGTTGTGGCGGAGGACCCGGAGAAGTTCGGTCGTCTGCTGCTGCTCCAGGCGCTTCCCGGTACGCAGGGCATCTACGGCATCGTCGCGCTGTTCCTCGCCGTCGGCAAGCTCACGGCACTGGGCATGGGCGACATGACGGTCGGGCAGGGCTGGCAGGTTCTGTTCGCGTGTCTGCCGATTGCCATCACCGGTCTGTCCTCCGGCATCGCGCAGGGCAAGGTCGCGGGTGCTGCCTGCGGGCTCGTCGCGAAGCGTCCGGATGAGATGGGCAAGGGCATGATCTTCGCGATCGTCGTTGAGACCTACGCGGTTCTCGGTCTCCTCGGTACGATCCTGCTCTTGGGCAACATCAACTAGACGCCCGACGAGACGGAGAGGCACACCGATGGCAGTACAGGACATTCTCAAGAAGATCAAGGCCGACGCGGAGGCGAACGCCAGCGAGATCGTCGCGGAAGGCAAGGCGGCGGGCTCGAAGGTGCTCGCGGATGCGCAGAAGGACATCGATGCGCAGAAGGAGAAGCTTCTCTCCCGCGCGCGTCAGCATGCCGACGAAGAGCGGAACCGCATCATCACGCTCGCGCGGCTTGCAGCACGGCGCGAGCTTCTCGGCGAGAAGCAGGGGCTGATCGACCGCGTGTTCGATGAGACGCGGAAGGGCATCCTCGGGATGGATGCGGGCGAGTACCGGAAGCTCATGCGCGGATTCCTCGAGGCGAATGCCGACACCGGGAACGAAGAGGTCATCATCGACGCGAACGAATCACGCATCGATCAGGGCTTCCTCGATGAGGTGTCACGGTCGCTCGGCCGCGGGAGCGGGCTCAAGCTCGCGAGCGAACGTCGCCCGATCGGCGGCGGGTTCTTCCTGCGCGAGGGCAACGTCGAGACGAACTGCACGCTCGACACGATCCTCCGTGATGCACGCGAGCGCGTCGAGACCGACGTCGCCGCGATCCTGTTTGGTGAGTAGGGGAGCATCGCGATCACCATCAAGCAGCACGAACGGTGAACAATGGCTGACGACACACGATACGCATACGCGGTAGCACGTGTCCGCGGGATGGAGACACGGCTTCTCGACCGCCAGTGGACCGAGCGGCTCCTCTCGGAGAGCGCCGACGGTGCCTTGAAGGCGCTCGGGGACTCGGCGTTTCAACACGCCGTGGCGGATGTCGCGCACCCCGACGAGATCGAGAAGGGTCTGGTCCTCGCGATGACCGAGACGCTCACGACGGTCGCGGAGGTCTCTCCGGAGCCAGAGCTGATCGACCTCTTCCGGCTCCGCGCGGACTACGCGAATGCGAAGGCGCTCGTGAAGGCCACCGTCCTCAAGATGGACGAGGGCGATTTCGGATTGACCGACGGCGTCGGGACCATCCCGCTCGCCACGCTCGAGGCGGCGGTCCGCGACAAGGACATGACGCAGCTTCCGGGCTTCCTGGTGGAGGCCGTTCGCGACGCCGAGGAGGCGTACCGTGACGACACGCGCCTCGCGTCGATCGACCGCGTACTCGACAACGCGCTCTGGGCGCGTTCGCTAGAGGTCGCGCGCGAGTACAACAATGCGTTTCTCGTCGACTACTTCCAGCGTGAGATCGACCTGACGAACATCCGGACGTTCGTGCGGATGAAGGTCGCCCAACGCGACGTCTCCGACTTCGAGACCGCGTTCATCGCGGGTGGCACCATCGACCTCGCCGGCTTCAGGACGCTCTTCGGCGAGGGGCTGGACGCATTCGCGCGGAGCCTCGAGTACGGACGCTACGGCGACGTGGCCGAGGCGGTGCGCGAGTGGTCCAGCGAGCGGGCGTTCGCGCTCGAGCTCGCGTGCGACAATGTGCTTCTGAAGACGGTCGAGCCGGCCAAGACGGTCCCCTATGGGATCGAGCCGCTCGTCGCCTTCATTCTCAAGAGAACGATCGAGATCAAGCTCGTCCGCGCCGCCATCGTCGCCAAGCTGGACGGCGTCGAGCGCAGCGTGGTCGAGGAACGTCTGAGGTCAACCCATGTCTAAGATCGCATTCATCGGCGACCGTGATTCCGTGTGGGGCTTCCGGGCCTTCGGCATCTAGGTGCTGCCCGTCACGAGCGACGAACACGCGTGTGAGGTGTTCGCCGCGACCGTGAAGGAAGGTGTCTCGATCATCTTCGTGACCGAGGACGTCTACGAGGCCTGTTCCGAACAGATCGGCCAGTACCGGGACCTGGCCCTGCCGACCGTGACCGTGCTGCCCAACGTGATGGGCTCGCGCGGTCTGGCGGCGACCGAGATCCGCGAGGCCGTCGGTGCGGCGGTGGGCGCGGACATTCTCACCGATTCGAGTAAGCAGTAGCAGGACGGCGGCGACCGGCAGAGCCGGTCGCTTGGCCGAACGACGCAAGCGCCGTTCGGCAGCCCCCAGCAAGACCGGGTAGCGACAGGGAGAACACACATGGCTGAAGCGAGGGTTCAGGGGACCATCAGGAAAGTGTCGGGTCCGCTCGTGGTCGCCGACGGGATGCGTGAGGCGAAGATGTTCGACGTCTGCCTCGTCAGCGACAAGAACCTGATCGGCGAGATCATCGAGGTGAAGGGCGACCTCGCGTCGATCCAGGTCTACGAGGATACGAGCGGCCTCGGACCAGGGGAGCCCGTCGAGTCGACCGGCGCGCCGCTCTCCGTTGAGCTCGGGCCGGGACTCATCGAGTCCATCTACGACGGCATCCAGCGTCCGCTCAACAAGATCGAGGAGCAGGCCGGCGCGTTCATCACGCGCGGTATCTCCGTGCCGGGACTCGACCGCGAGAAGAAGTGGGACTTCGTCGCGACCGCCAAGGTCGGTGACGAGGTGGTGGGTGGTGACATTCTCGGGACGGTCAAGGAGACACCTCTGGTCGAGCACCACATCATGGTGCCGCCCAATGTCTCAGGCAAGGTCACGAAACTCGCAAGCGGCAGCTTCCTCGTCGAGGACGTCGTCGCCGTGCTCGAGACAAAGGACGGTCCGAAGGAGCTTCAGCTGTTCCACCGCTGGCCGGTCCGTCTCGCCCGTCCTTATAAGGAGAGGCTGACACCGGTCGAGCCGCTCGTGACGGGACAGCGTGTCATCGATGCGTTCTTCCCGATCGCGAAGGGCGGCACGGCGTGTGTGCCGGGTCCGTTCGGCGCCGGCAAGACCGTCATCCAGCATCAGCTCGCGAAGTGGGCCGACGCCGAGATCGTCATCTTCATCGGCTGCGGTGAGCGCGGCAACGAGATGACCGACGTGCTCTCGGAGTTCCCGGAGCTTCAGGATC
>CAZRAD010000108.1:0-10153 GCA_964597945.1 uncultured bacterium
CTTCGTGGCGGACTGGCGCGACGCCGATGCATGGGTCGCCCATCTTGAAGAGCTCGGGTTCACGGTCACGCGGTATCACCGCGGCAAGGAGTACAGCCTGAGGATGTTCCTCGACTCGCTCAGGCTCCTGCGCGGATACGAACTCGTTCACTTCAACAAGACCCATCCCAGAAACAGTCTGCCGGCGGTTCTGGCAGCCAGATTCGCGGGGGTTCGGGCCGTGGTGACGACTGAGCACCTTGCCATCAGGCCCGACTCGCACGTCCCGTTGGGGAGATTCCTCATCACGTCTCTCGTCCGCCTCTCGAACCTGCCGGTGGATCGAACGATCGCCGTCAGCGAACTGAGCCGACAGATGCTGATCGATCATTACCGAATCCCGCCTGATCGGATCCTCGCCATTCGCAATGGTATTGAGATCGAGAACTCGGACGCTGAACATGACATCGGTTCGACCCGTGCCGATCTGGGGTTGAAGCCGGGCGATGTAGCCGGCGTGCTTGTCGGGCGGCTCGTCAGTCGAAAGGGCCACAGCACATCATTGCAGGCGCTTCCCGAAGTGCTCGCTCGCGTACCGGACTTCAAACTGATCTTTGCCGGAGACGGCGATATCGAGGAGGAACTTCGCGCCGAGGCGGAGGCGCTGGGTGTTGAGCAGCATGTTGTGTGGGCCGGGTTCAGACGGGATATCCCCGCCATCCTGGCCTCGGTCGATCTCCTGATTCTTCCCTCGGAGGCCGAGTGTCTGCCCTACGTCATTCTCGAGGCGATGGGGGCGAGGCTTCCAGTCGTGGCCGCCGACGTTGGCGGGATCAGTGAACAGATAGACGACGGCGTGACGGGCAGACTCATCAGACCGAGGGACCCGAGCGGACTGGCCTCGGCGATGCTCGAGATTCTCGGGAGGCCGGATCGCGGGAAGGCGATGGGGCAGGCCGGGCGAGCGAAGCTCGAGCGCGAGTTCTCGGTGGATGCGTGTGTGAACGCCGTGCTCGATGTGTACGAGGATGTTTGGGCGGTCAGAGGAGGCGGTGCGTCATGAGCGCGTCGCGGAACATCCTCTGCATCAACCAGTTCTTCATCCCCGACAGCCTTGGCGGCGTCGAGCGGGTCGCACATGAGACGATGACGCGGCTTGTGGCTCGCGGCCATCGCGTCGATCTGGTCGGACAGCGTACTCGCGCCGGGACACCGGACACCGAGGTCGTTGACGGGATCACGATGCACCGCTACGGACGAGCCGAGAGCAGCCGGCGGCCGGGCGGCAGGACGCGAGACGCCCTCAGGGCGTCGCGACCCGTGCTCGCCGGGCTGACGCGGTCGAACACGTACGACGTCGTTCTCCCGCACCACTACTTTCCGTACTATGCCTACCTTCGGACCGTCGAGGCTTCATCGGTCCCGGAGATCATGACGTTCCACGCCTCGTACTGGCAGGAACTCAGACTCGAAGGTGCGGAGCGGCGATTCGCCAAACCGCTTGAGTCGCTTCTGTTCGGAGGGATGGCACGGCGTACCGAGGTCGCCTGTCTGCAGCGGGCGGACCGCGTCGTCGTTCTGTCCGACTTCTCCGCCGATCAGCTCGGCAGTTACTACGCATTCGCCCGGCCGAAGGTCGTGAAGATCCCCGGTGGCGTCGATCTCGACCGATTCCATCCCGCCGATGACAGAGCCGCGCTCAAGCGCGAACTCGGGCTTCCGGAGTCCGGAGCCGTCCTGTTCACGGCACGACGACTCGTTCCGAGGATGGGGCTCGACAACCTCATCGCCGCGTTCGCTGAGACGCATCGCTCGTGGCCGCAGACGACGCTCGTCATCGCCGGGCGCGGGCGACTCGAGGGCGATCTCAGGGCGCAGGCTGCTTCGCTCGGGATCTCCGAGGCCGTGCGGTTCGCGGGTTTCGTCCCGGAGCATGAGCTTCCCGACTACTATCGGGCGGCCGACCTGTTCGTGTTGCCGTCCGCGGCGTTCGAGGGATTCGGCATGGTGACGCTCGAGGCGCTCGCGAGTGGGACGCCCGCGATCGGAACGCCGGTGGGCGCCACCCCCGAGCTGCTGGAGCCTCTGGCTCCGCAGCTTGTGTTCGCAGGGGCGGACCCCGCGGCGCTTCGCCGGGGCATGTGTTCGGTGCTCGAGTGGCTCTCGAACGAGAGGGCCGCCGCGGAGCTCAGGACTCGGTGTCGGCGGTATGTCGAGGAGAACTACGGGTGGGATCGCGCCATCGATGCGCTCGAGTCGCTGATCGACGAGACGATCGCGGGGAAGGCAGGTCCCCGTGTCTGATCGCGCCAGGCTCGGTTGGGCCGTGAAACGGCTCCTGGCGATGTCGCCGTCCGAGATGGCGGTGCGCGGGGTGCGGGCCCTGCGGAACCGGGTCCGCCGTCCGACCGGAGTCGTGAGCGCTGTCGAACTGGCGCGTCGGGGGCGAACGTACGACCCGCGCGAGCTCCAGGGACGCGAGACCACCGTGGACGCGATGAGAGCGACGCTCGACGAGGGGCGCGGCACCCTGCTTGCGGGCGCGCGCGAGATGGCGAAGCTGGCGCGCGAGCTCGAGACGATGGGAGGCTCGACGGCGCGCGTCGTGGCGGCGGCCGACGCCGTGCTCGGTGGGAGGCTCCCGGCGTTCGGATGGACGAGCTTCGAGACCGGCTATCCGCCCGACTGGCACGCGGACCCGCTCTCGGGCAGGCAGTGGCCGCAGGAGTACTGGGCCGAACTCGACTTCCGGTTCGAGCCGGGTCTCGAGGAGCCGCGATACGTCTGGGAGGTCAACAGGCAGCACGAGCTCGTCACGCTCGGTCGCGCGTGGGCGTTGACCGGCGAGGAGCGGTACGCGCGGGCGGTTTGGGAGTCGATGGCGTCGTGGGCTGAGCGGAATCCACCGTTCTTCGGCATAAACTGGACGAGCGCGATGGAAGTCGCGATTCGTCTTGTCTCGTGGTCGCTCGCGATCGATCTGGTGGGCACGGTTGGTGCAACGGATGATGACGTCCGTACGGTGGTCTCCAGCGCCGCATTGCAGGCCGCTCATCTGTCTGATAACCTATCGGTTTACGCCTCGTCGCGGAACAACCATCTGATCGGCGAGGCGGCGGGACTTGTGGTCGTCGGTGCGAAGTTCCCGTTCCTCAGAGGAGCGGGGCGGTGGCTCGCCTCCGGGCTCGGACACGTCCGACGGGAGATCGTCCGGCAGGTCACGGCGGACGGCGTGCCGAAGGAGCAGGCGCTTCACTACGGCGCGTTCGTTGTCGAGTTCGCGCTCGTCGTCTCGGCGGCACTGCGAACGCGCGGCAGCGAACTGCCCACTTCCGTGAAGGAGCGCCTGGTCCGCATGTCGGCGTTCCTCGGGTCGGTCGCGTCGGGCGACGGCGTGGTTCCCCAGATCGGCGACGCGGACGGTGGCAGGGTCTATGCCCTGTCCGACCGTCAGGACCGTCAGGCGATGCGAGCGGCCGCCTGCGCGGCGCTCGAATCCGGTGCATGGATTCCGGCGGCTGCCGAAGAGGCCGACCTCGAGCCCGCGCTCTGGCTCCGCGGACCCGATGTGGTGCGACACGCGCTCGACTCGAAGCACGACCGGCGCACACGCGAGAGCGTCGGGTTTTCAGAAGGCGGCTACTTCGTTCTTTCACATGGTCCTTCTCAGGCGGTGGTCGACTGCGGCGAACTCGGGTACCTCTCGATCGCCGCGCACGGCCACGCGGACTGTCTGTCCCTGCTGTACGGTACCGGCGGACGGTGGCTGACGGTCGACCCGGGGACGTTCTGCTATCACGGGTCTCGCGACTGGCGTGACCATTTCCGTTCGACGAGCGCGCACAACACCGTCGCGATCGATGGACGGAACCAGTCGGAGATCGCCGGCCCCTTCATGTGGGGCGCCCGTGCCAGACAGAAGCAGAGAGCCTGGTGCACAACGCTCATGGGGGACGTGTTCGAGGGAAGCTGTGATGGATACGGCCCCTCGAAGGTGACGCACACGCGGACGGTCGCGCTCATGGCGAGCGGCGCGTGTATCGTCGTGGACCATTTGGCGGGAAGCGGCCGACACGCTGTGTCGTCGGGCTTCCAGCTCCCGGCGGGTGTGTCCGTGACGGAGACGGCGTCCTCGACAAAGGCGCTTCGCGCATTCGAGATCGACGACGGTGACGGCGGGACCATGACGGTCCACATGAGCGTGTCTTCCGGACTCCGATGTGAGGTAGTCCGGGGCGCGGACGACCCGAAGTCCGGCTGGACGTCGCGCGGTTTCGGCGAGCGCTCACCGGCGCCGCGGCTCCAGCTGAACGGTAACGTGGAGCTTCCCGCCGTGCTGGTCACGGTTCTGATGCCGGGTGGGGCGGGCGCCGGGGCGTCGGTCAGAGTCGAGGGGGACGGGTACGGCGTGTCGGCCTCGATCGGAACCGATGTGGGGCGCCAGCGCTTCATCACGGGACGCGTGAGGCTCGGGAACCTCGTCTTCGACGGCGCTTTTGGAATCGCACTTGAGATGAGCTCCAAGGCGGGCATGGCAGCTCCCGCGCGCGGGGCGGTTGGACTGGACATCACGGAATGGACGATCGACGGTGAGCCCGTCGACTACGAGCACGCAGCGAACAGGCTCTAGAGGAAACGATGGAGAGGAGCGGATCTTCCACCATGAGAATCAGCGTACTGGGTCTTGGATACGTCGGCTGCGTGTCGGCGGCATGCTTCAGTGATCTCGGGCACACGATCATCGGTCTGGATGTCGATCCGAGGAAGCTCGAGCCGCTCCGCAGCGGAACGAGCCCAATCGTCGAGCCGGGCCTTGGCGAGCTGATCGCGAAGGGCGTGGCCGAGGGGCGCCTGACGGTGACGGAGGACTACGAGCACGCCATCATGAACACGGACGTCTCGCTGATCTGCGTCGGCACGCCGTCGATGGAGAGCGGGAGCCCGAACCTCGACTACACGAAGCGCGTGTGTGAGCAGATGGGTGAGGTGTTCGCGAGGAAGTCGGAGTTCCACACGGTCGTGTTCCGCAGCACGATCCCTCCGGGCACGGTCGAGGACGAACTGCTCCCTGTGCTCGAGAAGACCTCCGGCAAGAAGGTCGGGGAGACCTACGGAGTGCTGTTCAATCCGGAGTTCCTGCGAGAGGCCTCCGCGGTCCAGGACTTCTACCACCCGCCGAAGATCGTCATCGGCGAGCTCGAGCCCGGCTCTGAGGCCGGTGACGTGCTCGAGGAGCTCTACAAGCCCATCGAGTCACCCCTGGTGCGGACGAACGTCAAGACCTCCGAGATGGTGAAGTACGCGGACAACTGCTTCCACGCCGTCAAGGTCTGTTTCGCCAACGAGATCGGCATCGTCGCGAAGGGGATGGGTGTTCCCGACAGCCACAAGGTCATGGAGATCTTCTGTCTGGACACGCAGCTCAACCTCTCGCCGTACTATCTCAAGCCCGGCTTCGCCTTCGGCGGTTCCTGTCTGCCGAAGGACCTCAGAGCGATCGTGCGGATGAGTCAGCGACTCGACCTCGAGTGCCCGGTGCTCGCAGGCGCCACGCCGTCGAACAAGGCGCACATTCAGCGGGCGATCGACCATATCCGGAACAGCGGAAAGAAGAAGGTCGGCGTGCTCGGCATGAGCTTCAAGGCCGAGACCGACGACCTCCGGGAGAGTCCGATCGTCCAGGTCGTCTCGACGCTGATAGGGAAGGGCTACGAACTCTGCATCTACGACGAGAACATCAACTGGAAGGAGCTCTTCGGGTCGAACCTCGGTTTCCTCGAGCACGAGCTGCCGTATGCGGAGACGCTCCGGGCGGCGAGTGTTGATGAGCTGCTCGAGCGATCCGAGGTCATCGTTGTGGCCAACGGCTCAAAGGAGTTCCGAGGTGTCCCGGAGCGCATGCGCGAGGACCAGATCATGGTCGATCTCGTCCGCATCGTTGACGATCCCTCGGTCGCGCGCGGCCGCTACATCGGCATCGCCTGGTAGAATCGTCTCGGACGCTACGTGGGGTGTGAGAGGGGCACGGAGGTAGAGCGTGAAGAAGAACAAGCGGATCCTCATTATCGTCGAGAACCTGCCGGTTCCGTTCGATCGGCGGGTGTGGCTCGAGTCGACGACCTTGAAGTCGGCCGGGTACGACGTGTCCGTCATCTGTCCGCAGGGGAGGGACTTCCCGGAGGAGTTCGAGGTCATCGATGGCATCAACATCTACCGCTATCCACCACCTCCGCCGACGACGAACAAGCTCTGGTATGCGTGGGAGTTCCCGTACTGCTGGGCGATGACACTCAAGCTCGCCTTCCGCGCCGCGAGGAACGAGGGGTTCGATGCGATCCATGCGTGCAATCCGCCGGACACGTTCTTCCTGATCGCCGCGCTGTTCAAGGTGCTGCGGCGCAGCAAGTTCGTCTTCGATCAGCACGACCTCTGTCCGGAGCTCTACCTTTCGCGTTTCGGGGGGAACAAGGCCATCAATTTCTCACTCCTGAGGGCGCTTGAGTGGCTGACGTATCGGACGGCGGACATGGTGATCGCCACCAATGTCTCGTACAAGGATCACGCCGCCACGGTCGGAAGGTTCCCGGCGGAGAGGGTGTTCGTCGTTCGGAGCGGCCCGAAGATCGCGCGATTCACGCCCGTCGAACCGGAGCCCGAACTGAAGCGCGGGAAGCGCTTCCTCATCTGCTACCTGGGGGTCATGGCGCCGCAGGATGGGTTGGACTATCTCCTGCGGTCGATCCGTCACGTTGTCGACGTCGTGAAGCGGCGGGACGTACACTTCGTACTCATCGGAGGAGGCGATTCGTTCGTCGACCTGAAGGCGCTGAGAGATGATCTGGGGCTTGATGGATACGTGGAGATGACGGGACGCATACCGGATGAGGATGTCCGGCGGTATCTGTCTGCGTCGGACGTCTGCGTCTGCCCCGATCCGAGGAATCCGCTGAACGATGTCTCAACGATGAACAAGGTTCTGGAGTACATGACGTTCGGGAAGCCGATGGTGTCGTACGACCTCAAGGAGAGCCACTACTCGGCACAGGAGGGCGCGCTCTACGCGATGCCGAACGACGAGATCGAGTTCGGCGAACGGATCATCCAGCTTCTCGACGATCCCAGATTGAGAGAACGGATGGGGAAGATCAACCGCAAGCGGATCGAGGATGAGCTCTGCTGGGAGCACACCGGCACGGAGCTCGTGAAGGCGTACGACGCGCTCTTCGGGTTCGGCGATGGAGTTCCGGAGCCGTGAGCGGGCCGATCGATTGCGTCGTAGCGGTCACGTACCGCTGCAATTCACGGTGTGTGATGTGCGATATCTGGAAGTCGGACGGGGACCGGGAGCGTGAGCTTGCGCCCGGGGACTACCGCTGGCTTCCGACGAGCCTCCGCTCGATCAACGTCAGCGGCGGTGAGCCGTTCCTCCGCGACGACATCGTCGAGATCGTCCGGGTCATGCACGACCGCTGTCAGGCCGCGAGGATCGTGATCTCGACGAACGGGCTCCAGCCGGAGCGGATCGAGCAGGCGGTGGCACAGATGCCGGAGATCGCCATCAGGGTCTCCGTCGACGGCATCGGCGAGGCGCACGACGCCGTACGCGGCGTCCCTGGCGCGTACGACCGCGCGATGGAGACGGTCGAGCGCTTGAGGGCCATCGGGATCTCGGATCTCGGTCTGGCGGCGACGGCTACCGACTCGAACGTCGGGGATGTCACACAGGTTCGTGAGAAGACAAAGGAACTCGGTCTCAAGTTCAGCGTGACGGCGGCCCACAGCTCGCCCATCTTCTTCGGCGAGCACTCGGTGGAGCGCCCGCACACGGCCGATTCGGTCCGGGAGATGTCGGACATCATGCGCGACCTCCTGCGAGGCTGGAGGCCGATCGAGTGGGCGAAGGCGTACTACGTGCGCGGGCTTATCGAGTACATCCGTGGGCGCCCCAGGAGACTGCCCTGCCGCGCCGGGACGGATTTCTTCTTCCTCGACCCCTGGGGCGACGTCTACCCCTGCAACGTCGGAGGTACGCTGATCGGCAACATCCGCGACGGGAGCTTCGCACAGATTCGGAGGCGCGCGTGGACGAAGGTCAGCCAGGCCGTGGACGCGTGCGAGGTGCAGTGCTGGATGGTCTGCACGGTCGGGGCGCCGATGAAGAGACGGCCGCTCAGGCCTATGCTCTGGATGCTCGGAGCGAAGCTGCTCGGGCTCGATGTCCGAGTGGACCGGTGAGACGCGCTGACGCGTCGCCCGAAGGGAGCACGGACCCTCGATGAAGGTGCTGGCCGCGAACAAGTTCTACTTTGTGAAGGGTGGCGCCGAGCGCTATTTCTTCGAGCTTGCCCGAATCCTCGAGGAGCGGGGACATCGGGTGGCTCCGTTCGCGATGCAGCACGAGATGAACGATGCGAGCGAGTTCGACAGGTACTTCGTCTCGAACGTGGGTTTCAACGGTGAGATGGGGATCGCACGGCGTCTCAGAATGGCGTGCCACGTGCTCTACTCCCGTGAGGCGAGCGAGGCGATCGGGCGGCTCGCCGACGACTTCGAGCCGGACGTGGCGCATCTGCACAACATCGCACACCAGCTGTCGCCGTCCATCCTGTATGCGCTCAGGAGGCGCGGTGTGCCGATCGTACAGACGCTGCACGATCACAAGCTCATCTGCCCGAACTACCAGATGTTCGTGCACGGTGAGCCGTGTCGCCGCTGTCGTACATGGAGATACTACAATGCGGTGAAGCACCGGTGCATGCATGACTCGCTCCTGTGGAGCGGTCTGGTCTGCGCCGAGGCGTATCTGCACAAGTTCCTGGGGAGTTACTCCCGTCTCGTCGATCTGTGGGTCTCCCCGAGCGAGTCGCTCAGACAACGGATGATAGAACACGGCATCCCGGGCGAGAGGATCGTCCACCAGCCGTACGCGATCGCGATGGGGCGGTTCGAGCCGAGGTACGAGAGCGACGGATACGCCGTCTCCGTCGGACGTCTCTCGACGGGAAAGGGGCTCTCGACCGTTCTCCAGGCGCTCAAGGCGGCACCCGATGTTCGGCTCAAGGTCGCCGGGTCGGGGCCGCTCGAGGACGAACTCAAGTCCCGCGTCCGGGAACTCGGACTGGCGAACGTCGAGTTCACCGGATATCTGAAGGGGCAGGCACTTGAGGACCTCATGCGCGGCGCGCTCTTCGTCGTGATGTCGTCTGAGTGCTATGAGAACTCGCCGTTGACCGTCTACGAGGCGACGGCGTACGGGAAGGCCGTCATCGGGTCCCGCATGGGCGGGATTCCAGAGCTCATCGAAGAGGGGGAGACCGGCCTCATCTACGAACCCGGTGATCATGCGGCGCTGGCGGACCGGATGAACGAACTGTGGAACGACCCGGGCCGGGCGATCGAGATGGGGTGTCGCGCACGAACGAGAGCCGAGGCCGAGTACGGCCCCGATGCGCACTACGAGAGAGTGATGGCGATATACGAAAGGGTCATGCATTGAAGATCGCGATGCTCGGGCAGAAGGGGATCCCCGCCACGTACGGCGGTATCGAGCGCCACGTTGAGGAGCTCGCTACCCGTCTCGTGGAGAGGGGACATGAGGTGACCGTCTACTGCCGGCCCTACTACACGAAGGTCACCGGCGACTACCGCGGGGTGAAGCTCCAGTGCATCCCCAGCATCAGGACGAAACACCTCGACACGGCGTCGCATTGCGCGCTGGCGATGCCCCACATCATGACGCAGGGCTATGACATCGTTCACTTCCACGCGCTCGGACCTTCGCTCTTCTCGAAGCTCCCGCGCCACCGCGGCATGAAGACGCTCGTGACCGTGCACGGTCTCGACTGGCAGCGTGAGAAGTGGGGTGCGTTCGCGACGTGGGTTCTCAGGCGCGGCGAGTACACGTCGGTCCACTACCCGGACCGCACGGTGGTCGTTTCGAAGGCGCTTCGCGAGTACTTCTGGTCACGCTACGACTACAGCGCGACGTACATCCCGAACGGAACGGTGCTCCCGCATGTGCGGGAGGCCGACAAGATCAAGGAACACGGCCTGGACCCCGGCAACTACGTTCTCTTCGTCGGGCGCCTCGTTCCCGAGAAGGGGTGTCACTACCTTCTCGACGCCTATCGGAAGCTCAACACGGACATGCCGCTGGTTGTCGCGGGCGGCACCA
>CAZRAD010000109.1:0-10102 GCA_964597945.1 uncultured bacterium
CATCAGACGTCCTCGGCGGACTCGACCCGATCCTCGAGGAGATGAGCCCCGACCTCGTGCTCGTTCACGGCGATACCACGACGACGATGGCGGCCGCACTTGCCTCTTTCTACCGTCGGATCGCCGTGGGACACGTGGAGGCGGGGCTGAGGACCAACGACATGTACTACCCGTTCCCGGAGGAAATGAACCGTGTGCTGGCGGACGACATCTCGACGCTGCACTTCGCTCCCACGGGGACGTCGCTCTCGAATCTTCTGGCCGCCGGGGTTGCCCGTGATTCCGTGTTCGTCACCGGCAACACCGTGATCGACGCGCTCATCGCCGTCGCGGGTGACCCGCGGCTGCCGGACTCGCCGGTGCCGAAGGACGGGAGACTCATTCTCGTCACCGCGCACCGCCGCGAGAACTTCGGAGAGCCCCTTGCGAACGCGTGTCGGGCGCTCCGCGAGGTCGCCGATGCGCACGAGGACGTGCGCATCGTCTATCCGGTGCATCTCAACCCGAACGTCCAGCAGGTCGCGCACGAGGTTCTCGGTGGACACGAACGCATTCATCTGCTCGAACCGGTGCCGTATCCGGTACTCGTCCGGCTGATGAAGGACGCGCACATGGTCGTGACAGACTCGGGCGGGATCCAGGAGGAGGCACCGTCTCTCGGCAAGCCTGTCCTCGTGCTCCGCAACGAGACCGAGCGTCCTGAGGCGGTCGAGGCGGGGACCGTTCGCATCGTCGGGACGGACACCGCGACGGTGCGCAGTGAGATCCAGAGACTGCTGACCGACCCGAGCGCGTACGCGGAGATGGCCGAGGCCGCCAACCCGTACGGTGACGGACTGGCCGCGCGGAGGACGGCTGATGCCATCGCACGGTGGTTCGAGGTCCCGGGTGCCGGGCCGTTCGAACCGTTCACTCCGGAATCCGGGAACTGACCGATCCACCGTCGGCGGAGGCCCGCCGGCACAAGGGAGACAGACCATGCTGGTCGTGATGCTGCCCGCATACAACGAGTCCGAGGCGGTGACGCCGCTTCTGGCTCGCATCGCGCCCGTGCTCGAGGCGCTTCCGGGCGAGAGTCGAGTGCTGCTCGTAGACGACGGGAGTGCGGATGACACGATCGCTATCACGCGCCGTGAGTGCGAGCGGCTGGGCATCCCTCTGTCACTTGTCGAGCACGGAGTGAATCGCGGACTCGGGGAAGCGCTCAAGTCGGGGTTCACGTGGGCGCGGGATCACCTCACGGCCGACGATGTGCTCGTTGTGATGGACACGGACAACACGCACGACCCGGCCGCCATCCCGAGCATGCTCGACAAGCTCGCGGACGGGCACGACGTCGTCATCGCCTCGCGGTACGCGCCCGGCGGTGAGGAGGTCGGGCTCTCGCCGTTCCGCGCGCTCCTCAGCCGCGGCGCGAGCTTCGTCCTTTCGGTCTTTCTGCCGGTCAAGGGAGCGCGCGACTACTCGTGCGGCTACCGCGCGTACACGGGCAGGACCATCGCCCGCGCGTTCACGACGTACGGGGACGACTTCATCACGGAGGCGGGGTTCGTCTCCTCGGCCGAGATCCTCATCAAGTGCGCCTACCTTCCGGCGAAGGTCGGCGAGGTGCCGCTCGTGCTTCGCTACGACCTGAAAGGCGGCGCGAGCAAGATGAACATCACGGATACCATCAGTCGATACATCACCATGATCGCCGCCGGGAGGCGGGCGATCCGACGACAGAGGAAAGGGGTGGCGGCATGAAGGGGATCCCGCTGATCCTGTTGGCCGTTCTGCTTGGCGCAATGGGCCAGATCATCATGAAGAAGGGGATGATGCTCTACGGTGAGGTGTCGGCCGGATCGGTGTGGTCGCAGCTCCTTCCCATCCTCAAGGTCCCGCAGGTCTTCATCGGATTCATCTGCTATGGGATCAGTGCCGTCCTCTGGATCGCCGTGGTCTCGAACGTGGACCTCTCGTTGGCGTATCCGATGGTGAGTCTGGCATACGTCATCGTGTTCCTCGCGTCGTGGCTGCTCCTGGGTGAGAAGATCTCCGCCATGCGCGTGGCCGGGCTCGTCATCATCGTGGCGGGCGTGCTCGTCATCTCGAGAAGCTAGGAGCCTGATGCTGTGAAGCACGAGTCGACACGAGGCGCGACCTTCACGCTCATCGCCATACTCGCCGGCGCTGCCGTCATCCGTCTGTGGGGTCTGGACTGGGGGCTGCCGTTCCCTTACCACCCGGACGAGGGTTCGATCCTCTTCCACTCGCTCGGGTTCGGGACCGGAGACCTCAACCCGCACTGGTTCCGGTGGCCGTCGCTGATGATGTATGTGATGTTCGGCTCCTACGGCGGGCTCTACGTCGTCGGCAGGCTGGCCGGGCTCTACTCCGCGCCGGCAGACCTCGTCCGGCACTACGTCTCCGACCTCTCGTGGTTCTGGTACATGGGGCGCGCGCTCTCGGCGGCGGCCGGTGTCGCCACAGTGTGGGCGACGTACGTCTTCGGGCGACGTTCCTACGGGAAGACCGTCGGTCTGACCGCGGCCGCCATTCTCGCAGTGACGCTCCTTCACGTCCGTGACTCGCATTACGCGACACCGGATGTCCTCAGCACTCTCCTGGCAACACTGAGCCTGCTCGCCGCGCTCACCGCCGTCTCGCGGGGCCGTGCGGGCAGGCTCGTTCTCTCAGCGCTTCTGGCCGGTCTCGCCGCCTCGGCGAAGTATCCGGCCGGGATCGCTGCGGTCGGAACGCTCGTCGGTCTGGTGCTCCTGTGGCGCCGGAACCGCGTCGGCATCGTCCAGACGCTAGTCATTGTCCTGGCGGTGCCCATCGGGTTCCTCGTCGGGACCCCGTACGCGCTCTTCGCCCGGGACGAGTTCATGCGTGACGTCGTGCGGCAGTTCACCATGGTCTCGACGTCGGGCGTCGCGCAGGAGCCGACGTCGTTCGCGGCGGGTCTCGGCGAGATCGCTCTCAAGACGTTCGGGCGCGGAGTGGGCTGGCCGGTGACCATTCTCGCAATTCTCGGAGCCGCGCTCCCGCTGACGCTCTGGCGCGGCGCGCTCAGGCGACGCTCGACGGGGAAGCGCGACAGGCCGACGCTGGTCGGCGCCTCCGCGGGCCGCGCGATCGCGATCTGGTACACGGTCGCCACCCTGGTCTTTGCATCGCTTCTGACCGTGAAGCGCGCCACGTATCTGACGCCTGCGCTCCCGATGGTGGCGTTGCTTGCGGCGGTCGGGCTGCGAGCGGTCTTTGAGCGGCTCACGACGCGACCATATCGCGCGTTGGCGGCGACCGTGCTCGTCGTCGCCGCGGCCGCGTATCCGTCGGTTCGGTTCGTCGCTGCGCTCGGGACGCCCGACACGAGGACGCGCGCGCTCGAGTGGGTTGAGAGCGAGCTCCCGCCGGGGACGAGGCTTGCGGTCGAGGACTACGGTCCCGTTCTGAATCCGACCGCGGAGCAGCTCGAGGTCGAACTCGAGCTCGGCTCAACGGCCGTTGGCTCCTGGGAGGGTCCGAAGCGGGATCTCAATCGTATCCGGATGTCCGTCGGTGCCGAGAGGAGTCCACAGTATGAGGTCCACAGGGTCGACTGGGGGTCGGATGCGTTCATGCTTCCCAGCACGCTCAAGCCGGGGCGCCTGGCGGCGGCCATCGACAGTCTCGGGATCGAGTACCTCATCCTGAGCAGCAAGGCCGCCCCGTGGCGTCCGATGGTGGGCGCGGCGCCGCCGAGGAATCCGGCGGGCGAGGAGTTCCTTGGCTGGCTCGGCGAACACTGCGTGCCGGTGAACGTCTTCGCGGACGAGACGAGGATGCCGGTAATCGACAGGGGACGTGGGCGGAGCTTCCACAATCCGGCGATCCACGTGTACCGCGTTGTTCGACGCGGCGGCAGACCGGGACGCGACTCGACCAGCGCGGCGGAGGGATCCTGAGCATGAGCGAGGCAAGACACACGAGCCAGCCGCCGCGGGGCCGGCAGATCACGCCTCCCGCAGATGTGCCGCAGTACAGCTACGGCTGGCTGCTGCCCGTCGTCGGGGCACTCGTCGCGCTCGTCTTCGCATTCGCCATCTATAAGCTGCACTACAGCTATGGTCAGGCTCCACACAGGATCTTCAAGATGCTCCTCGGCGGCGCCGTTCTGATCGTCGCCGGCTTCCGCCCGAAGATCGCCCTCCATGCATGGCTCCTCGCCATGCCCGTTGGTGAGTGGCTCCCCTCGACCGGCATTCCCGGTGTGAACGGCCCGAACCTCCTGTTCGTCGTGTTGCTCGGAAGCTGGATCATCCCTCGCATCATGAACGGTGAGAGGATCGGCGGCCGGACACGGCTCTCCGCGCCGATCGGGCTCTTCGTGGCGCTTCTCTTCCTCTCCGTCGCGCGAGCGACCGTCTTCCCGCCCGGCAGCGGCTACGAGCCGGTGGCCATGCTCAAGTCGGTGTGGCAGAGCGCGCTCGGGTTCTCCGTCTACTATATCGTGGCGAACACCGTGAGAGACCGGCGAGAGATGCGCTCGCTCGTCACCACGCTCGCCGTCGGCGTGCTCATCAGCTGCATGATCGCGTTCAGGCAGTACGCTGCGTTCGGAGACGCGAAGCGGATCAGCGGCGCGCTCGGAGACGTCAACGACCTCGCCGCCTACTTCGCGGTCTGCGGATCGTTTCTCATCCCGATGGCGCTCACAGGAGGGGCGTTTGCCTGGTGGAGACACATCGTCGTCCTGGCCGGAGCCGCCGGCTCGACCGTCGCCACGTTCCTTCCGAAGTCTCGAGGAGCGTACCTGGGCATCGGAGTGGCCGTGCTCTATCTGTCGCGTCTCATCGATCGGCGCCTGTTCATCCTCGTGCTGCTCCTGCTGTTCGCCAGTCCGTTCTGGCTCCCGGGGTCAGTGCTGGACCGCATCGCGGAGACGCGGGCCGAGAGTGTCGAGGTCGTGGTCATCGGTGATTCGACGGACAGCCTCGATCCCTCAGCGGCGGTCCGTCTGGACATCTGGCGTGTGGCACTCGCGGCGTCGGTCCGCCGGCCGATTCTCGGTCACGGGTACGGGGCGGTCCCGTATCTGACGTACAAACAGATGGACAAACCGTGGTCGGCCCACAGTCTGTATGTCGAGACCATGGGGGAGATGGGTCTCGTCGGCGTTGCCGCGCTGATCTGGCTCTTCGCGTCGTGCTTCAAGAGCGGGCACCGACTCATGCGGACCGCGAGCACACGATTCGAACGCCGTCTGGCCATCGGTTTCCTCGCCGCAACGATCGCGCTGATGATCACGAACGTTTTCGGACAACGACTAACCCACGTCTCCATCGCGGGGACCTACTTCTTCATGGCAGGATTCGTCGACAGGAGTATCGCACTGGCGCGCGAGGAGAAGCGCGTCGGGGGCGAGGAAAGGACAGATTCGGCATGAGACGATTCAACACAGCGGTGCTGGCCGTGGCGGCCGTTGCGCTCCTGGCAACGGCGGCGAACGCGTATACGGTGACCTCCGGCCATCCCAGGCTCTACTTCCGTTCCGGAGACGTGGCGGAGCTCAGGTCGAGGTGCAACGGACCTCTTTCCGGTGACTACAACAGCATGAAGAACTGGTGTGACAGCCACATCAACGATTCGTTGCCGCTCTCGGTGTACTACATGGAGGGCTGCCTGCCTGCGTACAGCTTCCTGTGGGTCATCGAGCAGGACAGCCGCTACGCGGACCGGGCGAAGGCGATCGCGAGCGCGGCGATCAGCGCGGGGCAGGCGAACGGCATCGAGTTCCTCTGCGCCGGCTCGCTCTTCTTCGACTGGTGCTACAGCGAACTCAGCCCCTCGGAGCGGCAGTACTTCGGGTCCGCCCTCGTCAACGGAGGAGAGGCCCGCATCGCATCCGAGAACTGGCAGATGATGAACAACTACCACTCGAAGATCTCTCGTCTTCGAGAGTTCGCGTATCTGGGTACCGCGCTCTACGGCGCCGGTGTGGACGATTCGGCCGCGCGCGACTTCTGCGACATGTTCGAAGAGCACACCTACGGATCCGACTACACGCTTTGCGTACTCAACGAGATAGCCGGGGACGGCGCATACTTTCAGGGCGAGTACACGATGAGCGGCCTGGTGACGAAGTTCCGCGAGGGCTGCGAGGTGTGGGCGACCGCGACGGACGAGAATCCGTTCGAGGACAGCACGAATCTCCAGAATATGGCCGAGTATCTCATCTACGAGATCGGATGCCGCGAGAGCTCCAGCGGGAGCGCCTCTCTGATCGGCTCGAAGCAGGGAGACTCGCACTCTCACGGGACATCGGGCGGGGGCGCCCGCGTCGCGCTCTACAATCTCGCGGCCAGGTACAACGACCGGGTCGCACAGTGGATGGGCGACGAGATCGACGAACAGGGGATGGGGTATATCAACAGCTTCCATCGTTGGAAGCTCTGTATCGCAAAGGACCCGTCCATCGTGCCTCTGGCGCCGACCGGGCTGCCGGGCGCGAGGCTCTTTGAGAAGATCGGAACCCTCTACATCAGATCCGGTTGGGACATGTCGTACCAGAGTGATGACACGTACGCGGTCTTCCGCTGCGAGGCGTATCCGGCCGGTCACACCCATGCACATCAGAATCACTTCGTGATCGCCCGAGGCAACGACCTGCTCGCGATCGACTCCGGCGCATACGACAGCACGGTGTCGAGCCATCACATGAACTACTTCGAGCGGACCATCGCTCACAACTGCGTCACCGTGTACGACGCCGGCGAATCAACCTTCGGATCGCGGTCCAACGACGGTGGTCAGAAACCTCCCTCGTCATACGATCACGGCACGTTCTGCGGAGACGCGTCGACGCCTGCGTACGATCGCGGCGGGATCACGGGGTTCGACGATTCAGACGCCTACGTGTATGTCAGGGGTGATGCGACCAAGGCGTACGCCTCATACAAGGTCGACGGTGTCGTTCGCGAGATCGTGCACCTCAAGCCCGACGCGTTCGTGATCCTCGACAGAGTAAGCGCTACGTCCGCGAGCTACCAGAAGAAGTGGCTGCTGCACACGATCAACCAACCCTCGGTCTCGGCGAATCAGACCGTCGTCGTGCAGGGCGATTCCAAGATGTTCGTTAAGACGATGCTCCCTCTCTCCGTCTCCATCGACAGGGTCGGCGGGTCGGGACACGAGTTCGACGTCAACGGCACGAACTACGCACCGTCCGGCGATGTTCCGGACGACGCCGGCGCGTGGCGCATCGAGGTATCGCCGACCAGTCCGCAGCAGGAGACGTTGTTTCTGCATGTGATCTACGTCTGCGACAGCGGCGTGCAGAGCATGCCTGCGACAAGACTCATCGATACCGATGGCGTCGTTGGCGTGCAGGTCGGAGACGATGTCGTTCTCTTCAGCGACAGCGGCGCGACCATCGAGTCGCTCGATTACATGTATGAGTAGAGCGGTCGGAACGCACGGCGGCACGCTCCGAAGCGGAGCGGAGGGTCTGTGATGAGGATCTGTTTTCTCGCGGATGCGGGTTCGGTGAACACGAGGAGCTGGGTCGATCACCTGGCGGATGTACACGGACAGGACGTGCATGTCGTGACCGTGCGCCGAAGGGGCACGTTCAGTGATCGGGTCACGCTCCACAGGGTCGGTGAAGACGGAGGAACGGCAAGCGTGCGGGGGAAGTTCTCCTATCTGACCTCGCCTCGCCGGGTCCGGCGCATTCTGGACGCGATCGCTCCCGACATCGTCGTGGGATACCGCGTCGCGAGCTACGGGTACCTGGCGTACCGCTCCGGTTTTCGTCCGTTCGTCGTCGCCGCGCAGGGACAGCGGGTCGTGTGTCCGCCGGGCGCACCCATGAAGCGAGTCCTGGTGAGGCGCGTTCTCGGCCGAGCGGATCTGATCACGTCGTGGGCCCCTCACATGTCAGCGAGGCTCGTCGAGCTGGGCGCGCCGCCTGAACGGATCCTGACGTGTCCGAGGGGGATCGATCTGGCGCGCTTCTCGCCGAGGACGACGACGCACGATGGGCCGCTGAGCATCATCTCGACGCGCGGGTTGAATCGTCACTACCGGACCGATGTGCTCGTCGAGGCGCTTGCTCTCGTTCGCCGGCAGCGCCCGGAAGCGGTGCTGACCATCGCCGGACTCGGAGAGGCCGAGCAGGAACTCCGGGCGCTCACCGATGAGCGCGGCGTCGGCGATGCCGTGCGATTCGTCGGGGCGGTGGAGAACGACCGTCTGGCCGATCTGCTCAGGGAGAGTGCGTTCTACGCGTCTGCCGTTCCGACGGATGGTGTCTCGGCCTCTCTGCTGGAGGCAATGGCCTGTGGCGCGTTCCCCGTCGTCACCGCGAATGAGGCGAACAGGTACTGGATCGATGACGGGGGGAACGGATCGCTGGTCCCGAAGGCGGACCCACGGGCGTACGCGGATGCGATCCTCAGCGCGGCCGGAGACGCCGGACTGGTCTCGGCTGCGGCGAGGCGAAACAGGGAGATCGTCGAAGAGCGTGCCGACATCGTGAAGAACGTCGCGCGCATTCTGGATGTCTACGAGCGTGTTGCAGCAGGTGAGCGGGTTGCCCCGGGCGGGACCGGGACATAGGGGGGCGAACGGTCTTGGATCTCAAGAGCAGACTCTACTCGAACCTTCCGGTGGCGCTTCAGAATCGGCTCGTTTCGATGTACGGCAGCCGCATTCTGTCCGAGCGCTTCGATTCGGACTACGAGAAGGCCATGGCTTTCTACGAGGTCTCCCAGTGGTGGAGCCGGGAGGAGCTTCGCGCCTACCAGGACGAGCGTCTGCGCACGCTGGTGAAGCACGCGTTCGACACGGTTCCGTACTACCACGAGGCCATGCGCGGGCAGGGGCTCTCGCCCGACGATATCACCACACAGGGGGACCTGTCGAAGCTGCCGCCGCTGACCAAACACGATGTCCGCCACAACCTAGACCGCCTGATCTCGACCGGCGCGGACCGCAGACGGCTGCACAAGGCGTATACCTCGGGAAGCACCGGGCTTCCCGTGGCCGTGTACTGGGATCATGGGGTTACGACGATGAACAACGCCAGCCTCTGGCGCTGCAGGCGCTGGGCGCAGTTCGAGTTCGGACGTCCGTACGCGAGCCTCCTTGTGTATGCGGTCGTGCCGGAGCGACAGAGTTCGCCGCCCTTCTGGCGGCTGAACGCCCCCTGGAATCAGCTTCTGCTCTCGTCGCTGCACCTGTCTGTGCGGAACGTCCCCTCGTATCTCGAAGCGATGGGCGAGCGCGGTGTCGAGGCTCTCGAGGCGTATCCGTCGACCGCGTACGTGCTCGCGCAGTTCATGCGAGAGCTGGGTGCTTTCTTTCCGCTGTCCTGCGTGTTCACGACATCGGAGCCGCTGCTCGACTTCCAGCGTGAAGCGATCGAGGAGCGGTTCCGGTGCGGCGTATACGACGCCTACGGACAGGCGGAGCGCGTGATGTTCTCAGCCGAATGCTCGGAGCATCGGGGCCATCACGTGCATGAGGAGTACGGGATCACTGAGCTCGTCGACTCCGACGGACAACCGGTACCGACCGGTTCGGTCGGCCGCGTGCTCGCGACGGGGCTCCATAACTACGCGATGCCTCTTCTGCGCTACGAGGTGGGTGACGCGGCGGCCTTCACAGGAGAGCCCTGTCCGTGTGGCCGGGGGCTCAGACTGCTCGACGGCGTCAGCACGAAGGCAGAGGACATCCTTGTGATGCCGGACGGCCGGATGGTGACATCGACCGCGTTCCTCAGAGCGTTCAAGGGGGTCGTTGGGATAGACCAGATCCAGGTCGTGCAGCGTGTGGCGGACCACCTGACGGTTCGGCTTGTGACGAACTCGGGGTACGGAGATCGCGGGGAGCGGACGATCCGGACTCGGCTCAGGGAACGCTTCGGTGAGGATGTGACCCTGTCGTTCGAGTTTCCGGAGACGATCCCGCGGACCGGGCGGGGGAAGTACCGCACAGTCATCTCCGACGTTCCTCTCCAGTGGGGAGAGGCGACCACGGCGAATCTCTACCAGCGGGAGCGTTCGGAGTAGTGCTGATTCCCGCGGCGCGCGATGCGAGCCGCGGATGGTGTCCGGCGTGAAGCCGGGCGGTG
>CAZRAD010000110.1:0-10044 GCA_964597945.1 uncultured bacterium
GACTCGGACTTCGAGATCATGGCGATCAACGATCTCACGGACGCCGCCACGCTGGCCCATCTGCTCAAGTACGACTCGGTTCACGGCCGTTTCGACGGCGAGATCTCGCACGATGACGAGTCGATCACGGTGGACGGCAAGCGGATCAAGATCTTCTCGCAGCGTGATCCCGAGGGACTCCCGTGGGGCGACCTCGGCGTCGATGTGGTCATCGAGGCGACGGGAGCGTTCCGCACGCGCGAGGGTGCGTCCAAGCACCTGGCCGCCGGCGCGCGCAAGGTCATGATCTCGGCGCCCGGCAAGAACGTCGACATCTCGATCGTCATGGGCGTCAACGACGGCGACTACGTCCAGGCCGATCACCACATCATATCGACAGCGTCCTGCACGACGAACTGCGCTGCACCGATGATCAAGGTCATCGACGACGCCTTCGGAGTCGTCAACGGTGTGATGACGACCATCCACGCCTATACCAATGACCAGAAGATCCTCGACCTGCCGCACAAGGATCTGCGGCGCGCCCGCGCCGCGGCGGTCAGCATGATTCCGACGACCACCGGCGCGGCCAAGGCGATCACCGGCGTCATGCCGCATCTCAAGGGCAAACTCGATGGGATGGCCGTCCGTGTTCCGACACCCGACGGCTCGCTGGTCGACTTCGTGCTGAACGTCGAGAAGGAGACGACAGCCGAGGCCGTCAACGCGGCGATGCTCAAGGCCGCGACCGAAGGGCCGCTGAGTCCGTACCTCGAGTACTCGGACGAGCCGCTGGTGTCGATCGACATCGTGGGCAACCGCCACAGCTGCATCTTCGACAGCGGACTGACGACGGTCATGCACGGCACGCTTGTGAAGATCCTCGGCTGGTATGACAACGAGGCCGGGTATGCATCGCGGATGGTCGACATGATGGACCTCGTCGCGAACAAATAACCGGCTGTCGGGGGAGCGTGGCTCTCCCGGCAGCTCGGCGGAGGTGGGCTGCCTACAGCGCCCTTCTGCACGATGAACCGATACAGAGGAGCCCGGCATGGGCAAGATGAGCCTGAGAGATCTCGACGTCGCGGGGAAACGCGTTCTCATTCGCGTCGACTTCAACGTTCCGCTCGCGGAGGACGGTCGCGTCGGAGATGACACCCGGATCCGCAGAGCGCTCCCGACGATCGAATACGTCGTCGAACACGATGGCAAGGCGATTCTCATGTCGCATCTCGGTCGTCCGAAGGGAAAGGTCGTTCCCGAGATGACACTCCGACCCGCCGCAGAGCGACTCTCGCAGCTGCTGGGCCGCGGTGTCACGATGGCGCCCGACTCCGTCGGCGATTCCACCGAGGGCGTGGTCGCGCGCATGCGTGACGGTGACATCGTCTTGCTTGAGAATCTCCGATTCCACGAGGGGGAGACGAAGAACGAACCGGACTTCGCACGACGGCTCGCACGGATGGGGGACGTCTATGTCAACGACGCCTTCGGAACGGCGCATCGCGCCCACGCGTCGACGGCCGGCGTCACCGAGTCGATCGAGCTTTGTGCGATGGGTTTTCTCATCGAGAACGAGCTGACGAATCTCGCTCGCGCGACAGACTCACCGGAGTCACCGTATGTGGCGATTCTCGGCGGCGCGAAGGTCTCCGATAAGATCGGTGTCATCCAGAATCTCATGCCGACTGTCGATGTCTTCCTGATCGGCGGCGGCATGGCATTCACCTTCCTGAAGGCACAGGGCGCCGCCATTGGAGACTCGCTGGTCGAGGAGGACCGGGTCGAGACGGCCAGGTCGATACTCGAGTCAGCGGCCGAGACCTCGACGTCGCTGCTCCTGCCGACCGACGTCGTCGCCACCGAGGAGATCGCGGCCGGCGCGCGCGCTCGCACGGTTGACGCGCACACGATCGAACCCGGGTGGAAGGGTGTCGACATCGGTCCGAAGACCGTGAAGCTGTTCTCCGAGCAGATCGCGACGGCTCGCACGATCGTCTGGAACGGACCGCTCGGGGTATTCGAGGTCAAGCCGTTCGACGAGGGGACCGTGGCCGTGGCTCGCGCCGTGGCCGAGGCGACCGATGCCGGCGCGGTGAGCATCGTCGGCGGCGGTGACTCCGCGGCGGCACTCGTCCAGTCCGGTCTCGACGGACGCGTCAGCCACATCTCGACGGGAGGCGGAGCATCGCTCGCGTTCCTCGAGGGCAAACCGCTGCCGGCCGTTGAGGCGCTGACCGACGCTCCGGTCGGAGAGGAGACCGCGTGACACGCATACCGATGGTCGCAGGGAACTGGAAGCTCAACAAGCCGCCGGCGGAGGCGCGGCAGTTTCTGATCGCACTCCGAAACAAGATCGCCGGCATCGACACGCGCGCGGAGATCCTGGTCTGCCCGCCGCACGTTTCACTCGACGCCGCCGTTGACGCAACGCGCAACACGCCGATCCTCGTCGGCTCCCAGAACATCTACTGGGAGGACAGCGGTGCGTACACGGGCGAGACCTCGACGGGGATGCTCGAGTCACTCGGCGTGACGCATACATTAATCGGCCACTCGGAACGCCGCGCGCTGTTCGGCGAGACGGACGAGATGGTCGCCCGGAAGCTCCGGAAGGTGCTTGGAAGCGCCCTCACGCCAGTAGTCTGCGTCGGAGAGACGCTGGATGACCGCGAGAATGAGCGTACCGAGGAGGTCATCACGCGCCAGGTGACGGCGGCGCTTCAGGGCACCGCGCCCGAGCACGCGGTGCGCCTGGTGCTCGCCTACGAGCCCGTCTGGGCCATCGGGACGGGGCGCACGGCGTCGCCGGAGATGGCGAACGACGTTCACGTCTTGATTCGCCGGGTTCTGCGTGGTATATTTGAAGACTCTGCCGCCGAGGGGATACGGATCCTCTACGGCGGCAGCGTCAAGCCAGACAACGCTCAAACGCTCATGGCGGAGAGCGACATCGACGGTGTACTCGTCGGCGGGGCCAGCCTGGACCCGGGAAGCTTCGCCGAGATCATCCGCGCAGCGCCCTGAGCGCACCAGCGGAGCACCCTTGGGAGGATTCATGTACGGAGCGATACTCGCGATACACATTCTCGTCTCGCTGGGCCTTGTTGTCACCGTCCTTCTGCAGTCCGGCAAGGGCGGGGGACTGGCCGGAGCATTCGGCGGCGGCGGCGGAGCCGGGGCGGTGTTCGGCGGGCAGACGGCTGCCGGCTTCCTCACGAAGGCCACACGCTATCTCGCGGTCGTCTTCATGCTCACCTCGCTCACACTGGCCTTCGTAGTACGGTCTCGGAACACCAGCGCCGTGCTCGAGGGACTCCAGGGTCAGCAGGCCGCCCCTGCGAGCGCGACCGGTGAGGTCATCCCGGGTGAAGGGCTGCCCGAGGGAATCCCGCAGCCTGCCACGTCCGACGGTGGCGGCGAGGCTGCCGCACCGGGTGACGCTGCGGCGGAGAATCCGGTTGCGACGGACGGTACCGACGAGTAGAATGCAGTCTGCGGAGCGGGGGACGGGCTCCGTGACGAGCATACGAAGTGCCCGGATGGTGGAACTGGTAGACACGCCATCTTGAGGGGGTGGTGGGCGCACGCCTGTGCGAGTTCGAGTCTCGCTCCGGGCACCAGAACAACAGCGGGGCAGGGCCGGAAACGGCCCTGCCCCTTTCGCGACGGGGTACTCCCAACAGCCCCAGCCACTATCAGTTGACGGCACGAGCCGCGATTCCTGACAACCATCATCTCGCCGTTGGCCTCTTGACAGCCCGCCCATCGGAGTCCATGCTGGTGAGTGGATGCTGCCCCTCGGGAGGAGTCCACTCTGATGAACGACACCAGGAGGATTCGGGTCGCCGTACTCTCAGCCGTGCTCTCGGCCGTGCTGCTCCTCGGCTCCACTGCGCAGGCAGCGACGCTCGAACACACGCTGAGCTTCACTGAGCAGGACTTCGTCATCGAGGCGCGCGATGGATACGATCACATCCGACTCGGCGCGCACCTTCTGACCGACGAGATCGGGGCCCCACAGCTGCCCGTCGTCCCGCTCCAGCTGGCCCTTCCACCCGGATCGATCATCACGGGGCTGTCGGTGCTGAACACCGAGAGCACGGAGATCGTCGGCACGTTCCATCCCTATCCGGCTCAAGCGCCGCAACTGCTCCCTGTCCCGGGAATCGAGTTCCCGGCGAAGCCCTTCGCGAGCCCCAGTCCCGCCCGCTACCAGACCGTGGAGCCGTATCCGCCGGAACTCGTTCGTCTCAGCTCGCGAGCGGAGTTCCCTGCGAACACGGTCGCGGGGCTGGTGGTCCACCCGGTCCAATACCTGCCCGAACGCGAGCGGCTGCGGTTCTTCCGAACCATCACCTTTGCCATCGAATACGAATCCGGCGAACCGCCGGCCATGCGGAGATTCAGCGCGCCCCGCGCAGCCAACGCGCTGTCATCGGTGCTCTCCAACCCGGAGGCCGCCGGTCTCGGACGCCGGACCGTTTCGCAGCAGGCGACGCGCCTCGATCCCGACGACTTCGAGTACGTCGTCGTCACATCGGCCGCCCTCAAGCCTGAGTTTCTGCCTCTTGCCGACTGGAAGACGCGGAAGGGCGTGCCCGCGACGGTCGTAACGATCGAGTGGATCGAGACGACGTACGCCGGCGTCGACGCTCCCGCTCGTCTTCGAGCCTTCATCATGGACGCGCACGACACGTGGGGAACGTCCTGGGTGCTCCTGGGCGGCGACAGCGGCATCGTGCCTGTCCGCTACTGCTTCGCGATGGACTGTGAGGCGAACAGCCAGCCGGACGACAACGACATCCCTTGTGACCTCTATTACGCAGACCTCGACGGCGACTGGAACGCCGACGGTGACGACATATACGGTGAGGTCACCGACGACGTCGATCTCATCCCGGACGTCCTCGTCGGACGCGCCTCCGTGCAGTACGTCCAAGACGCGTCTGCGTACGTCGCCAAGACCCTCGCCTGGGAGCGAGGACTGACCACGGACTACCAGCTTGACATGCTGCTCGCCGGTGAGATCCTCTGGTCGAACCCGTACACCGACTCCGGTCTCGGACTGGACATGATCGACCGCGAATCGATCCCGCCGCGCTACGACCCCATTGAGAAGCAGTATCAGGCCCAGGGCAATGAGTCCCGCGAGAGCGTCATCGCCTCGCTCAACGACGGGAAGTGTCACTTCCTTCATGACGGTCACGCCTGGTTCACGGTGCTCGGCTGCGGGGACGGCTATCTCGACCGCGCGGATGCCTCGGGGCTCACCAATCTCGACCGTCAGCCACTGGTCTACTCCATCGGCTGCTGGCCGGCTTCGTTCGACAAGGACTGCATCGCAGAGCGGCTCCTTGAGAATCCAACCGGCGGCGCAGCGGCGTTCATCGGCAACAGCCGCTACGGTTGGGGGTCACCAGGAAATCCTGGGTACGGCTACTCCGACAGGTTCATGGCGGCCTTCTACCGTCAGCTCTTCCTCGAGGGTCGGCACCACGCGGGGAGCGCACTGGCCGCGGCCAAGGCGGAGTTCGTCCCACTCTCACAATCGGAGAACGTCTATCGCTGGCATCAATACGAGGTCAATCTGCTCGGCGATCCGGAGCTACCCGTCTGGACCGACGAGCCGGCGATCCTGAGCGTCTCGCATCCCGACTCCATCCCGGCATCCGGCGCGCCGGTGAGCGTGGTCGTCTGGACGGCGCAGGGGACGAGTGCGGGTGCGCTCGTCTGCATCACGAACGGGTCGGATGTCTACGAACGCGCGCTCACAAGCGACGACGGGACCGCGTCGTTCAACATCTCCACGAGCGAACCACATGACCTGTTCGTCACCGTCACGGCGGCGGACTGTCTGCCATACGAATCGCTGATCGCCGTCCGAATGGCGGGAGCATATCTCGGGACCGCCGGCATCACCTTCGACGATGCGTCCGGCGGCAACGGGGACGGTCTCCCCGGTCCGGGAGAGACGCTGGATCTCGAACTCAGCATACACAACCTCGGCGGTGACACAGCGCTCGGTGTGAGCGTGCTCCTGACCACGACCGACCCATGGGTCACACTGCTGGACGATTCGGGGAGCTACGGTGATGTTCCCGGGGGCGCGCAGGTCGCGGCAGCTGCGCCGTTCTCGCTCGAGGTCCTCAGTGGATGTCCGGATGGGCACGTGGCGCTGCTCGACGCGACGATCTCGGCGGCGGGAACGGGACAGACGTGGACCACAGTGCTTCCGATCACGGTGGCAGCCGCCGAGCTCGACATCACATCCTACTCCTTCGATGACACGGCCGGAGGCAACGGGAACGGCATCTCTGAACCGGGCGAGCGCGTCAGCCTGATGCTCGAACTCTCCAACAGCGGCATGGCGGTCGCGGGCTCGCCGGACGTTGTGCTGTGGACGGCCGATGCGTGGATCGGCGTCACCGAGGGGACCGCCTCGCTCCTGTCGATCCCGGCGGGGGGGACGGCGCACGCCGTCTTCGAGATCGTGATCGCAGCCGGCTGTCCCGTGCCGCACTTCCCGGAGCTGACACTCGACACGGTGACTCAGAACGGGCTCACCGACAGTGACGCGCTCGTCGTGTCGGTCGGCACCACGGGGTTCTCGACCGACTTCGAAGGACCCGCCATCGGCTGGTCTCACGGTGGAGCGAACGACATGTGGAAGGCCACCGACCATCAATCGCACTCCGGCGACACGAGCTGGTACTGTGGACAGGAGTCGAGCTGGGTCTACGGAGACGATATGGACGCCTTCTTCGACTCGCCCGAGTTCATTCTCGGCGCTGAGACCGAGCTCTCCTTCTGGTGCTGGTATGACGTGACCATCTACGGTGTGGACGGCCTCTATATCCAGCTGATGTCGAACGGGACCGCCGTCGACACCCTCGATTTCATCGGAAGCGGCGGTGCACTTGAGACGCTCGGATCGATCGGGAACGACTGGCTCGAGTATACCTATTCCCTCAACGGTGAGCCCGGTGACACCGTCCATGTCAGGTTCCTGTTCGTCAGCGACTCCGCCGATGCCGCGGAGGGTGTCTACATCGACGATGTGAGCATCTCGTCGCTGACCGAGCCCAGCGGGACTGGTGTCGCAGATGACACCGAGCCGCCCTCACTCATCCGGCTGTATCAGAACAGTCCGAATCCATTCACGCCATCGACGACGATCCGGTTCGCTCTGTCAGCACCCATGCCGGTGAGCCTGTCCATCTACAGCATCCAGGGGCGCCTGATCCGTACCCTGGTCGCCGACGTCCGAACACCGGGTGACCACATCGTCGAATGGGACGGACGTGACGCGGCCGGCACCGAAGTGGCCGCCGGCGTCTATCTCTATCGGCTCGCGACCGGCGAGTCGGAGGAGACAAGGAAGATGATCCTCGTCAGGTGAGTGCGGGGGGGAGGCGCGGTGGTGGAGATCCTGAAGAGGCCCCCGCACGCCGAGGTCCGCCCGGCACAGGAGCAGTGCCGGTATGAGCGGGTCTCGACTGCCACTCTCCGATACATGCTTGAGTACGGCATATCCCACGAGTCCCGACTTCGCTGGCAGCACGGCTACCTTCTGGGGGAGGCAGAGGAGGAGGCGGACCTCTATGAAGCTCTGCGGCTCTCGGAGCGTCTAAACAAGGTAGACCGGAACGTCGGCAGGGTTCTCTCGGAGAACGAGCGGCTCCGCACGGAACTCCTCTCGCGGGCCCTGCATGACGGCTGACGCCGCAAAGGCCCGCAGGATTTCGCTTTACAAGCTGGAGGGAGCGTGCTAGAAGTGAAACGAATGGACTCGGACGCGCTCCCCGGACAGTCGACCGGCGGGCAAGTCGGATTCGTCTATCCGCACGGGAGGGACATGCTCCGCTTTGTGAAGTCGGCACTCGCGGTCACGGCGATCGCGCTTCTCTGCATCGTGCCGACCGATGATACGCATGCCGCCGACAAGTACGCCGGTGAGTTCCTCACGCACGGCGTGGGCGCGCGCGCGCTTGGTATGGGCAGCGCGTATGTCGCGGTCGCGGATGGAGTGACAGCCGGCTACTGGAATCCGGCGGGAGTCGCCGATGCCGAGTCACGGGCTGTCCAGTTCATGCACTCTGAGACGTTCGGCGACGTCGTCAACTACGACACGGGCGCCTATGTGCATCCGCTCACGGAGGGCGCGGCGGTCGCTCTGACGTTCGTGCGGCTCGCCGTCGACGACATCCCGTTCACGGACTTCGAAGAGGACGAGGACCGCATCTACTACGATCTCGCGCGGATCTCGTGGGAAAGCGACTCCGAATCCGCCCTCTTCATGACGTACGGAAAGCGAGTCTCGCCCGATCTCCGATTGGGTGCGAGCCTCAAGCTCGTCCGCAAGAGCATCGGGGAGTACTCCTGCTACGGTCTGGGGTTCGATCTCGGCGCGAAGTACGACATCGGCAGCGGCATCACCCTTGGAGCGAATGTCCAGGACGCCACGACGACGTATCTTGCCTGGGACACCAAGGAGAAGGAGCGCATCTGGCCGACGGCGAAGATCGGCCTCGCCTGGACGCGCGACATCGCCTCCCTCGGTGGCAGGGTCATCGCCGCGGCGGACGCTGACGTCCGATTCGAGAAGCGGTGGATGGCTGACGAGTACCACATCGGCGACGTCACGGCCGATACGCACTACGGGCTCGAGTTCGTCTACCACGACGCGGTCGCGGTGCGGGCAGGGCTTGCGATGGGAGAGCTGACGGCCGGTGCTGGTATCGGCTTCAGCGGGTTCGTCATCGATTATGCATACGGAAGACATGAGTATCTGGACTCGAGTCACAGGGTATCCGCGTCCTATGCGTTCTAGGGACGCGGCATCCCGGACCGGGACGATGAGCCGCTGTCTGGCGTGCCGGACCGATCACGCGGCGGCCGATCGAGGAAGCCCCTCGGAAAGGAGAAGCGACAGATGCTGAGAACGAGCAGACGGGCGTGGCCCATTGCTCTGACAGCTCTCGCACTGCTGACTCTCGGACTTGCGACAGGTTGCGATACCGTTGAGAACATGGGACCGGACGAGAACCCACCGACGGGCACGACCGTGTCGAATCCCGAGGACGGTTCTGCCGTGAACAGCGAGATAATCAACGTCCGAGGACGTGCGGAGGTCGGCGCAGAGATCAAGGTCTACGTCAACGATGTGCTGTCGGGGACAGCGGTGGCCGCTCCCGCCATACCGTACGACGGCAACCAGGGACGCTACACCGTCGAGAATGTGGACCTCGGGGTTGAGGGTGAGAAGACGATCCGCGTCGTGGCAACAGATCTCTACGGCAATGTCGCGGAGGACCCGATCGTCCTGTCCATCGACCTCGACATGACGCCGCCTCCGGTGGCGTTCGAGACGATCAACCCGCCCGAGGACGTCACGTACAACATCGACGAACTGCGGTGGGAGACGGGTGTGCCGCGAGTACGTCTTGTGGGCCGGACCGACACGCTGGCGGCCGGGGCCCGCGTTCGCTACAACGGCATCAACACGTTCTCGCCGGACTCCACATATGTGTTCCCGGCGGGCGCCGGGCTTCCTGACTCTCTACGCTTCTGGGTCCCGATGACGGTTCCCCAGCTGACGTCTGCGAATCCGGACAGCCAGATCACGTATTTCGTCGAGGCCTACGACTATGCGGGCAATACGTCCTCGGTCCCGGTGGAGCTCTACTGGAACGCTGAGGGCAAGGACACGGTCCTGACGCATGTGCTCATCGACGAGCCCATCACCTTCCAGGACTATGTGACGGGCCAGTCGGGCATGATGATCGCCGCCGGATATCAGGCGCCGGTCTGGGCCAATTACGTCATCGGCATCCGATACTTCATCGGCAACGATGGCGAGACGGACCCGCAGAACCCGCAGACTCCGACGACCAGGCCGTTCACAGCCTGGGTGTGGCGTCCGAACAACGACTCGACGCCGAGGCCTGGAGTCCAGGCCAACGACGGTATGAACTCGGGCTCGCAGTACCCGGAGATGGAGTGGCTGCAGCTTGATCTCCCGAACCCCGTCGACATAAGCAACAACGACCATTTCCCGGA
>CAZRAD010000111.1:0-9712 GCA_964597945.1 uncultured bacterium
TCCCGCGGCGCGCGATGCGAGCCGCGGATGGTGTCCGGCGTGAAGCCGGGCGGTGGGGGACGAATGCCGAGGCGGGTGCTTCATATCATCAGGTCGCTCGAAGCGGGCGGCGCAGAACGGATCGTGGTCGAGTATGCGCTCAACCACGATACGGCGAACTATTCGGCCGAGGTGTGCTGTCTCGAGCAGGCCGGGCATCTCGCCGAACCGCTCGTGTCGAGCGGCATACCCGTTCACGTGCTGGGCAGAAAGGGCCGTCGGGATATCGGCGCGCTGTTTCGGCTTGCCCGACTGATGCGGCGCGGTCGATTCGACGTGGTTCACTACCACAACTTCGGCCCGCTCGTCTTCGGTCTGCCCGCCGCGATTCTCGCCGACATCCCCTGCGTGGTGCGAACGGAGCACAACGTCGTCCACTGGCGCTCCCATCTGAGATGCGTCGCGAGCCGCTTGAGCGAGCATCGTGAGAGCGCGCAGATCGCCGTTTCGGAGGCCGTGCGACGTTCGCACATTGCGTTCTCGGACCTGACCGGCGATCGGTGCGTGACCGTCTGGAACGGAATCGACCCCGCGCGTCTCAAGGACGGCGGCGACAGGAGCGCGACGCGAGCCGGGCTCGGCATCGCGAACGGCTCTGTCGTAGCGCTCGCGGTCGGGAGTCTGACCCCACAGAAGAACTACGCAAATCTGCTTCACGCCGCTGCGCATGTCCTTCGGGACACGAGCAACGTCGTGTTCCTGATCGTGGGATCCGGCGTGCTCGAGCCCGGGCTCCGCGCCAAGGCCGAGGAGCTCGGTCTCGCGGACGGGGTGCGATTCCTGGGCGAGCGGGCGGACGTGCCGGCGATCCTTGCGGCCTGCGACATTCTCGTGAACTCGAGTTCTTGGGAAGGGCTCCCCGTCTCGATCCTCGAGGCGATGGCTGCCGGCGTTCCGACCGTGGCGACGGATGTCGGTGGAAATGCGGAGCTGCTGACGGTCGGCGGTCCCTCGGGCGTCGTCGTCCCGCCGGAGGACTCGCGTGCACTGGGCGAGGCGATCCTGCGCCTTGCGGCGTCCCCCGAACGGCGCGTGCGCCTCGGCGCCCGTGCGCGAGTCGCCGTCCTGGAGCGTTTCTCTGCTGAGTGCATGACGCGTGAGACAGAGCGGATCTACGACCTCTGCGCGTCGGGCGGCGTCCATCTCGCCACGTCGGGCAGGATCCGTGTGTTACTCCTTATCGGGGAGCTGGGGCGTGGTGGGGCCGAGCGACAGCTGTCGGAGTTGGCTTCACGGATGGACGACGAGCGCTATGAGCCGGTCGTCTGCTGTCTGGCGCCTCCCAGCGGTCTGTTCGAGGTCATCCGAGGAGCAGGTGTGGAGGTGGTATCGCTCAACAAGCTGCCGGGCATCGGTCTCGCATCGCTTCTCGAACTGGTGAGGATCGTTCGGAGGCTCAGGCCGGCGGTCATTCACAGCTATCTGTTCTCGGCGAACTGGCGCGGTCTCCTCGTTGGGCGGATGCTCCGCGTGCCGGTGATCATCTCATCGGTCAGAAACGTGGACTTCCACCCGAGTCTGGTCATGACGTTGCTCGACCGCTTCATGGGAATCTTCGTCGATCAGGTGATCGCCAACGCGGACGCCGTCCGGCGATTCGTGGTGGACCGGCACTGGATAGACGACGGTCGAGTGCACGTCGTCTACAACGGTGTCGGATACGAGCGGCTCGACGCCGCGGTGCGGAATCATGAGCTTCGAGTGGTCGAGCAACCCGGGCGCAGACCGACGGTCGTCAAGGTCGCAAGCCTGACGCCGAAGAAGGACCATTCGACGTTCCTCGAGGCAGCCGTACTGGTCATCCGGAAGATACCGGATGCACGCTTCCTTGTTGTCGGCGGGGGAAGACTGCAGAGGAAGCTGGAACGGATGGTCCGAGAACTCGGTCTCCAGGACCACGTCGTGCTGGTCGGCGAGACGTCGAACGTCCCCGGACTTCTGGTGGATGCCGACGTCTCGGTGCTGACCTCACTCCGGGAGGGCTGCTCGAACGCGCTTCTGGAGTCGATGGCTCTGGGGACCCCGATCGTCGCGACCGATGTCGGTGGGAATCGCGAACTCGTGCGCGATGGCGTCGAGGGGTTCATCGTGCCCGCAGGCGATGCGAAGGCCGTCGCTGATCGGATCATCCAGCTGCTCGAGAACCAGGAGCTCCGCGTGAGGATGGGACGCGCAGGGCGTGCTCGCATCGATCGCCGGTTCACGGCTGCCCGGATGGTGGGCGACACGGTCCGGCTGTACGAGCGCCTTCTCGATCGCAGAGTCCCTGGTCTTGTCGAGTGGTCGAGGATCCGGAAGGCGAGAGCGGGGATGCCGGGCGCCGCTGGTTCGACCGCGGACAACACCGCGACCGAGGTGGGCGACCGCGACCGAGGGAGGCGACGATGAGCGCTGACCGCGGACGTTTGAGCCGGATCGCCACGACAGCCTGGGGCGCGGCGCGCGGTATGTGGGCCTCCGCGTACTCATCACGTCTCGCTGCCGGCCTCCGCGGCGGTGGTTGCGCCGTTCTCAGATATCATTCGGTGAATGACGACCCCGAATGGGCCCGAGACTATGTCTCACAGAGTATCGTCGTGCGTCCGCGGCAATTCGACGAGCAGCTCACGTATCTCGGAGAGAGATACACGGTCGTACCGTTGTCGCACGTCGTGCGTGCCATAACCTCGGGCAGCATGCCGGATCCCCGCTGGGTGGCGATCACGTTCGACGACGGCTACGAGGACAACTACCGCTTCGCCTACCGTCTGCTGAGAAAACACAACATGCCTGCGACCTTCTACGTGACGACGGATTGTGTTGCAGACGCGGAGGTCCTCTGGACCGTGCGGCTCAGATTCGCCGTGATGACGACGACGCACACGGAGATTCTGTGTCCGTCGATCACATCCGCCCCCATCGGACTGTCGAGTCCGGTCGCTCGGGAGTGCGCCGTTCGGTTCTTGACGGGACTCGTGAAGCACTGCAGTCGGACCGAGGCGAACGACGTGCTCGCCGAGATCATGGACGCATGCCTCCCCGGTTGCGAGCCGATGTCTCATCGCGTGATGATGACTCCCGATGAACTGCGCGAGATGGAGCAAAACGGGATGACGATCGGGGCGCATTCGGTCCATCACTACAACCTGCCGCTCCTGGAGGATGGAGAACTCACCGACGAGCTGTCGGGAGCGAAGTCATTTCTGGAGGATGAGATCGGGCTGTGCGTCGAGCACTTCGCGTATCCCAACGGACGGAAGGACCGACACTGCGACGCGCGCGTGGCCACCGAGGTCGCCAGGTGCGGTTATCTCTCCGCGTCGACCTCGATAAGCGGTCCTGCCGGCCCCGCGCACTCCCCGTTCGGGATTCCGAGAGTCGGTGTGTCGGCCAGACGGACGGACATGCGGAGCTTCGGCGCGAACCTGCAGCACGGACGCCTGACGCGGCCCCGGTCACCGTCGCTCGCGGACATCGAGCGGAACGGTCCCCGGCGCGGCGTCGCTCGAGAGGAGACGGGGAGGTGACGGCTCGGACTTCACAGAGAACGTCCAATCTCCGCACTGGCGAGGTGACGCGCCTGAAGGTCGCGTTCTGGGCCGGGTCGTTCGAACGGGCGGGGACGCAGCAGTTTCTGTTGGAGCTCCTCCGGAGGATCGACCGTTCGCGCTTCGAACCGGTGGTCCTCTCGACACTCAGAGTGGGGGAGCTGCTCCCGGAGATCGAGGCGCTCGGGATAGACGTTCACGAGTTCGGGACCGGCGCGAGCCTCACGAGTCCGGCGACGATGAGACAGGTCGCGGCGGCGGCGAGCTTCCTCAGACGCGAGCGGATCGACATCCTGAGCTGCATGCTCGGTCTTGTCACGCTCATCGGCCCGTTCGTGGGGCGAATGGCGGGCGTGCCGGTCGTGGTGAACAACCAGCGAAACCTGAGCTACTGGCTCGCGGGGGGGGCGAAAGAGGCAGTCTACCGCTTCGTGAACCGACACCTCGTCGATGCCGTCATGGTGAACTCATCCGCGGCCGCATCGGAGCTTGAGACACGGTTCGGAACGCCTCCAGAGAAGATCGTGCGCCTGGCGCCCGGCGTCGATCTCTCGCGTTTCGACGGGGCCGTCTCATCCGACGGGTTGCGTGGGGAACTGGGGCTCGGAGCATCGCGCGTGGTCGGTATCGTGGCGAAGCTGAGTCCCGTCAAGGGACACGATCGCTTCCTGCGCGCGGCCGCCCGCATCAGGGAACGTCGCGACGATGTGGTCTTCCTCGTCGTCGGCGACGGGCCGCTCCGGTCGGACCTCGAGTCGCTGACCGCGGAGCTGGGCATTGCGGAGGCGGTGCGCTTCGTCGGTGTTCGCCAGGATATCCCCGAGGTTCTCGGGCTGATGGACGTGTTCGTGCTCTCGTCGCTGTCGGAGGGGTCTCCGAACGTGATCCTCGAGGCGATGGCGGCCGGCGTACCGGTCGTCGCATCGAACGTCGGCGGTGTGCCGGACATGGTGCGCGACGGCGAGACGGGTCGGCTCGTCGAGCCGGGCGACCCCGGCGCGCTGGCGGACGCCGTGCTCGACATCCTCAGCGATGAGTTACGCGCCGGAATGATGGGCAGGCTGGCGCAGAGCGTCGTCCACGCGGAGCACGACATCGATGAAGTCGTGGAGTACGTCCAGCAGGTGTTTGAAGCACTCGTAGCGGGGATGAAGCCCGCGGAACAGAGGAGGCCGGGCGGAGCCCGGGACCGAGCGTGAGAGTTCTCTTCCTCACACAGTACTACCCACCGGAGACGGGTGCGGCCCCGCTCCGCGCGTATCACTTCGCGCGCGGGCTCAAGCGGGCGGGTCACGATGTCACCGTCCTCACGGGTATGCCGAACCATCCGTCGGGTGTGAAGGCGGCCGGGTATGCTCGCAGACTGTTCATGCGCGAGGACGCGGGCGGCGTGCGCGTGCTGCGCGCGTATCTCTTCGCGAGTCCGACGAGGACCTTCGTGAGACGGATGCTCAATCAGCTCTCGTTCGCCGTGTGCGCGGCCCTGTGTGGTCCGTGGATCGGACGGCCGGACATCATCCTCGTCAGTTCACCGCCGCTCTTCCTCGGGTTCTCCGGGTGGTTCACGGCCATCCTGCGCGGCGTGCCGTACGTTCTGGACGTCCGGGACTACTGGCCGCATGCGGCGGTCGCACTCGGGCAGCTTCGGAGCCGTCGCATGATAGCGATGGCCGAGAGGCTCGAGGGTTTTCTCTATCGACGCGCCGCGAAGATCGTGGCGGTCACCCCGGGAATGGTGAAGCTCATGCGCGAGCGCGGCATTCCGGACCACCAGATCATCTACATACCGAACGGTGCCGACACCGATGTGTTCGGAGGTGACGCCGACGCGGTCCCCTCAGGCGACCCCGCCGATCGTGACGCCGGCTCGACGGTCGGTGCACGCGAACTCGGGCCGGGAGACGGGGATCCGGACAACGACGAGGACCCGGGCGGAATCACCGTGCTCTACAGCGGAACGCACGGTCTGGTCCATGGCATGGACGTGATACTCGACGCGGCGGAGCACCTGGAGGGAGACCACCGGCTCCACTTCCTGTTCGTCGGGGACGGATCCGACAAGGAACGACTCATCGGGGAGGCGGAGCGTCGGGGCATCGCGAACGTCAGGTTCCTTTCGAGCCAGGCGCCGCACGCCCTGGCTGCGACGATGCGCGAGGCCGACGTCTGCCTCGCAACCACCGACGGATCCGACTTCAGCCGCGGGACGATCCCCGTGAAGATCTTCGACTACATGGCCTGCTCCAGGCCGGTCGTCGCCGCGCTGGATGGAGACGGTCGTGGCGTTGTGGAGGACTCCGGCGGCGGCATCGTGGTGGCGCCCGGCGACGGCAGGGCGCTCGCGGACGCGCTCGTGTGTCTCGCCGACGACCCGGAGCGCAGACGCTCACTTGGTGAACGCGGCTGCGCGTTCGTCCGCAAGAGGTGCTCGCGGCGCGTACTGGCTCAGAGGATGGAGAATGTCCTGTCGTCCGTGACGGCGGCCGAAGCCGGGCTGGGGACATCGTACCTTCCGTTCCGCAGATATCTCGGCGTGAAATACACACTCGACTTCATCGGCGCGTTGACCACGCTCGTCGTCTGCTCTCCGATCTTCGCGCTCGTTGCACTGCTTATCCGTCTCGACTCGCCGGGGCGCTCGGTCTTCACGCAGCAGCGCATTGGCGTTCTCTCGCACGAGTTCACGATCTACAAGTTTCGGACGATGAGGCAGGATACCCCCGATCTGGCGACCGACCTCATCGCTCCGATGCAGACCGACTACACCACGAGGATAGGCCGGGTTCTCAGGCGAACCGGGATCGACGAGCTCCCGAATCTTCTGAACGTCGTCCGCGGCGACATGAGTCTCGTCGGACCACGACCGGCGCTCTACAACCAGTACGAGCTCATTGACCTCAGACGGCAGACGCTCGGAGACCAGGTGCGACCGGGCCTCACCGGCTGGGCGCAGATCAACGGGCGCGACTCCATCACGATGGACGAAAAGGTGCGCCTCGACGCGTTCTACGTCCGCAACTGCTCGTTCGTGCTCGACATCCGAATCCTCATCAACACCGCAGCGGTGTTGTCGGACACGGAGTAGCGGCCGCGCCGCTGCGGAGGAGCAAGACATGACCGGGACGAGAGACATGAAAGCAACGAACGACACGAACGCGACGAAGAGAGGCGCGCCGCGCCCCGCGGCCATCGCGGCGGGAATCATCATCACGGCTCTTGTTGTGCTCGTCTACCGCCACACGTTCGCCACGCTCTGGCGGACGTGGGAGACGAATCCGAACTACTCGCACGGGGCTCTCATTCCGCCGATCGTGATCTTCCTGCTCTGGTACGTGAGGCGAAGCGTGACCGATGCGATGACGCCACGTGAGGGGAGCAGCGGCGGACCGGGAACAGTGGGGATCGTGGGTGGGCTTCTCCTCGTGGCGCTTGCGGTCCTGGGGCACATCACCTCGATTCGAGCCGGCGTCTTCATGACGCAGGGGTACTCGTTCGTGCTGCTGCTCTTTGGGCTGGCGCTCGTCCTGCTTGGTGGGCGCGCGATGCGCTCTCTCTGGTTCCCCCTCGGCTATCTCGTGTTCATGCTCCCGATGCCGCCGTTTCTCATGAACGTGGTGAGCTTCAGGCTCAAGCTTCTCGCGGCGCGGGTCGGAAGCGCACTCGCCGTAAGGATGGGCATCCCGCTCGCCAGATCCGGGATGACGATCCACATCCCGGCCGGGTCGCTGAGGATCGCAGACCCGTGCAGCGGACTCCGGTCGCTCATCGCGCTCGTCGCGCTCGGCGCGCTGTTCGCCTACTTCACCCGCGCGAGGACATGGAAGCGGGTCGTGCTCCTGCTGGCGGCCGTGCCGCTCGCCGCCATCGCGAACACCGTCCGCATCGCCGTGCTCTGCGCGGTCGCGAACGTGTGGGGTATCGATGCGGCTCTCGGCTTCTTCCACGATTTTTCCGGGTTCCTTCTCTTCTTCATCGCGCTCGGAGGCCTGTTCGTGCTTCGGGGGCTCCTGCGGTGTGGCCGCGGCCTCGCCTCGGAGACCGATGCGAGTGGCGCTGAGCCCGGCATGAAGGGTGCGGAGGTCGAAGCGACCGCTGCTCCGAGCCTCGGCCCGCGCTCACGGGCCGCCCTCGTCATAGCGGCTCTTCTCCTCGCCGCGACCGCGGCGTACGTCCAGTTTGCACCGGAGCGCGCAATGGTCCTGGAGGAGGCGGGCCTCGCAGCGTTCCCGACCGAGGTCGGGGAGTGGCGGAGCAGCGACCTGAGATTCGCCAGCGTCGTCTACGACGAGCTGGATGCGGACGATACGCTCGTGCGGGAGTACCGGCGTGATGGCGGCGCGCCCGTCTGGTTCGTGATCATCTACCATGAGAACGAGCGGTACGGTGCGCACGACCCGATGGTCTGTTACCGCGCGCAGGGTTGGGACATCGACCGAACAGGGATCTTCACGCTCGAGCGCGGCGACGGGAGCTTCGATGCGAACTGGGCTCTCGTCCGAGAGGCGGGGCGCGAGCGTCTGGCCGCCTACTGGTGGTACACGGCCGGAGATCTGGCGACGGCCGACCGGGACCGGTTCCTCGCGCGGATGGCGTCGGCCGGAATCCGGGAGAACGTGACATTCGGAGCGTTCGTCCGCGTGTCGACGCCCGTCGAGAACGGTGACGTCGAGGCGGCTCTTGCGCTCATCAAGGGATTCTCTGAGGAGGCTCAGCCGCGACTGTCGGATCTCTTCAACGACAGCCGGCCCTAGCATCGACTGAAAGGGGAGGGAATGGACCTGGTTCAGCAGTTCAACGCGCTTATCTGGAGCTGGTCGGAGACGCTGTCGGCGCTGAGGCGCCGCGTCGCTCTCGCGCCGCTTCTCATCTACGCGGCGGCGCAGCTCGCCGTGCTCGCGATGATCACGTTCTTCGCGTATCCCCCGTTCGCGTCGACGGTCGCTCCGCTCATTCGCTGGCGGCTCGGCGAGGCCGCGCTCCACTATCCGACGTGCTTCCTCGCGCTCCGGGCCTCGTTCGGGCAGGCCGATGTCGTGCTCTCGGTGTTCCTCGGCGCTGCGGCGACGGCGGCGGCCGTGTGGCTGTTCGCCTCGTACTACACGGGTGGGGATGGAAAGGCCGCGGAGGGGTGGCGAGAGGCGTTCCGGCGATACGTGCCGGTCGTCATCGCCGTTCTGCTGACGACGGTGCTTGCCCAGCTGGTCTCGAGGATCCCGACGGCGTTCTGGGGGCATCTCGCCGACGCGCGTCCGACGAGGTTCCGGTTGATCCGGATGCTGGCGATCGCGGCGGTACTCGCGGTGCAGGCCCTGTTCATCTACGTCATTCCCTACATCATGCTCGCGCGGCGAAGGATCGGCGGCGCGATCGGCGGCAGCGTGGCGCTCGCCCTGAAGAACCCGGTTACGACGTACCTCATCGTGGCGGTCCCGACAGCGCTCGAACTTCTTCCCGCGTGGCTGGCGAGGAACGGCACGACGATCGCGTATCGATTCGCTCCCGAGGGACTGACGGTCGTGCTCGTTGTGTGGGTCGTTGTGATCCTGTACACGACCTTCTTCACGCTCGGCGCTGCGACGCGCTTCTTCCTGTACGCCACTCAGAACGAGGGTTCGGTCGGCTGGTCGGCTCACCCGAGCCGGGTCAAGAACGGGGGTGAGTGACATGCTGAGCAGACACTTCACATCAGCCCGCCGTCTCACGGTCATGCTCATCCTTGCGGCGTTCGCCATGGGACTCACGGGATGCGGCAATGCGGAGCTCACCGAACGGTACCGCGCGGAGCGGATGGCATGGCAGGTCCGGACGCTGGAACGGGCGATGTCCGAGAATGCGGAGATCGCGACCGATGAGATGATCGCGCGGGTCATGGACGGCCATCGCGAGATCATCGACCGGTTCCCGCCGCCCGAGACGATCGATGAGACAACGCTGCCCGAGATCGTCGATGTCGCGAACCACGGTCGGAAAGCTGTCCGCCATCCCGGCCGCCGCCTCCGTCAGGCTGCCCGAGCCATCCGCGTTCAGCGTCTCGACCATGGCCGAGAGCCGCGCGGCCACGGGGCCGAGCGTTTCGCATGCGGCACCGTCGCAAACCAGCATCGCCGCGCCGCTGTTCTCGATGAAATAGGTCAGCTCGTCGACCG
>CAZRAD010000112.1:0-7360 GCA_964597945.1 uncultured bacterium
GTGTACGCGCCGGACCCCCGGACGGCGAGGCGCAATATCGGCTCTTTGTTCGGGAACATACGGCGGACTGGTGGACTCCAATCCTGTGTGACGCAGAGACGCTCCCCGTGTTCGCCAGCAAAGGAGGAGTCAGATGAAGAAGTTCAGTACGACCGCAGCGAGCGCCGCTGCTTGGCCCACCGCCGGGGTGCTGTTGAGACGCCTCGCGACCGCGGCGCTCGCTACGGTCCTTCTTCTCAGTGTATTCGCCTTCGCCGGTTGTGGCGAGGGAGTCACCGCTGCGGCGCCCGACGCCCTGGGTGATGATGCGGCCATACGCGAGTTCATGGAGGAGGAGGGGCTGTTTGATGATCTCGGGATGTACGAGGCCGGGGAACAGTCGTCCGGCGGCGGCGATCGTGAGGTTATCGACCCGCTGACCTTCTGGCGCGTCGTGACCGACCTCTCCGTTCACCGCGATGTCATCGTCGACACGCTCGCGGGTACGGCTGAGGCGACCATTTACCGCGAGGTGTGGGGCGAGCTTCATATCGTCACCGAGGGCATGGAGGAGATCGTCAAGCCGTTCCACCACACGGGAGAACGCTACGCGAACTTCGCGCTCGCCGAGGACCCGGTCGAAGATGACCGCGAGGGTGGGAAGCACCGATACCGCTGCGGACGTTGGGAACTCACCGAGATTTCAGGATTCCTCGGCCAGTCCGATGACCTTTCTCTGAGTATCGACTGGATCCATATCCAGGGTGACTCTGTCGACGTCACGATCACTGATCCACTCGAACTGATGACCATCCCTGAAGAGATTATGCTGTTCGAGGTGGGCGAGGAGGTCACCGTGACGGTCTCCGGACCGCCGGCGGACGCGATCCTCTTTCTCCATACGCGGCACTGGCACTCGCCGTTCGTCTTTGACGGCGCGACGTTCTCAGGCACATGGACGGTGCAGCGTGCCGGCCGATGCTGCGCCTGGGTGACCGCCCTGGACCACGAAACGCTCTTCGATTCCGACTACCCGGATGACTGGATGGTATGGGGGATGCCCTACGCGGTCTTCCGTGACGCGCCGGGAATCGAGTAGAGCACTCGGAGAACCCGGGCGCGCCCGCGGTTCCGCCGCGGGGGTGCTCGCACACTGCAGATGCGCTCTTGTTGGCCATACCGGCCGCCCGCTCACTGTCGGCGCCCTCCACATGTGCCGACGCCCACGTATGCGCCCGGGCGGCCGGTTTCTATTGCCCGGCGCTCGAATACCGTGCGAACTGCGCCCTCATGGGGTACCATGAGGGCGTCGGAGTATCGTGATGCCGACAAACGTTGGTGCATTGCATGGGGGTCTCGGGCGCCAGGAGTATCGCGCCCGCACGAAGAAGGAGGCAGTCATGAAGCGCTGGAGTCCACGTGCGGTTGTGCTCATCGCGTCCATGGTGCTCGCAGTCGCGGCGCCGGCCCTCGGTTTCGGTGGTGGCGGTATGGGTCAGGCCATGCCGAAGGATATGTGGGGCGGCGCCGAGTTCAAGCCGGTCGTCGGTCAGTGGGCCGAGTATCTGATGACATCCACGGACGAAGAGCCGGTCACCATCCGTATCTCCATCGTCGGTGAGGAGGACGGTGCCTTCTGGTACGAGATGCAGATGACCGGCGAGGAAGAGGACGGTTTCGTCACCAAGATGCTCGTCTCGGGCGACCCGGAGGAGCAGGACAACCTGAAGCGCCTCATCATCAAGGGTGGCGACGAGCCCGCGATGGAGATGCCCGTTGGTGGCGGCGGCATGATGGGCGGCATGATGGGCATGGGTGGTGGAGAGGTCGAGGAAGAGGAGTACGAGACGGACAGCGTCATGCCGTCGGACCTGGGCATGGAGACTGTCGTGGTCCCTGCCGGGACGTTCGAGGCGCACCACTGGCGCGTTGAGGATGAGGATATCCGCTTCGACATGTGGCAGGCCGAGAACGTCGGCCCCTACGGTACCGTGAAGAGCTCGTCGGACGACTTCGAGATGGTGCTCACGGCGTACGGCGACGATGCGAAGTCGGCGATCACCGAGGAGCCCGAGAAGTTCGAGATGCCGTCATTCGACATGAAGGGACTCGGCGGGGCCTTCGGCGGGTAGCAGTCTCGCCGGCAACTCCAGGACATCCAGAGAATCACAACACAGGGAGGAGCCGGAATCGTGGCTGTCTCCCTGTGTTCGTTTCCCGTCAAAGGAGGAGTGCAATGAGGCTCATGATGCTCATCGTTGTTCTGGCGATCGCCGGCCTGTGCGTCGCGCAGGACGACGCGGTCATGGAGACACCGGTTGACGAGGCAGCGGCCGCTGCTGAGGCCGCCGGAACTGAAGAGGCCGAGGCTGCGGAGGAGGCGGAGACGGCGGTCAACGAAGACGTCGCCGAGGAACGCCCCGCGATCGACGCGTACGCCGAGGCCGAGGACATCATGCTGCACCTGTGCATGGAGTGCCACGGTGACTTCGGACACGATGCCGGGTTCAAGCTGCCGACCACGCGAGAGGGGACCGGGATGGTCGGTGTCCCGAGCATTCAGCGGACCGATCTGATGCTCATCGACCTCGAGAAGCCTGAGTCCAGCTATCTCCTTATGAAGCTGCACGACGACGACGGGATCCTCGGCAAGAGGATGCCGATCGTGCGGTCGCTCACCGAGGAGCAGCTTTCCATGTTCGACCTCTGGGTTGCCGAACTCTCCGAAGCCTATCTCGCCAGCCTCGAGCCGGAAGACGCAGGCTCCGATGACATGGACGACGCCGAAGATGTGGATGATGCCGACGACGACGGCGAGTGCGACGACAGCGATGACGACCATGATAACGACCACGATGAGGACCACACGTAGGCGCGGAACGCACCGACAGTGAACGATGATTCATGACAGGCTGCTGAGCACTATTCACTCGGTTTCATGAGTCTCGTGTGGTATAATACGATTGGCGGGGAGGCGGTGAGGTGGCCGACTCCCCGCGATTCGTTCATACACAGCACTCCTCTCATAGCACTCCTCGTGGCGAAGGCACTGTGAAAGGGGGTGCGCCATGCGCAGCCTGTGTCTGTGGTCCGTGGCCGTCGCGATCCTCGCTCTCGCAATTGTGTTCGTCCTCATCCCGACTCCAGCCCGCGCGTTCCTTCACGACACCTTCGCTGCAGGTCCGGGATTCCCCAATCGCGTCGATGACTACATCGACAATCTCTATGCCGTCAGCCCGACCGACCACGTCGATATCATCGTCGACTTCTGCTCCACGCCGACGGCTGCCGACAGCACGTTCCTCGACCAGTACGGTGACATCTACGGCGTCTTCCGCTTCATCGACGCCATCGCCGTGCGGAACGTCATGGTTTCAGACTGCTACATCATCGTGAACTACCCGCGTCTGAAGCTCATCGAGTGGGACCAGACGCTCTCTCCGCATCTGGACGTGAGTGCCTGTGCCATCCAGGCGCGTTCGAGCGGGGCCTACGCATATCCAGGGCACGCCGTGTGGGACATCAATCCGTCGGTCGGTTACATGGGAAGCGGCGTGACTATCGCCATCATCGACAGCGGCGTGGACGACGGCCACCCCGCTCTCTCCGGGAAACGCGTCGGCGGCTATAACGGGCTGACGCAGACAGGCGGCCCGGGCGTTGATCCGGACGACGACATGGTCGGCTGGTATCACGGCACGTCGGTCGCGTCGATGATCCTCGCGAGCGACCCCGCGCAGCAGTACATGGGTGTCGCCCCCAACGCGAGCTACGTCGACTGCAAGATCTTCGACAACACCGGCACCAGTCCAGCCTCCCGCTCGGTCGCCACGATCCAGTGGGTCATGCGGAACGCGTCGCAGTACAACATCACCGTCGCGAACATGAGCTTCGGCGGCCGACCCGACGACGGAACGGATGCCGTCGCCCGCGCGGCGAACGCGCTGGTCGCACAGGGCGTCACCGTCGTCGCATCGGCCGGTAACAATCCGCCCGGCTCAGGCATCTCATCGCCAGGCTCCGGCAGTGATGTCATCTGTGTCGGCGGCGTGACCGACAATGCGACCATCCTGCGTGGCGATGATCTGTTCGACACCGCCTCCCGGGTTGGGCCGCGAACGCCTCCGCCGCCATCCTACTCGCTCAGCCAGAACGACCTCAAACCCGAGATCACAGCGTACATGCGTGACATCACGGTCTGCCAGGGCATCAACCCGGGTCAGAACGGGACGGGATGGTGGCAGCACCCGGGGAACGGAACGTCGTGGGCGACGGCGCACGTCACCGGTGTGGCGGCGCTGATCCTCGAGAAGTATCCGGGGCTGCCCCCGGCGCAGGTTGACAACCTGATCCGCGTCAACGCCGAGGTGCGCGGCACACCGACCTATCCGTTGGTCGACCCGACGTGGGACTACATGTACGGATACGGCATCGTCTCCGCCGCGAACGCGATCAATGCGGTGCTGCTGGCTGACGTGTCGGTGACCGGGTGGGTTCCGGGGACATGGAACAGCAAGGCCATCTGGGCCGGTCACTACCCGGTTCAGGTGGGGGATCCGAATACGCTCAATGCGCGCATCTCCGCCAGCGGAGCCTACGCGTCCGGCGTGGTGGTTCTCTTCGAGCTCATGAGAACCGGGTGGGGTTCGCCCTATGCCCCGATCGCGAGCACAACGGTGAACGTCCCGGCGGGAGGAAGCGTTGTCGCGTCGATCCCGTTCACGCCGCTGCCCGGGCAGGATGGGCACAAGTGCCTCCGCGTGACGGCGACCTATGCGTCCGACCCGAATCAGGCGAACAACTCCGCGAAGGAGAATATCGACATCGAACCCGCGATGAAATCGTCGCGGCTCGCGCAGCAGCTCGCGTCGCTGTCGGAGTCATCAGCCGGTGTCTCCCCGACGACGGTGACCGCAGGTGCGGCGTCATCCGGCTCGCGGGCGGCGCGGCGGTTCGCCTATCCCGTGACGATATGCGTCGAGCCGATGGCCGCAGTTCCGTTCAGGACCGCCGACGCGTGCATCTGCACGAAGGACCTTCCTCCGGGCGTGACGGCGCACCTCGAGCCCGAGCCGCCGTTCGATCTCCTGCCCGCCGAGTGCGAGCCCTGTTCCCTCATCGTCGATGTGCCGGACGGTGTCTACTTCGAGCCGGGCGACGCGGTCTACGTCAACGGCTGGTTCTGGGGCAACGGGGTTGCGGAGGGCGGAGTGACCGTCTACTTCGTGACCGCTCCGCCGCTCGAGGCGACGATTCCGGAGATTCAGTACACCGAGGACCTGGCGGGCGGTTCACCGCTCATGGACCAGATCGTCAGCACGAGCGGCATCGCCACGACCGAGAACACGACCTACGGAGGCATGTTCGCGCTCCAGGATGGAGAGGGGGCGTGGTCCGGCGTATTCGCCCTGGACATCGGGATTCCTGTGACGCGCGGAGACGAACTGGAGATGACGGGCATGGTGTCCGAACTGAGTGGACTCACCGTGATCCAGCCTATCGCCGGATTCGATGTTGTGAGCACGGGGAACCCTGTTCCGGAACCGCTGTTGGTGGAGCCCGTGATGATCGATGGCAGCGAGGATCTGGAGGGGGTACTCGTGAAGGTAGAAGAGGCGACCGTGATCCTCGACGACCCCACGGATTGGATGATCGAGGCGAACGGGACGGCGTGTCGCGTCGGGCGCACTGCGAACTACTCGTACATGCCGTCGATGGGGCAGCTTCTCGACGTCACCGGAATACCCAACGAGTACGGTCGTTCTCGGAGTCTGCAGCCGCGGGACGATGCCGACATCGAACCGGTCACCGAGGTGCCGCCGGACGGACTGCCCACGGTGCTGGCGCTTTCGCAGAACGCGCCGAACCCGTTCGGCGGCAGGACCGGCATCGCCTACGCGCTCCCGGTCGAAACGCACGTCCGGCTGGAGGTCTTCAGCGTGGCCGGGCGCAGGGTGTGTACGCTGGTCGACCAGGTGCAGCCCGCCGGTCACTGGAACATCGACTGGAATGGTCTCGACGCGGCCGGCAACTCTGTTGCGAAGGGCGTCTACTTCTATCGGCTCGAGGCCGGTGGAGCGCGCATCGAGAAGCAGATGGTGCTGGTCGAGTAGTATCATCACGATCGAGGTTTGCAAGAGGCGACATGCGCACGCGCGCCCGCCGTCTAGTAGTAGAAGCTGATCTGCGCGATGACGCTTGCCGGTGTCGCGCCGTACTCGCTCCGGAGTTCGCCCTCCTGGGAGCCTTCGCCGTGCGCGAGATAGGCCTGGGCCGTGAGCGTGACGCTGTCCGAGAACGACCAGTTCACCGCCGGGATGAAGACGCCCGAGCCGTCGACCGGGCTTCCGAGCCACGTGAGTGAGATGGGTGCCGTGCCCGCGAACCCGTACGATGCCTGGACGGCCACCGCGTGCCGACCGAGAATCTGGGTGTCGCCGTTCGCGAATCGGTTGACGAAGGTCGAGTCAGTGATCTGGTCCATGTCGGTGACGTCCTCGACGCCGTAGCCCGAATAGTGGTACTCGGCAACGACGTAGAGCCCGGCCATGAGGTCGAAACTCCTCGACGCGCCGACGAGCGCCTTAAGGACCGCGTCCTGTTCGATCGCGCTGTCCCAGGCAGGCCCCCCGAGCAACGCGCCGGTCGGGCTGCTGCCCCGGTCGGCGTCGTGTCCTATCGGTGATGCACCCTCGGGTTCGATGAACACGGCGGCCTCGCCGTGGATCTCTGCGTCGAAGACCGGCATCGACGCCGTCGCCGCGTAGAAGACCGCCTCCCGGCGGCTCCCGAACAACAGCTCTCCGTCGATATCGCCGACGTATCCGTGCGCCCTTGCCGCGAACGACGAATCCTCAGAGCGCTCGCCGAAGGCGCCGACGGCGTCGAGGGTCCAGAGATCGGTGATCGGCAGCCGGAGCCTCACGGCGTCGATGCCCCTTCGCCACTCGCGATCGCTCTCGAGCGGGGAGAAGGGCGCGAAGATGTCGACGGCGCTGAAGTAGAGACCGCGTCCCCAGCCGACGGCCTGCCGCCCCGCGGTGACGTCGGCGCTGCCGAAGGCTATGGTGACCGACGCGCGGTCGAGCTCGTGTCGCACCGAGAGTCCGCTCGTGGCGTCGATGACGTCGGCATCGAGCTGCTCGATGCGATAGGGCGCAGGGAGCGTGGAGGGCAGCACGAGAGCCCCTCCGTCGGGATCCGACTCAAGTCGCGCTCGCAGGTCGTACGCGATGTCGACCCGGAGACCCGGCCGCGGTCGTGAGTCGAGCGCGAGTCGGAGTCTCCAGAGCGATGCTCCGCTCCACTCTTCCGGATAGAGAAGGGTGTCCGACGGCGCACGGGAGAGGAGCGATGTCCATTTGACCGTGGCGTTGAGATC
>CAZRAD010000112.1:7460-9526 GCA_964597945.1 uncultured bacterium
GATCGATCCTCAGCGCGAACCACGCCGGGTAGATGGCCGCCACGAGCATCGAGATCAGGCCGATCAGGAACGCCTGGGGAATCATCCACGGTCCCATGTCCGAGTACATGACCGGGTCGAGCAGCACGCCCTCGATCGAGAAGTCGCCGCCCATGAGCGCCCGAAAATCGATGCCGGTCGTCGCCGTGTAGTGGACGAGGGGCAGCGCGATGACGAGTCCGGCGATCGCCCCGAGCACGCCCATCGCGATGGCCTCAAGGAACACAAGCGTGAGGAGCTGCCACTCCTTCATCCCGAGCGCGGTGAGTACCGCGAGTTCACGCTTCCGTTCGAGGATCGCCGTGAGCTGCGCCCCGGCGATGCCCAGAATGACGACAACGACCACGATGCCCGAGATCATGTTCATGAAGGCCTTGTCGCTCTCGAAGTCACCTCCCTGTGCCGGGAGGATCTCCTTCCATGTCATGACACCGTCGCCCTCGGGCAGACGAGCGCTGATGGTCGCCGCCATCTCGTCGAGGGCGCTCGGGTCCTCGAGCGTGATCGTGATCTCGCCGGCGCCCGGACGGCCGGTGAGCGCCGCCATGTCCTCGAGGGTGACGTGGCAGATCGAGACGTCGATGTCCTTCACGCCGGTTTCGACGATGCCGACGATGTCGAGCATCGCGTACTCCATCTCGCCGCTCGCGCCGACGAGCGTCACGAGCAGGGCGTCACCGAGATCGACCTCGAGCCGGTCGGCGACCGCGCTTCCGATGACCGTCACTCCGGTGTCGCCCGACTCGAGGTAGCGTCCGTCGCCGAGCATGCGGACGAGTCGGTTCGTCGCGAACTCAGCCTCGGGTTCGACCCCGAGCATCTCGAGCCCGAGGACACGTGTGCCGAAGGCGAGAAGGGCCGTCGTCCTCGCGTGTGGGACGGCCGCCGCCACGCCGTCCATCGCGCGGGCCATTTCGAGTTCCTCTTCCCAGTCGACCAGTCTGAGGTCGTTGTCCCGGAGCAGCGACCAGTCGGCCGGGGCGATCCGCATGTGTCCGTAGCCTGATTCGGAGATGGCGCGGACGCGCATCTCGGCGGTCCCGAGGGTGAACGCCGTCATGAACAGCGCGATGGCGCACCCTACCCCGACGCCGACGACCGAGAGGAAGGTCCTGCGGACGTTCCTGCCCATCGTGCGAACGGCGAATTTGACGAGAAGTGGCGCGCTCACGATCGGATCGCCTCCATTGGTTCGAGTCGGATGATGCGCGCGATCGGCCAGACGACCGACACGAGCGAGGTCAGAAAGACGGCGATGACACCCGAGATCACGTCGCTCGGGTAGATGCTCGGGTGGACCACTGTGCTGAGTCGGACCCCCTGGAACGCCGCCTGATACGAGTCACCTCCGCCGAGTGTCGCGTAGTCGAGCCCGGTCTGCGACGTGATGGCCAGAAAGAGCAGCCCGAGCGCGGAGCCGAGGGACACGCCGAGCAGTCCGAGGATGATCGACTCGACGGTGATCATACGCGCGAGCCGGGCGGGGCCGCACCCGAGCGAGAGCAGCATCCCGAACTCGTGCGTCCGCTCGAACGTCGACATCAGCATCGTGTTGGCGATGCCCGCCGCCGCCGCAATGAAGACGACGATGAGGATGATCCCGAGCATGCCGTCCATCATGCCGAGCATCAGCACGAGCTGGGGGACGATCTCCTTCCAGGGGAGAACCTCCGTGTCGCGAAGCGCCGGTCCCGCCGCGAGACGGTCCGCGGTCTCATCGACGGTCTCGGGATCGTTGACGTGGATGACGATCTCGTGCGCGTCGGCGGGCATAGCGAGGAATTCCCGCGTGTCGTCCAGACTCATCACGATGCCGAGCGTGTTGATGACATCCACCGAGGACGCGAGCGTGTCGGTGACCGTGAAGAGCCCGCTGGCGATCGACCCGTAGATGTCCTGTCCGACGAGCGCTAGCTCCATGCCGGGGACGATGCTGTAGCGTCGCGCGAAACCGATGCCCACCAGGACCCGACCGTCTCCGATCGAACCGGGCGGGAGGCCGTCGGGAAGCAGCCCCGACGGATGCG
>CAZRAD010000113.1:0-8455 GCA_964597945.1 uncultured bacterium
TGGGCGTATGCCTCGACACCGTACCCGTTGCCGTAGAACTCGCCACCGGACGTCCAGATGTCGCCCGATGTGGCGTCACCGTACACGGCGGTCGCGTAGTCCGCCCCACCGTAGTACTCGGCGTGGAGCGTGTGCGAGTAGTCGTCGCCGTGGTTCGAGTAGAACCCGGCACCGTGCTGGCCGATGTCACCACCATCGACCGTGAAGAAGTACGGCGAGCCACCCCACATCAGGGCGTAGGGCGAGACCATGAACTTCATGCTGTCGCTCAAGCCGACCCACGGATGGTCACTGCTGCCCAACCATGTGTCGCCGCCCTCTTCCTGATTCACGATCCAGAGGTTCGGGCTGCCGCCCGCCATGCCGATCAGGGCGCCTTCGCCAAGCCGACCGTCGCTCCCATCCTTCCCTCCACCGTCGAGCAGAGCAAAGGGCTTGATCTCCATGAACGCGTCGTCGCCCCACCATGGTGCGTGAATCGTGAAGAGCTCCTGCGGCCACGACGTCCCGACCGACACTGTGCCGGCATACGCGATGCCGTAGCTGGTCTCGTACCACTGGGTGCCGTCGTCCGAGCTGTCGGTGTGAAGCGCGGACGGGACGCTGGCGAGCTTGAGTCGCGGCATCATGGCTTCGCCATCGACGGTGAGGCCGACATAGTATGGAGGCGAATCGAATGCCGGAAGCCCGCCGATATTCGCGCCGAGTTCGATGTTGAACCAGCCCTCCGTGACCTCAACGCTGCCGTGCGTCTCGGGTCCCCAGAGCGCGGCTCCACCGACGGGAACCGCGTAGATTCTGGCGATCACGGTGAACGTGTCGTTGATCGGCTCCCCCGTGTCGACATCCGCGAGGAATCCCTGGAACCAGACGGTCGACGCCACGTCGCGCGGCGTCTCTCCGCCCGCTACGGTACCATCTCTGAGTTCAACCGGACGGGCCGAGGTCACGCCCGTCACGACGAGCCCCGCCACGGCAACAACGACGAGAGCCACCCACCATACCTGCCGCTTCATCATCCCACCCCCTGCTGGAGTCCGACTTCCCCGACTTGCCCTCATAATGGCACATGAATACAACTCGCCTGCATTGGTGTCAAGGGCAGGTTCCACGAAGCCGGAGGCCCGGACCAACGGCCCGGGCCTCCCCGCCACAACCTCATCTCCTGAATTCCGACAGACTACCTGGACATCCACGAGCCTGTTCCACTCGCAGCCTTCGCGAGTTCGCGGCGCTCGGCCTGCTGTGCAGAGATCGCGTCGTGCTTCGCGGCGGAAGCAGCTCTGGCCGCTTCGAGCTCCTCGCGGTACTCCGCGCCCATCGTTGCCGGCATCCCGTGCGCCTCGGGCTGGAGATAGCGACCGACGCCGCGGCCGACCTTCGGCTCTTCGACGACGAGCGGATTCTCCTGCGCAAAGGCATCGTTCCTGATGCCCGTGACCATCCAGGACACCTTCATGCCGGCCTCGCCGCCGGCGATCCGGAAGCTGTTCCCGTCGATCTCGGATGCGACGTACAGGTTCGGTCCCGGCGCGCCGATGGGCGTCAGCTGGTAGCGGAAGTCGCGGTTGAGCGCCTCGAAGTAGTCCGGCAGCACGACGGTCGCCTCACCGGCGCCGTCGAGAGCGACGTTGCCGTTGTAGACGTTCATCATCTCCGGACTCTCGACCGACGCGTGCGACAGCGTCATGTTGGTCGGGTCCAGCGGGTGGTCGATCCTGGATGCGGCGATCGGGTAGTCCAGGAACCCGCCGACGTAGACGTCGCCCTCGAAGTAGCCGGAGTAACTCTCGATGGCGCGCGGGCCGCCGCCCGGGTCGAAGCCGTAGATACTGTACGCGTAGTCGGCCTGGTCCATCATGTTGTCGGCCATACCGAGCACGCCCACCAGGTCTCCACCTATGCCGACGCCTTCTGCGACACCAACCGCGCCGAAGCCGCTGCCGTGGAACTCACCGCCGATGCCCCACTCGTCGCCCGTGGCGTCACCGTAGACGGCGACCGCGCTGGGCGCGTCACCGTTGTACTCGGCGTGAATAACGTGCGCGCCCTCGTAGTCGTGGTCCGCATAGATCGCCGCGCCGTACATCCCCACACCGCCGGCGTCGACCGTGAGGGCTGCGGGCGGATAGGATTCGCGCAAGGCTGGGCCACCATCGAACCAATACGGCGAGACCACGAGCTGCGCGCTGTCGGTCACGGCGCACGTCGGGTAGTCCCCGGCGCCAAGCCACATCCAGCCGTTCTCTTCAACGTTGACCAGGAAGAAATCCTGATCCCACGGGAAGAGACCCATGATCGTTCCCCCGTATTCGCGCGACCCGGCATCACCAGCAGGTGGCACGAGTTCGCGGGCGAAGTGCTGTATGGCAGTACCGCCCGGTTCCACCGGACTGATGGTGAAGACCCCCCACGGATCGTCGACCATGCCGATGGAGACCGTCTCAGCGTACGCGATCCCATAGTCGGTCTCGACCCAGTAACCACCAGAACCATCGGAATCCCCCGACCGAAGCGCCGTCGGGACGCTGGCAAGCTTGAGCCGCGGCGCGAGGACCTCGCCACCTACCGTCAGCTCGATGTAGTACGGTGGAGAGTCGAAGTCCGGCAACGGGCTGACGGTCGAACCCAGCTCGATATTGAACCAGCCGTCGACGATCTCGATGCCGTAGTGTGTCTCCGGTCCCCAGACCGCCGCGCCGCCCGCGGCGACGTGGAAGAGCCTTGCAGCGATGTTGTACGTTCCGCTGACCGGGTCACCTGTGTCCACATCGGCCAGGAAACCCTGGTACCAGACCGTCGCCGGCACATCACGAGATGCGTCCGCGTCAAGAACGGCGCCAGCCGTGAGGTCGACCGAACGGGCCGATGTCACACCCGCTGCAACCAGACCGACCACTGCCACCACGACCAGGGCCATCCACAGTATCTGCCGCTTCATCTTCCACCTCCGCTCCCAGGAGTCCGACGTCCCTCTCCGACACTCTCGATGGGTCATGTCTACATCGCCGGTGACTGACTGTCAAGCGGAGGCTCGGAGCTCGCGGAGCTACTTCTTCCGCCAGTCCGTCTCGCCCGCCGCCCGCGCCTGCGCGCGCGCCTCGGCCTGCCTCGCCGAACGCGCCTTGTTGGCGGCGTCGGCCGCGGCTCTCGCCGTCTCTATCTCCTCAACATAGTCTTCGTCCATCGTCGCCGGGAGACCGTGCTCCTCAGGATGCAGGTAGCGCCCGAGCGCATGTCCGGTCTTCGGCTGCTCGACCTGGATGCGGTTCTCCTCGGCGTAGCGGTCCTGCCGGATCCCCGTGACCATCCACGAGACCTTCATCCCCGGCTCGCCGCCTGCGATGCGGAAGCTGCTCCCCGAGATCTCCTCGGCAACGTAGACGGGCGCGAACGCGCCGATGCACGTGAGCTGATAGCGGAAGTCGCGGTTGAGTGCATCGAAGTAGTCCGGCAGCCGCACGGTCGCCTCGCCGACGCCGTCAAGCTCAACGTTGCCGTTGTAGACGTTCATCATGTCCGGACTCTCGACGAACGAGTGCGACAGGTACATGTTCTCCGGATCCAGCGGGTGGTCGATCTTGAACGAGCCGGCCGCCTTGGTCAGCGTCCCGTCCACGTGCGTATCGCCGGCGAAGTAGCCGGCGTACTTGGTGGAGCCGGCGCCGATCGGATCGGCTCCGTAGATGCTGTACAGGTTCGACGTGCCGGCCCCGTTGCTCACCTGCCCCCGGACGCCGTACATGAAACCACTCGAGCCCTCGCCCTCGGCGCTCGCGTACACGCCGTACCCGTTCCCGCGGAACTCGCCGCCGGACGTCCACAGATCGCCCTGCGTCGCGTCACCGTAGACAGCCGTCGCGTACGCCTGATTGCCGTAGTACTCCGCGTGCAGCGTGTGAGCGGCGTTGTACTCCTGCGCCGAGTAGATGGCCGCACCGTAGTCGCCGACCGGTCCGTTGTCGACCGTGAGCACGCCCGGCGGCTCCATGCCGGGTCGCGGCCCCCCACCGCCAAAGGCGTACGGCGAGACCACGAGCTTCGCGCTGTCGGTCACGGCCGCGGTCGGATAGTCCCCCGCACCAAGCCAGAGCCACCCGATCTCGTCGGTATTGACCACGTAGAAATCCATATCCATCGGCAGGAGACCAAGGATGGCCCCCTCCCACATTCGGCTCGGGCCGTCCTCGCGGATAACGGCCGGGCGGAAGTGCATCCACGCCGGCTCGCCGAAGTGCTGCTGGATCGTGATGTACTGCGACGGATAGGATGTGCCGATGGCGATCGTATCGGCGTAGGCGATGCCCTCATCGATCTCGTACCAGAGGCTCCCGTCCTCCGAGCTGCCGGCCCTCAGTGCCGTCGGCACGCTCGCGAGCTTGAGTCGAGGCATGAGGATCTCGCCATCGATGGTCAGCTGAGCGTAGTACGGCGGATCGTCGAAGGCGGGCAGGCCACCGATCACGGAGCCGAGTTCGATGTTGAACCAGCCCTCCTCGATTGTCACGCCGTTGTGTGCCTCAGGTCCCCAGATCGCTCCACCCCCTACAGGGACCGTATAGATGCGCGCAGCCATGTTGTACGTCGCGTTGATCGGCTCACCGGTGTCAACATCCGCGATGAACCCCTGGAACCAGACGGTCTCCTCCACCACGCGGTCGACCACACCGCCCACCAGTATCGCTTCGCTCCTGTCAGCTGAGTTCGCCGACGTCGCTCCGATGATGCCCACCCCGGTCACAAGGACCACGGCGAGGACCGGCCACAATATCTGCCGTTTCATAGCCCCGTCTCCTCCTGCAAGAGGTTTCGACTTCCTCTCCCCACGAATACGATGGCTCATGAGTACACGCAGTCCTCCGACCTGTCAAGAGTTAGCTGACTCCTGGTCGGCCAACCCGTGCTATGTGCCACCAGATGTGGTATCATGCAGAGAAGAGACACGACTCGCCCCCAACCGTCAACCAGGGGGAACACCATGTCACGACGAACCGACCGACCCGCCCTCCTGACTACGATCGCCATCCTCACAGCAGTCGTCATCGCAGTTCTGGCTCTGTCGGCCATTACGGGATGCAACCGCGTCAACCCGACGTCGCCCGGCGATTTCGCCGACGACTCCGCCGGGGACGAGTTCCCCTGCACTCCGGGGCTGCCGCCGAAGCTCGTTGTCCGCTCCACCGCATTCAGGACATTCATTTTCCGCGACGAGTGGTGGGACCCTCGCTACGACATCGCCACACCGATCTTCGAGGGCGAGCGCCTTGATTTCACATGGATCGGCTTCGCCGCGTGCTGCGGGCTCCCGGCCGCCGGCTACGACTTTGCGTGGGACGACACGACCGGGTGGTGTGAGACCTTCGATCTCGAGGAGACCTCACTTGAGATCACGCCCTCTGTCGGAGACCACTCGCTCTATGTCGCAGCCATCAGCGAGGACGGATACATCACGCGCGGACGCGTTCGCGTGGACGTCGTCGAGGCGCCGCTGGACGAGTACATCCTGGTCGTGGACGACTGGGAACTCTGGGAGGGCATTCCCGATCGGCCGACGGACGCCGAGCGTGACGATTTCTACGCCACGCTGACGGAAGGCTACACGCGGGACGTACTGCAGTGGGACGTCGGCCTGCACGGCGGAGCGCCTCCGGATGTGGCGACGATGGCCGGAGCGTCGACGGTCATCTGGTATGCCGAACAGGATGCGATGGCGTTGACCGAGGTGTTCGAGGAGTTCGCGGGACCCGCCTACCCCGTGCTGGCTGGATACGCGCGCGTGGGCGGGAATGTCATTCTCGACGGGCATGAGTTGCTTCGTTCGATCGCCGGCCGTCAGTACCCGATGACGCTCGCGGCATCGGACACGCTCTCGGGGCCGGCATTCGTTCGAGACCACCTGAACATCGGCAGCGCCGACTACACGGGATACCAGGCCAACAAGAGCGCGCCGTGGGTCTACGGATACTGCCTCTACGGAGCGGTGCCCTCGGGCACCGGCGTGCCCGGGGTTCAGATGGTCGAACTCGAGCCGATGTACATTGACAGCGTCGGCGTGGGAGGCTGGCCTGAACCCGGGAAGTGGTGGCTCTACACGGCGGAGTACCTGCCGAACTACACGCGGTGCGGTCTCCCCGCGGTCGAGTCGGTCGAGACCTACCAGGGCGAAGGCATCGATGCGCACGCCATGGACGTGTATCTCAACTACACCTTCGACGGCCAGTCGTGCTCGATGCTCTCGTTCACAGGGAGCGATCGCGGCAACGTCTGCTACTTCGGGTTCCCACTGTTCTACATGCAGACGGACCAGGCGCTCGCCAACTTCGACCGGCTGCTCCCACTCTGCGGGGAGCAGAAGCGGTAGCGCGGCCTCGCTCGCACTCGGACTCACCTGTGAAGATCGTGGTGCCCCCGAACCAGCACGAGGTGGTTCCCCAGCGGATGCTCCAGGAGGTCCGCGACGGAGGCGCTCGGGTCCAACCGCACATCCACCTGCGTCCGACACATCTCCTCGTCGCACCCGGACGCCGTGATCTCGCCGTGCGCAGACCACACGCGGTCGAGCGCCCTCCCACCGATCCGCAGGAGTGTGACCGGACCCGTTGGGAGCACACCCGCGACCGCAGCGCCCAGTCCGGACTCGAAGTGTGAACGCAGCGCGAAGCTCTCGACGAGCGAGCACGGCACCGTGCAGTGCGCGAGCGTCAGCGTGTTCGTGGCGATGTTGATGCGGGCGGGGTTCGCCATCCAGGGCGTCTCCCCTGTCGCATGTCGCGCCCAGAGCAGACCAAGCTCGCTCACAAGATCACCCTCGCACCCGGCGATGGTCCCCTCATCCGTCAGACGGGAGACCGCGAGACATCCTGTCGCGCCGAGGCCGGTGACGAGATCGAAGCAGCGCACGGTCAGTGCGTCGAGTCCGTTCTCCTCAATGACCGAGCGGAGCGCGACGTAGATCCGACCAGACGCCTCAAGGTCGCTCGTCGCAGGCTCACGGCACTCGGTCGCACCACCAGCGAACGACCCCGAGAACCGGCGCGCGGCATCTCGGCGCGAGCCTCGTGCAGCATCGCCACCGCCCATCCACCGGACGACCTCCGCGAGCTCGATCCCGACGACCTCCGCGCCCCACACGTCCCGCACAAGTTCGGGACTCGGGCTGCTCGCCACAAGCCAGTCCGACGGCTCGCCGATCAGACCAACTCGCAAGCCGTCAAGCGGTCGACTTGGAGGCTTCGAACTGAACGCGTCTCCGAGCTGCGACACCGGTTCGCGCTTTGGAGGGAACTCGGGGATGGATCCATCGGCCACTCCGCTCGCAAACGGCTCCGAGACCGCGACGCGGAGCCGCTCGATCCCGTCGACATCCCCCGCCCCATCGAGGAATACCATCCGTCCCGGCACACCGTCCTGCTGGAGCCGCGCGAGCACCTCGAGCGATGCCGGGAGCGAGTTTCTCCCCGGGTACGCGACAAGCACGACCTCGCCGGCACAGCCGCCAGGCCCGCCGGCGCCGTCCCCGCCGCTCGGATTCGCGCTGCGCCCGCCGCCTTGCGCACGTCGCGCCTCCGCGAGGTCCATCACCCGCCGCTCGGTCCCGCCGGTCGCAACGAAGAGCACGACCACCGGGGACGACGGCTCATCCGCAAACGAGACGCCCGCGCTCTCAAGCGCGGGCGCGTATTCGCTCTTCACCGCCGACAGTTCATCGGCCGTGAGGAAGTCCGACGCGACGGCGACGCACCGCATCACCGATACATCGCCTTGATGGTACCCCACGACCTCACCTCGACCGGCGAGTCGCAGCCCTGGCCGTGCCAGCCGATGAGCGTGCCGCACTCATTGTCCGGGCTCCCCGGGAGATTCGGCGATGCCGCGTCGACACTGAGGTCCCAGTTGACGGCGTCGCAGTAGAGCGGGTCCTGTGAGATGTTGCCGTTGCTTCCCGTCGGGTCACTCAGACTCCCGCCGACCTTTGTCGAATTCGCGCCCCATGCGTAGATGTTGCAGCATGAGAACGTCGGAGAGCACGACCCTTCGAGCGTGTAGAGCAGATCGCCGTATCCGAGACCGCTGTTCGAGAAGCAGACGTTCGTGAACGTCGGGGACGAGCTGATCTCCATAAAGATGCACTGCCCGTGCGATCCCGGCAGGTTGCACTGCATCGTCCCGAAGCTGACGTTGGTCAGCATCGGGGACGAGTGATCCGTGAGGTACATTCCGTCACCGTTGTTCTGCGTCGCCCCGCCGTGGAAGTCGCAGTCGGAGAGCCTCGGACTGGACTGATCACACGACATGTTCCCGCCGGAGCCCGCGGAGTTCATCATGAACGTGCAGTTCTCGAGTGACGCGTTCGATCCGTTTCGGCAGGCGATGCCTCCGCCTCCAAGCGGAGACGCGTTTCCGCGCAGCGTCACGTGCGTGAGGGTCGGAGAGGAATGGTCGAGATACATCCCAC
>CAZRAD010000113.1:8465-9499 GCA_964597945.1 uncultured bacterium
ACCGCCGAGGTTCGTCGCCATGCACTCCGTGATCATCACATTGTGTATCACAGGGTCGGAGTTCTGCATCCACATTCCCGCGCCGTCGAAAGGCGGCACGGTGAGCGAAGTCCCACGGGCGATCGTCAGCCCGCTGATCTCGGTCGTGTCGCCGCAGTCGTGAAGGATGAAGACGCTCTCGAAGATCGGCGGCATGCCCGCGTCGATGATCACGGCCGTCGTGTCGCCGCTCGCTCCGCGGAGCTTCACACCCGGCTTCATGTCGATGCCTGCCTCGTTGTAGACGCCGTCGTTGATCAGAACGGTGTCACCCGGCGCGGCCGAGTCGAGCGCCGACTGGATCGAGCCGCCTGGATTCACGTAGATGACGTCGGCTGAAACGGCGGACGCCAGAAGCAGCATCGTCAAAGCGATTGCAACGCGCATAGCGGACCCCTCCTTCCCGCTCCCGGAACGCACCGACGGAGCTGAGAATCCCGACCCGGCGGCCGCGTCCCTCACTGCGGAAGCCGTCGAGCACCCGACCGGAGAGCTGGAATCACAGCCCCGGCACCATTGACCGTACGGAGACATCATACTCCATTTGCAGCGCAGATTCAGCAGGAGATAACGCACGCATCCTGACTATACACTCAGTCCGCGACGCACAGCGCCCCGGACGAGAGGCCCGGGGCGCTGGTGACCGCCGCCGCGATTCGTGTCATGCGGCGTACAGAGGATTGTGCTACTTGAGAAGCATCATCTTCTTCATCGCCGTCTCCTCGCCCGCGGTCATGCGGTAGAAGTAGACGCCGGTCGCCATCGCATCACCGCTGGCGTCGGTGCCGTTCCACGTCACGGTCCGAACACCCTCAGCTTCATAGCCGTCGACGAGCGTCTTCACGAAACGACCGGTGACATCGAACACCTCGATGGTCACATGCGCGCCACCAGCGGGCACCGCGTAGGCGATCTCGGTCATCGGGTTGAACGGGTTCGGCGTGTTCTGCCTCAGGCTGTGCGTCGTCGGGACGATGTCATCCGGCACGTCGGTG
>CAZRAD010000114.1:0-9036 GCA_964597945.1 uncultured bacterium
TCGTCCGACAGCGCAAGAGGGCACGGGGCTTGCACTTCGGGGGAAGCACGAACTGCTCTTCCCGCTGCTGCGCGCGGCCGTTCTCCGCCGCATGGGGTGAGGCCGGCGGATACGGAAATCCGGTTGACAGCGGACAAAACTTGTGATACACTGGCATTGTCGGTCGGGAGAGAGAAGCACCCAACACCTAGCGCGGAAGGACTCGCATAGCACCACTGCTAAGGGTTTTTTCTCAAGTCTGACAGCGATCTGAAGCGTCACCGCAGGCTCGGCCGCATGCTGCGTGTCAGTCCGGTGCATCGTTGTTGGACCTGGGCTCGCCCTGGGCAATGTCATCATGACGGAACGCACCTTGCCGGGTGGGACCCAGTGTCCACGCCCGGCTTTTTGTTTGCCTGGCCGGGTCAGGGGTCGCGAACACAGGAGCGGGACTGTGTACTTCGTCGACGAGAGATTCGGATACGGAACGATCGAGGAAGGGGTACGCGCCGAGAGAGAGTCGTCGAGCGTGTTCCGGGGGGCGCTGTACAGGCGCGTCCTGAAACGACCGTTCGACATCGTGGCGAGCCTGATCGGGATCGCCATTCTCTCACCGGTGCTCATCGCCATCTCGCTCGCCGTGAAGTTGGACTCGCGGGGCTCCGTGCTCTTCCGCCAGATCCGGGTGGGGAAGGACGGTCGCGAGTTCTGGTTCTACAAGTTCAGGTCTATGGTCGTCGATGCCGAGGCGCAGAAGAAGAAGCTGATGCACCTCAACGAGCTCGAGGGACCGGTCTTCAAGATCTCGAACGATCCTCGCATCACGAAGGTGGGGACGTTCCTGAGAAGAACGAGCCTGGACGAACTGCCGCAGTTCCTCAACGTGCTCAAAGGGGACATGAGTCTGGTCGGTCCGAGGCCGCCGCTGCCGAACGAGGTCGAGAAGTACGAGGCCTGGCAGCGCGAGAAGCTGACGGTCGTCCCTGGGATCACGTGCCTGTGGCAGATCAGCGGTCGCAACCACATTGGTTTCACCGAATGGATGCGCCTGGACATCGAGTACATTCGCCGTCAGTCGCTGGGGCTCGACGTGAAGATCCTCAGCCGAACGCTGCCGGCGGTCCTCTCTCGTAAGGGGGCGTACTAGCCGAACTGGCGAAGAAAGCGGCTGTGGCTTGACGCGCAGTGACCGAGCACCGTGGATCCGGCAGCGATTGCGCAGAATCGAACCCTCACTCACACCGCAACGCTGCCGGATTCCTGTGTTCAGGACGTGTCGCGGAGACCCGAGAAACACAAGTTGTGACAATGCCTCACGTTGCGAGTGCCACGAGGTGACTGCACCGTTGACAGAATGTCGGCGTATCGCGTACTCTCCCGAATTGCTACCGAAGACCCCGTCGGCTCATGGGTTCGGTGAACACAGGTGGTGCTGAATCGTGAGTCGGAATGACAGAAGGCGCAGCGCGCGCGACCGCGCTGATTCGTGGCCGCGGGCGGGCGGCGGGAGTGTGACGTGGTGGGTTGTCGCCCTCACGATCGCGGCTGGGATGCTGCGCTTCTACCGCATCGGATGGCAGAGTCTGTGGGTGGACGAGCTCTGGACGCTCAAAGCGGCGGCGGTGGGTGGGACCCTCACGGCATCGTCGCTGTTCACCAATGTCCAGGGGCCGGCGCACGCCGCACTCGTCCATCTGGTAAGCGCGGTCTCGTCGAGCGAGGTCGCCCTCAGGGGCATCTCGGCGGTCTTCGGCACGCTGACGGTCCCGGTCATCTATCTTCTTGGCGCCGAGATCGTCGATCGACGGACCGGCCTGATCGCCGCCGTTCTCGCGACGGTCTCTCCGTTCCTGATCTGGTATTCTCAGGAGCTTCGCAACTACGCGATGCTCGTTTTCTTTGCGGCGGCTGCGACGCTGCTGGTCTGGCGGCTCGTGTCATCCCGCATGGGGCCGTGGGTCTCGTACGGGGCGACGATCGCGCTGGCGGCGGTGTCGAACCTCTCGTCGGTGTTTCTGGCCGCCGCGCACTGGGTCTTCGCGCTGCCGCGGATGCGCGACGACCGGCGTTTCCTTCTGCGATGGGTCCTGACGTTCGCGGTCGTGCTTGTCGTGATTTCGCCGTGGATCTGGGGTGTGAGCCACTGGGTGCGCGTCGACCGTGTCGGGGAGAGGGTGACGACGCCCGCCACAGCGGGCGAGCAGGAGCTCCTCAGGGGCGAGACGACATTCACGCCGATGGCCGTCCCGTACTCGGTCTACGCGATGGTCTACGGGTACTCCGTCGGACCGTCGAGCGCGGAGTTGCACACGCTCGGTCCGGCCGCGGCGTTCAGAGCGCATGGACCGGTCGTGCTTGCGGCGCTGGTGCTGCTGGTGGTAGCGGGGCTGTCGGGTATCGCGGCATTCGCTCGGGACCGGCTGCGACTGCGTCTTCTGCTGAGCGTCGCGATCGTTCCCATGGCGGCGGTGACACTGCTCGCGATGCTCAACATCAAGGTGTTCAACGCGCGATACGTGGCGGTGATGGTGCCGATCGTGCTCGTGGTGCTGGCGGCGGGCATCCGCCGTCTGCCGGTTCCCGGTGCGTGGGTCGTCGGAGCCGGAATCGTGGGACTCTCGCTGGTCGGCGCAGCCAACTACTACTGGGAGCCCGACTACTGGCGCGAGGACGTACGGAGCGCCGTGCGCTACATCGAGTCGGCTGAGCGGGACGGCGATGTCGTCCTCGTTCCGGTTGTGACCGATGTGTTCGACCACTACTACGGGGGCGAGACGCCTCGGTTCCTGCTCTACCCGGGTCAGTGCGGCTCGGACGCGGAGGTGGCCGGGAGAATCGACGCGGGGGTCGAGGGCCACGAACGTCTGTGGCTGATCCGCTCAAGGCTGTGGCATGCCGACCCGGACGACCGGATCGACTCGTACCTCGGAGCACGCCACGAGCTGTTGCAGACTGCGTCTTTCCCGGGCGTCGCCGTGGAGCTCTACGAACTGCGTGATAATGGACCGCCGGCGGAAACCACAGTGGATGGCGGTTGAGCGTGGCCTCACTCGGTGGTGAGACCGCGAAGCGCGCAGAAGCCGTAAGGGTGGCATGAGTTATGCTTTAGCTGGGGGTTGTCGGGGCGGAAGAGGCTCCGGCAGAGATGCAAGGGTGCATCAGGGGGCCCATCTATGATGTTGAGGAACACGATGCTCCTCCCGGTTCTGCTGGGGGTGGCGGTCATCGCGTGTCTGTCCGGGTGCGCAACGCAGCGTACGCCGGCGGATTCCGTGAGCGAAGGCGCCACCGCGTCCGTGACGCGGTCGGGCCCGTACCGCTTGCGTATCGGTGACACGATCGACGTCAGTTTCCTCACCGACGAGACGCTCGATTTCAGCGGCCCGGTGACGCCGTCCGGAGGCTTGAGCGTTCCGCTTGTTGGCGAGCTGCCCGCGGCGGGGCGCACCGTGATGGAACTCTCCACGGACCTCGAGTCACGGTTGAGCGACTATCTGCTCGACCCGACGGTCACCGTGGTCGTCTCCGCCATTGCGGACCAGCCGGTCTTCGTCATTGGTGAGGTCGACCGGCCCGGACGCATCGAATCGCCCGGCGAGATGACGGTGACGCGAGCGATCACATCGGCCGGGGGTTTTCTCTCGACCGGCAGGCCGAGCAGTGTGATGGTCATCCGAACGAGCGGCGTCGGGGAGCCTGAGGCCTACAAGGTCGATGTGTCGAAGGTTCTCAGCGGCAGGGATATGTCGGTCGACATGGTCCTCGCCCCGAACGACGTCGTCTACGTGCCGAAGTCCGTCATCGGACAGGTCGGCGAGTTCGTCGATCTGTTCTTCGACAACATCGCGCCCGCGCAGATCTTCTATCTGCGAGGCTGGGAGATGGCGAACATCGACGAGTCCGGGCGGAAGTACTACTAGTGTGTTGCATGCCGGTCGCGGACGTTGCGGCCGCATGATGGTCGGACCCACGGAAGGGTCCCGGGAGGAAGGGTCTCAGGGGTGAACGAGACGACCAGCAGCATCAACAGAACCAGTACCGCCGAGGGCGCCTCCCTCTTGCGTGACGTTGCATACGTCGTGTTCAAGAGAAAGGTCGTGCTCATTGCGTTCACGCTCGTGGGCATCGCGGTCATGGTATACGGGCTCACCGCGGCTGTCCCGACCTATGAGGCGACGGCTCGCGTCTACATCAAGCGGATCCCGCAGGGCTACGTGATGCCGTCGGAGACCCGTGCGGTACTCAAGCGTAGTGAGGTCATCAACTCGGAGATCAACATCATCCAGAGCTCCGCGGTGGCGGCGGCGGTCGTCGACCGTCTCGAGATGGCGACCGGCGAAGATCGCGGCATCGCGATCTACGACCTCGAGCGGAGGATCCGCGCGGTCGACCAGCCCGAATCGGACATCATCGACATCTCATATCGTCACAGGGACGCGGAGAGGGCGGCGGCGATCGTCAACGCCGCGCTCGACGCGTATCTCGAGATCAGGAAGAGCGTCTCTCTCAATTACGACGCGGTCCGTTACCTGGACGAGCAGGCGGAGAGACTGAAGACGCAGCGAGACTCCGTCGCCATGGCGATCGCGGAGTTCGGTGGCGAGAGCGGCAACCTCGCGCAGGGGCGACGCGGCGAGCAGCGAATGGGACTCCAGGACCGCTTCAACAACGAGCTGGCGACGCTCAGCGCGACCATAGAGGCGCGCGAGGAGCAACTCGCGATGGTTCGGTCATGGCTCGACTCGGGTGCAGATCCCGCGCACATCCCAAGTGGTGAGATCTACGATATGGCGACGGTGCGCCAGGCGAAGGCGCGGCTGCTCGACCTGGACCTCGAGCTTGCCGAGGCGCGGTCGCGATACACGGCCGATCATCCCTCGGTGCTCAAGCTGGAGCGCCAGATCGAGTCGACGCAGTCGATCCTGAGGATCGAGGTCGAGCAGGCCCTCGCGCGTCAGATGATGCGATTGGACGAGTGGAAGGCCGAGCGCAGAGCGATCGTCGCGATGCTTGAGGATCTTCACTCCGATGATGAGGATATCATGGAGGAGGCGCTGACGATTCGCCTTCTCGAACATGACCTCTCGATCAAGGCCGATCTGTACGCGATCATCATGGACAGGCGAGAGCAGTTCCGGATCACGGCCGCGACCGACCCGAATCTGCTGAACGTCGGTATCGTGGCACGCGCTGCGGTCCCCGCGCGTCCCATGTCGCAGCCGATCAACATGCGGATCGTCGTCGGGCTCTTCACTCTCGTCTTCGGCGTTCTCCTCATGTTCGTGCTGGAGAGACTGGACAACTCGCTCGAACGGCGCGAGGACGTGCAGCGAACGCTCGGACTCAAGGTGCTCGCGACGATACCGGACCGCCGCTAGCGGACGCGCAGCGGACAGGGAGCAGGCAACCGTGTATACAAGGTTCTACAAGCTGGCGGAACGCCCCTTCGAGCTCTCCCCGGATCTCAGGTATCTTTACCTGAGCGAGAAGCACCGTGAGGCGCTCGCGCACCTGACGTACGGCGTCAAGGAGCGGCGCGTGTTCGTTCAGCTCACCGGTGAGGTGGGAACCGGCAAGACGACGATGCTCGACGCGCTTGTCTCGCGTTTGGACGCATCCACGAAAGTCGCGTGGCTCTCGAACACGACGATCGGGAAGACCGATCTCCTCCGCGTGCTCGCGTGGGAGCTCGGCGTCGAGTTCAAGGGCACGACCAAGATGGAGATCATGAGAGAGATCGCCGCGTTCCTCGGCCAGTGGACGGCCGCGGGGAAGAACGCGGTCTTTATCATCGACGAGGCACAGAATCTGAACCTGCCGCTTCTTGAGGAGATCAGGTTGCTCTCGAACCTGCGTTCGATGGGGCGGTGCAGTCTTCAGATCGTCCTCGCGGGGCAGCCGGAGTTCCGCCGCAAGCTGGAGCTCCAGCAGCTCAGACAGCTCAGGCAGCGCATCAGCATCCGTTTCGATCTCGCGCCGCTGTCGCGACAGGAGACGGGCGAATACATCAGGCACCGTCTGACGGTGGCCGGTGCGACCGATCTCGAGATCTTCGATCGGAGCGCGGTCGACGCCGTGTACGACTACTCGGGCGGCGTGCCGAGGGCCATCAACACGGTCTGCGACAACGCGCTGCTCGCGGGATACGCCGACAACAGGCCGTGGATCGGCCGGAGGACGGTGGAAGAGACGATCGATGCGGTGGAGTGCAGGACGCCGCCGGAGGACAAGGAGCAGCAGCAGACCCAGCCGGGCGCCGTCTAGGTCGCGCCGCGGGAAGGACCGGGATGAGCAAGATCTCAAAGGCAATGGACAAGGCCGAGCGCGAGCACGATCGCGGCACGCCTGATGAGCCGGGCGGCGCGAAGCCCTCGGGTTTCGTTGCGGACCACCCGGATCTTCAGGGTGAGGGCGGCGAGGCCGTGACGGCCCGCAGGACCCCGCCGCCCCGCACCGCCGGACCGTTGGCGCCGCCGGAGAACTCCGAGGAGTACCACGGTCTCGCTTCGGAGATCTATCTGGCGCTCCCGGACATCCGTTCGAGGGTCATCATGGTCACCAGCGCCGTCGACGGAGAGGGTACGAGCACGGTCTCCCGGGAGTTCGCGGAGACGCTCGCGGTCGCGAACGCCGTCGATACGCTGCTCGTCGACGCGAACCTCCGCAAGCCGGGGCATCACCGCGCGCTTCGTGTGCAGCAGGACCCGGGACTCACGGACGCCGTGCTGGGCGGCGCGGAGCTCTCGCAGTGCATCCAGGCGACGCAGGTGCCGCACCTGTCGCTGATGGCGGCAGGCCGGCGTGTCGTGGCGCCACCGCGCGTCTTCACCGACTCGAACATCGACGATGTCATCGGTTCGCTTCGCAGGAGCTTCCCGCTGACGATCATCGACATGCCGCCGGTGCTCTCGTTCTCCGAGGGGCTTCAGCTCTCGGGACGGGTCGACGGCGTTGTCCTGGTCATCCGCGCGGGGAGGACCAAGCGTCAGCTCGTGGAGCTGGCGACCGAGCAGCTGCGAGGCGCCGGGGCGAATATCCTGGGGACCGTCTTGAACAGACGGAGGTTCTACATCCCCCGCATGATCTACGAGCGGTTGTAGCGCAGAGCCACCGCGGCGGCGTGTCCGGAACGGAGCGCAGCCCCGGAACAAGACGAGCCGCTCTCCCGGGCCCGCGCAGGCCGATGCGGCGCCACACGGGGCGCTCAAGCGCCCGGATGCAGCGTCGGAGGGTCAGGAGGGAGCGATGTTGAACGGGTTCACCCAGCGTCTGGAACAGCTGTACGAACGGAGCGAGGACTTCCTCGGCCGTTCATGGCCGGTCTGGGTGGCCGCCATTCTCTTCTATGTCGCCAGCTCGTGGATACTCCTCACGAAGGTCCGATTCCCCGAACCGCTGTACTTCATCGTCTTCGTCATGGCCGTCGCGATCATCGCGTTGACGGTCTTCCGTATCGAATGGGCGCTTCTCGGGCTGTGCGCCATGATCGCGTTCACGCGCCCCGGTGTCAGCCTTGGTGTCGACGACGCGTTTCACATCAGCGGCTTCAACGTGGCGCTGCTGGGCGTGTGGTTCGTCTACATGGTCCGATACGCATCCGACCGCGCGTTCGCCGCGAAGGGACCACTCGTCCGCACGACCGCTCTCGACAGGGTCGTGTTCGTCTATCTGCTCCTGGTCACGCTGGCGATGGTCGTCGGCCTGACCAAGAACACGGGGGGATTCGCGCTCGGTCGGATCCTGCTCTACTGGAAGGAGCAGGTGCTCTACTTCGCGTGGTTCTATCTCGTCGTGACGTTTCTCAGGGAGCCTCGGGACCTCCGGCGGTTCGCGACCACCTTCGCGCTCGCAGGGCTTCTCGTAGCCGCCATCGGTCTGTTTCAGCGATTCGGCGGTGCCGTCGAGGCGGTCACCGCCACGGAGGACCAGCTCGAGGCCGGCGTCATCGGTGGTCGCTCCGAGGGGACGAGCTTCCTCGGGCTCGGACATCCGAACTTCCTCGGGGCGTTTCTCATCATGTCGCTTCCGACCTGGTTCTTCATGGTCGACCACCTGAAGAAGTGGTACCAGAGGATCCTCGCCGATGCCGGCATTCTGCTTGGCCTGCTCGCACTGCTCTTCACCTATTCACGGAGCGCATGGATCGGAGTCGTGGGTGGCATCGGTCTGCTTGGACTGAGCGACCGCCGCGCGCTGCGCAGGATCTTCGTGTTCCTCATTCTCTTCGCGATCGTCTCCCAGGGGCTCTCGCTGGCGTACTCTGGACGGGGCGTCGTTGAACTGATCTCAATGAGGTTCGAACAGCTCAACAGGAGCAACTACTCCGCGCGCCCGGCGATCTTCCGCTCCGCGCTCGACCTCATAGCAGCGCACCCGTTCATCGGCGTTGGACCGTCAGCCTTCCCGTGGCACGCTGATCACAGCATGGTAGGCGGTCGGTATCTCTCGCAGGGACACAATCTCCTGCTGACGCTTGCCGCGGAGAACGGCATTCCCGCCACGATCGCGTACGTCCTGCTGCTGGGGATGATCCTGAGGATGGCGCTGCACAACCTCCGCGTGCTCGCTCGCTACCAGGGGTACGGCTTCATCGCTCAGGGTACCTATGCGGGGCTGCTTGCCATCCTCACGCAGACGCTCTTCGTCCACCTGTTCTATCACCGCAACGTCGGCTATGCCCTCTATGCATTGCTCGCCATCATCGTCTCGCTGGACAGGATGGTCCGCGAGGGGCAGTTCGGGCCGGAAGCGGCCGGTGCTCTCACGGCGCCGGACAGCACCTGGAAGGGAGAGTCGTGATGCGTCGTGAGCGTCCCGGTGACCTCCCTCGAACGATCCCGTTCTACACCGATGCCCGGGCGTGGGGAGGGGCAGAGGTGTACATGACACAGCTCGTGTGCGGACTCCGCCGGGCGGGATATGAGACACCGCTCTTCGTGGCGGACTGGCACGACGCCGATGCATGGGTCGCCCATCTTGAAGAGCTCGGGTTCACGGTCACGCGATATCACCGCGGCAAGGAGTACAGCCTGAGGATGTTCCTCGACTCGCTCAGGC
>CAZRAD010000115.1:0-8839 GCA_964597945.1 uncultured bacterium
GATCCACGCGTCAAGATGGCGGGCGCTGCCGTTGTTCTGGCGCTGGTCATCGCGCTTGAGAGCTGGCCGGCATATGCGCTTCTCAGCGTCATGCTCATAGCGGTGGCGGGCGTCGCGCGCCTTGGACCGGCGTTCGTCTACCGCAATGTGCTCTCCCTCAAGTGGCTGCTTGCGGTCGTCTTCCTGATGCACGGACTGCTGGGGACCGGCACAGCCGTGGCGACGTGGCTGCCCTGGATCACGCTGGAGGGACTCGCCACAGGTGGGTTCTTCGCATGGCGGGTGGCGCTCATGGTCACGGGCGCCGGACTCCTGACGGCGACGACCTCGCCTGTCGATCTGGGCGACGCTCTCGAGCGTCTTCTCCGTCCGCTGGCATGGCTGCGGTTCCCGGTTCACGAACTCGCCATGATCGCGGTCATCGCGCTCCGGTTCGTGCCGACGATCCTCGAGGAGGCGCGCCGCATCATGAAAGCGCAGCAGGGTCGCGGCGCGAGCTTCAGTGGCGGGCTCATCGCGAAAGCGCGCGGCGCGCTTCCGATACTCGTTCCGCTCTTCGCCAGCGCGTTCCGTCGCGCCGACGAACTTGCTCTCGCAATGGACGCGCGGTGCTACCGCGGCGCGGCCGGAAGGACGAAATACGTCGAGCTGCGACTTGGCGGCCGGGACGTGGCTGCGCTTGCGCTGATCACGCTGGCCCTGCTCGCGGTGGTCGTGGTCTCTCGCAGCATGCCCGCCGCGAGAGGGGGCGGGATGTGAGCGCCCGCATCCTCAAGCTGACCGTTTCGTATGACGGGACCGAGTTCGCGGGCTGGCAGACCCAACCGGGGGCGCGAACGGTTCAGGGGACGCTCGAGGAGGCCTTCTCCGGACTTGAGGGGGTGCCGGTGGCTGTACACGGGGCGGGCAGAACCGACTCCGGCGTCCACGCGATGGGGCAGGTTGCGCACGTCGAGACAGGACTGACGCTTCAGCCCGATCGAGTCGCGGGAGCGCTCAACGCGCGGCTTGCCGACGACGTTCGCGTGCGATCCGTCGAGGAGGCGCCTGAGGGGTTCAACGCCCGGTTCTCGGCGACCAGGCGATCGTACGTGTATGTGATGTCGGTCGAGGAGAGCCCGCTCTGGCGAAACCGACGCTGGGTCGTCGGAAGGCGGCTCGACTTGGAGGCGATGCGTTCGGCCGCGGGAACGCTGGTCGGCGAGCACGACTTCTCCTCCTTTTGCCTGACTGGGAGCGCGCCCGCGCATCATCGTTGCCGTCTGGACTCGATTTCGCTAGAATGGCTCCCGGAGCTCGGCGGGATGATGGTCCTGCGAGTCAGCGCCAACCGTTTTTTGCGGGGCATGGTGCGCTCGATCGTCGGGACGCTCGCCGAGGTCGGTCGCGGACGAACGACGGTCTCAGAGTTCCGCGAGATCCTTGAGGCACGCGATCGAAGTGAGGCCGGCGCCACGGCGCCGGCATGCGGCCTCTACCTTGAAAAGGTGGAGTACAGCGGGGAGGTGTGACGTGAAGATATTCCTGGACACGGCGGATATCAACCAGATACGAGAGGCGGCTGCGATCGGCCTGGTCGACGGCGTGACCACGAACCCGACCCTCATCTCACGTGTCGAGGGCAAGTTCGAGGACATCATCCGTGAGATCTGCGAGACGGTCGATGGCCCGGTCAGCGCCGAGGTCGTCAGCCTCGACGCGGCTGGGATGGTCAATGAGGCAAAGAAGCTCGCGGCCATTCACAAGAACGTCGTCATCAAGATCCCGATGACCAAAGATGGGGCTCGCGCGATCCGCGAGCTGAAGACGCTGGGCATCCGGACGAACTGCACGCTGGTCTTTTCGGCGAATCAGGCGTTCATCGCGGCGAAGGCGGGTGCTTCGTATGTCAGCCCCTTCATCGGGCGCCTCGATGATGCCGGCGCGGTGGGCATGGACCTCATCCGGGAGGTCGTCCAGATCTATGAGAACTACGGGTTCGAGACCGAGGTCATCGTGGCCAGCGTCCGTCATCCTCTCCACGTCGTGGAGTCGCTGATGATCGGCGCGCACATCGCGACGATCCCCTCCGGTATCTTCGAGAAGATGTTCAAGCATCCCTTGACGGATAAGGGCATCGATGCCTTCCTCGCGGACTGGGAGAAGGTGAAGTCCCGATGAAGTTCGGCCCCGCGAATGTGCGGGCTCGACGCAGTGTGCCAATGACGTGAGGAGGACGGACTGGACTCCAGGTCGTCGCGAACCGTCATACTCGCCCTCGTGTTCATATTGGCCGGCGTGACGACAGGGCTCGTCGTGTCGGTGAATTCGATGCGCGCGCAACTCGAGCCGGGCGCTGGAATCGGCGTGTCGAGGCGCTCCGCCATTGTGACGGCGGCTGAGCGAGTCGGGCGCGCCACGGTCTCCATCAGCGTGAACCGTCCCGACTCGGAAACCCCTGGAGCGTCGGGCAGCGAGTTCTTCGACCTGTTTCTCCGCGGCTACTACCCCGGGCGGATGCGGGAGCACCGGTTCGAGACGGGCTCCGGCTTCATCATCGATCCGGACGGCTACATTCTCACGAATGATCACGTCATCCGCGGTGGGAGCGACGTCGTCGTCGTTCTGCGGGACGGGCGTGAGTTCGAGGGCCGCGTTCTGGGAGCCGATCCGAGATACGACCTCGCCGTGATCAAGGTGGACGGCGAGGACCTGCCGGTAGCGACGCTGGGCGACTCGGATGATCTCATGATCGGTGAGTGGGTCGTTGCGATCGGGAATCCGTTCGGGTACCTGCTCGACGATCCCGAACCGACGGTGACGGCCGGTGTCGTCAGTGCGCTTCATCGCGATGTGCAGCCTCGGGCAGCCGGCGCGATCTACAAGAACATGATCCAGACGGATGCTGCCATCAATGAAGGCAATTCAGGCGGTCCGCTCGTCAATGGACGCGGAGAGGTCATCGGGATCAACTCGTTCGCGCTGTTCTCCTCCGATCAGGCCTACATCGGAATGAGCTTCGCGATACCGATCAACACGGCCCGCTTCCTCGTTGACGAACTCATTCAGTACGGCCGGGTGCGCGATATCTGGGTCGGGATGGGACTCCGGAATCTCACGTCGTCCGTGGCGCGTGCTCTGGCTCTGCCGGACGACAACGGCGCCTTCATCGCGACCGTCGAGCCGGAGAGCCCGGCGGATCGTGCCGGTCTTCGGCCCGGCGACGTCGTACTGGCCGTCAACGAGATCACGACGGCCGACGCTCAGGCGGTCTGGGCGGCATTCTACGGCGCGCGTGTAGGAGACGAACTCACCATCGATGCGATCCGTCGAGGCCGGGCGCGTCAATTCGAGATGATCCTCGAGGAGGTTCCTCGGTGACGGAGCGCCGCTCCACCGCTGTCCCCACGATCCCGATCATTGATGTTCCGGACGACGAGCTCGCTGCCGTGATCGGGCGCGCCGGTCTGTCCTTCACGGTACCCGAGGCCCGCAAGGTGGCGGATCTCCTCGGACGCGACCCCACGGTGGTCGAGGGGAACATCTTCAACACGATGTGGAGCGAGCACTGCTCGTACAAGAGCAGTCGTGCCGTCCTTGGCGAGCATCTGCCGACCAAGGGGGACGATGTTGTGCTCGGACCCGGTGAGGATGCCGGGGTTGTTCGCCTGGGCGTGGTCGATGGGGAGAGCTACTGCATCGTCGTTGCGCACGAGAGCCACAACCATCCCTCGCAGGTCGTCCCGAACGAGGGGGCGGCGACAGGTATCGGGGGCATCGTTCGGGACGTCTACTGCATGGGCGCGGATGTGATCGGTGTGATGGACCCGCTCCGCTTCGGAGACCCCGTCGGGGAGCATGCTGAGCGGACGCGCGAGATCATCCACGGCGTGGTCGAGGGGATCTGGCAGTACGGCAATGCGCTCGGTGTTCCGAACCTCGGAGGAGACGTCTACTTCGATCCGTGCTTCGACGACAACTGCCTCGTGAACGTCGTCGCGCTGGGTCTCGTCCGGGAGGACCGCGTCATCCGGAGCCGTATCCCGAACGAGGCTCGGGGCAGGGACTACGATGTCATTCTCGTCGGGAAGCCGACGGACCCGTCAGGTTTCGGTGGTGCGACCTTCGCCTCCCGGATCCTCGATGAGGAGAAGGCGTTCGACGACAAGTACGCGGTCCAGGTTCCGGACCCGTTTCTCAAGCGGATGCTCGCCGTCGCGACACAGGAGGTTCTCCAGTTCGCAAGAGACCGCGGCGTTCCCATCGGCTTCAAGGACCTCGGAGCCGGCGGTATCGCGTGCGCCACTTCGGAGCTCGGGGCGGCGGCCGGGCTCGGCGTGAGTCTCAACCTCTCCGGCGTGCACGTCGCAGAGCAGGGAATGCTCCCGGAGGTCATTGCCTGCTCTGAGACGCAGGAGCGATACAGCTTCGTCGTACCCCGCGAGATCTCCGAGGAGGTCTGCGCCATCTTCAATGAACGATTCGAGCTGCCGGAGATCTGTCACGGGTCGCGAGCCGTTGTCATCGGCAAGGTCATCGACGAGCCCAGGTTCGTGCTCACGCACGAGGGGCGAGTTGTCTGCGATGCTTCCACCGAACAGATTACGACCGGCATCGCCTACGACCGACCCGCGAGGAAGCGGGATCGTGCGATGCGTCCCGTCCGGCTGCCGGCCGAGGTCGACCTGGGTGATGCGCTGCTTGCGGTGCTCGGCTCGCCGAACGTCGCGTCGCGGGAACACGTCTTCCGGCACTACGACAGCGAGGTCAAGGGCTCGACGGTCGTCCGGCCGGGCGAGGCGGACGCGGGTGTACTCGCGCCGATCCCGGGCTCGCCGCTCGGTGTCGCCGTGTCGTGCGATGGGATTCCGCGCTACGGCGCGGTGGATGCGTACGAGGCGGGAGCGCGAGCCGTGGCCGAGGCGGTCCGCAACGTCGCCGCGGTCGGCGCGGTGCCGATCGCACTGACCGACTGCCTGAACTTCGGCGATCCGGAGGTGCCCGAGGTCTTCCATGATTTCGTTGAGGCCGTTCGCGGCGTCGGGGACGCGGCGCGCGGTATCGGGCTCAAGGACGCCGCCGGCGCCATCCCCATCGTCTCCGGCAACGTGAGCTTCTACAACCAGTCATCGACCGGCAGCGCCATCCATCCGTCGCCCATCGTGTGCTGCGTCGGGCGGCTGGACGACGTATCGAAGCACGTGACGCAGGGTGTAAAGGAGGTGGGGAACGCGCTCTATCTCGTCGGCGTACGCGGGGTCGCGCTCGGCGGCTCGGCGTTTCTGGAGGCGCTTCCGGAGTTGGATGTGGGCGGGAACTCACCTGGCGGCACACGCGGGGCGAGCGGTCCTGATGGGTCCGCCGTCATCGGTGCGTTCTCGAGCACCGACTTCGACGCCGAACGGAGAATGTACGCGGCCGTGACCGATCTCATCTCGGAGGGCCTGGTGTCGGCCGCACACGATATCTCCGATGGCGGCCTCATCGTGGCTGCTTCGGAGATGATGCTGACGCGCGCCGAGGGCGCGTGCCTGGGTATCACCATTGACGGGCAGGCGCTCAAGCCGACGCCTGGCGACTGGGACGAGGTGGCCGCGCTCTTCAACGAGGCCGGCGGGTACGTGCTCGAGATCGCCCCGGACGACGAGGCGAGAGCGGTCGAGATCCTCACTGGCCGCGGCGTCTGGTTCGCCGGGATCGGCTCGACGACGTCTGACGATGCACTGTCGGTTCGCAACGTCCGCGGCGGAGTCACGACGATCACCGGTTCGGCGATGCGCGAGGCCTGGCTGCACGGCGCGCGCGACGCGATGACGGGGCGCACGGGGGAGGAGGACCGATGAAGCCGACAGCACCGCGTGTGGCGGTCATCCGCTTCCCCGGGCTCAACTGTGAGAACGAGACACGGCGCGCCGTGCTGGCACAGGGCGTCGATGCCGATATCTTCATGTGGAACGGGCCGACGGACGAGCTCGCGGGCTACGACGGGTACGTCCTCCCCGGAGGCTTCTCCTACCAGGACCGTGTCCGCGCGGGCGCCATCGCCGCGAAGGACCGCATCATGGACTGCATCATCGCGCAGGCCGCGGCAGGCAAGCCCGTCCTCGGAATCTGCAATGGTGCACAGATACTCATCGAGTCGGGTCTGGTGCCGGGGCTTGGCGACGGACAGGTCGAGATGGGGCTGGCCCGCAATATCATGCCCGACCGGGACGGCTACTACTCACGCTGGGCCTATCTCAGAGTCGAGAGCACGGAGACGGCGGCGACGGTCGGCATGGTTGTCGGTGAAGTCGTCCCCGTCCCGATCGCACACGCGGAAGGCCGGTTCGTCACGAGCGACCCCGGGCTTGTCGAGCGGCTCCGCTCGAACGGGCAGATCGCCTTCACCTACGCGACGCCCGACGGAGCATTCTCGGACGACTTCCCATGGAACCCGAACGGCTCGACAGCCGGGATCGCCGCCATCAGCAATCCGGGGGGCAACGTCGTTGCGATGATGCCGCACCCCGAGCGCTGCTCGTGGCTCTATCAGGTACCGGAGACGCTCGCGGGCGAGTGGGGTCGGCGGCGCCGCGCCGCGCGCGGCGATGGCACGATGCTCATCGCTCCCGGCCCGGGCGCGCTGGTGCTCCGCTCCATCTGTGAACGGCTGTTCGCAGCAGAGGGGGTCTGAGATGGTTCAGAACGTCAGGCTGGCGGTCCGGCTGAAGATCACCGACAACGAGGCCTTCTCGGCGCTCGAGGCGCTGCACGCCAAGATGGGACTCAGCGGCGTGGTCGCCGGTCTGGTCAGAGAAACGCTGTGGGACCTCGACGTGGAGGCGTCGACTCACGAGGCGGCGCGAGCGAGGGTGGAGGAGGCGATCTCACGGACGAACGTCTTTCTCAATCCCAACAAGCACTACCACTCGTTCGCTCCCGCGGAGAGTGTCGGCGCGGATCTCGAGCCGGATGAAGTCGGCGTCGTCGTCACGGACCGCGAAGGCGCGGACTCGCCGAGGGCTCTGGCCGCCGTGGCGAGGGCCGGCGTCTCGGGGATCATTGCGGTCCGCATGCGCACACGCTGGCGAATACGGCTCACTTCTCCGGCGATTCAGGGGCATCCCGAGGCCCTTGAGCTCATCAAAAGGATTGGCGTCACGACCGGTCGCGACGCCGGACTCCTTGCGAATCCGCACTCCCAGAGCGCAGTCGCGGTCTTTCCCTGGGGCGAGCAAAAGCCCTTGGTGGCCTGACTGTCGCGTGATACTGTAGTGGGGCTCAGAAACAATCGAAGCCACGTCTAACCCTTCAGTCAAGGAGGTTAGGAGTGCCGAGGATAGAGATCGACGTCGATCGATGCAAAGGGTGTGGGTACTGCATCGAGGCGTGCCCGCAGAAGATCCTCAGACCGGCCGAGGGATTCAACAAGATGGGCGTCCATCCGGCCGAGACGTTCGATCCTGAGAAGTGCACCGGTTGCACCTTCTGCGCCATCATGTGTCCTGACCTGGTCATCAAGGTCTACCGCTGAGATAAGCGTGCCGAACGGGACGTCGTGTCGCCGACCGAGAGGTCGTCGCCTCGGCCCCGCGGTCGGCTTAGAGTAAGGAGCTCTCGGTATGAGCGATAGGGTCCTGATGAAGGGTAACGAGGCCATTGGCGAGGCCGCCGTTCAGGCAGGCTGCCAGTGCTACTTCGGGTACCCCATCACGCCGCAGAATGAGCTCACCGCCTACATGTCGAAGAGGATGATCGAAGAGGGGCGGGTCTTCATCCAGAGTGAGAGCGAGATCGCGGCGATCAACATGTGTTTCGGGGCGGCGGCTGTGGGGATGCGTACGATGACATCGTCATCCGGCCCGGGAATCAGCCTGAAGCAGGAGGGCATCAGCTACCTGGCCGGTGCCGAGCTGCCCATCTTCTTCGTGAACGTCATGCGGGGAGGGCCGGGGCTTGGCAACATCGCGCCGTCGCAGGCGGACTACTTCCAGTGCACGCGCGGCGGCGGTCACGGCGACTACCGGACGGTCGTCTACGCGCCGAGCGACGTCCAGGAGCTCTACGACTACACGCTTCTGGGATTCGATACCGCCGATCGCTACCGGATCCCGACGATGATCGCTGCCGACGGCATCCTCGGACAGATGATGGAGCCGCTCGTCCTGACGAAGTACGAGGAGCCGGGCGACCTTCCGAGCAAGCAGCCGTGGCAGCTTGGCGATCCGTCGACGCAGGAGCCGATCTGGATGACGTCGGTGCACCTCGGCGAGGGCAAGCTCGAGGCGCACAACCTGAAGCTCCAGAAGAAGCACGATCTGATCGAAGCGAACGAGGTGCGGTTCGAGGAGCTGATGCTGGACGACGCCGAGATCGTCATCGTCGCCTACGGTACATCCGCCCGCGTGGCAAAGGCCGCGATGGTCAAGGCCCGCGAGGCGGGGATCAAGGTCGGGATGTTCCGTCCCATCACGCTCTGGCCGTTCCCCAACGCACCGCTGAACGCGCTTGCCGACCGCATCGAGAACTTCCTCACGGTCGAGATGAGCCTCGGGCAGATGATCGAGGACGTCCGACTCGCGACGTGCGGCAAGTCGCGTGTCCATCTGCACGGCCGGACCGCCGGCGGCGTCCCGGTCGAGGATGACATCGTCGAGCAGCTCAAGAAGATCCTCGCCTCAAAGGGCGATGAGGTCATACGCAATTTCTAGGAGGACAGCCGTGGAGCAGCAGGTATTCGGAATGCCCAAGGCGATGAAGCCGGAGCAGACGCTCTACTGCCCGGGATGCGGGCACGGCATCGCTCACAGGCTTGTCGCGGAACTCGTGGACGAGTTCGGGCTCAGAGACCGCGCCATCGGCATCGCGCCGGTCGGCT